>NZ_CP102509.1:7917574-8276361 GCF_024611995.1 Streptomyces sp. NBC_00162 | reverse complement strand
CCGACCAGGTTGTTCTGGGGGCCTCGTGTGCTGTCCGCGGCCTACGGGAAACGAGTTCGCGGAATCTGAACCGGACGAGGGGCACGGCACGTTTCCCCGGATGTGACCGGAAGCGCCGTCCAGCCGTGTGGGTGACGGGCAGCGCTTCCGGAAGGCCCGCGCGCCACCCCGTTCCCCAAGTTGCGCGGGCCGCCGGGTTCCGCGCCTCGTCCTTCCCCGGGATGAGGCGCGGAGCGCGTTCCGGTGCCGTTCTCTCCCCCTGAGCGGCACCGGAACCGTCCGAACCGCAGGCCGGACATGATGCGTGTCGGTGATGAGGCTAGGGTGCTGCCCCACCTTCAAGATCGACCCGCCCCACAGCCTGCAGGAGAAAATGCCCATGCCCGGAAAGCACCCGTTCGGTCAAGTTCTCACCGGAATAGCGGCCATCGCCGCGCTCGTTCTGACCAGTGCCTGCACCGGTCAGAACGGCACGGCCGCCCAGGATGCCCGCGGCGGGCGGACGACGATCGAGTTCTGGCACGGCTGGAGCGGGCCGCAGGAGGTCAAGGCGGTCCGGGAGAACGTCGCCCGGTTCGAGAAGGCGCACCCGGACATCAAGGTCAGGGTCACCGGCAACATGTCCGACGACAAGCTGAACCAGGCGCTGCGGGCCGGCGGCGACAAGGCGCCGGACGTGGTGTCGTCCTCCTCCACCGGCAGCGTGGGCAGGTTCTGTGCGTCCGGCGTCCTCGCCGACCTCAACCCCTTCTTCAGGAAGGCGGGCCTGGACAAGGAGAAGACGATTCCGCAGAGCATGCTGCGGTACACCCAGTACCAGGGCAACCAGTGCACACTGCCGCTGCTCAGCGACGCGTACGGCCTGTACTACAACAAGGACGCGTTCGAGGCGGCGGGCATCAGCGAGCCGCCGAAGACCTGGAGCCAGTTTGCCGAGGTCGCGGAGAAGCTGACCAGGATGAAGGGCGACGGCTACGAGCAGCTGGGCTTCATGCCCACCTTCCACGGGTACGAGACGACCCCGATGCATTACGCCGCGCAGTGGGGGCCGGTGAAGTACTTCGACGGCGCGGGAAAGTCGGCGATTGCCCAGGACCCGGCCTTCGCGCAGATGTACACCTTCCAGAAGCAACTCGTCGACCGCCTCGGCGGCTTCCAGCGCCTGGAGAAGTACCGGTCCTCCTTCGGTGACGAGTGGGGCGCCGAGCACCCCTTCCACCAGGGGCAGGTGGCGATGCAGCTGGACGGCGAGTGGCGGCTGGCCGCGGCCAGGGCCGCCGGCGTGAAGTTCGAGATCGGCACCGCGGCGCTGCCGGTCCCCGACGACCAGACCGCCGACTACGGCAAGGGCTACGTGAGCGGCACCGTCATCGGCCTGTCGGCGAGCAGCAGGCAGCAGCAGGCCGCGTGGGAGCTGGTGCGGTACATGACCACGGACACCGAGGCGGTGGTCTCTTTCGCCAACGCCATCCACAACGTTCCCTCGACCATCGAGGCGCAGAACTCGCCCTCGCTGGACCCCGACCCCGCGTTCCGGACGTTCTTGGACATCGCCCGGCACCCCAAGTCCGGCTCGGTCGAGGCACAGCCGGACGGCGGCCAGTACCAGCTCACTCTGCAGGACTTCGGATACGCGCACGAGAAGGGTGACGTGGCAGATCTCCAGGCGGGTCTGCGCAGGACCGCCGAGCAGATCGACACGGACATTGCGAAGACCAGGTAGCGGGGCGGCCGCGGAAGTGGCCGCGGCGCAAGGCTTACGAGTGCGCAGCCCTCTTCCCGTTGGCCGAACCGGCTCGAAGCCGACGAGTGGGCACGCACCCAGGCCATGCCCAGCGACGAGGAGATCAGCCGGGTCCGCCGGCTCATCGACCGCGTCACCGCCGACCTCGACCAGCTCACCGCCGAGGACCGCGCACAGATCGAGCAGGCAGGTCAGGGGCCGCATGTTCGCAGCCCACCACGGCGACCCCGTCAGCGAGGCGGCCCTGCATCGGGTCAAGCTGACACGGATGTTCCTCAGCCCCCTTGACCGGGTCGCGTGACGCACGCCGAAATCAGCATATTCCGGGATGTTCAACTCTATGGTGGCCTGGTGAACGGCCATCAGCGAGTGCGGGACGACGAGGGGAGCGCGGCCCGGGTCCTCGCGCTGTCGGACGGCGTCTTCGCCATCGCGATGACGCTGCTGGCCCTGGACATCACGCTGCCCGCCGGGCTGGACGCGGCCGGTTTCGAAGATGCGCTGGGCGAGGTGGTGCCCAACCTGTGGGCGTACGCCCTCAGCTTCGTGGTCATCGCGGCGTTCTGGCGGGGCCACCATCAGGTCTTCCGGTACGTGCGGGACGTGGACGGGACGGTCATCAAGCTCGGACTGCTGAACCTGGGGCTGATCGCCCTGATGCCCTTCCCCACCACCCTGCTGGCCGAGTACGGGGACCGGCCGCAGTCGGTGGCGGTCTACTCCGGCGCCGTCGCGGCCATCGGGGCCGCACAGCTCGCGCTGACGGTCGTGCTGTGGAAGCGCCCGTGGCTCAGCAGTACGGCGATGCCCGATCCCGTGGCGCGCAACGACGTGCTCGATCTGGCGTCGATGGTGCTGGTCTTCGCCGTGGCCGTGCCGCTCGCCTTCGTCTCCCCGACGGTCGCGCAGCTGTGGTGGGCGGTACTGGTCCCGGTGAAGGTGGTGCTGGGGCAGCGGGGCAAGCGCCTGCGCGCGACCGCGCAGCCGTATCGCGCTCCGGGCGGTTGAGGCATCCAGGCACCGTGTGAAGCGCCGTTCGGGGGAACGGCGGGTGTCGCGCGGGCAGGCCCGACGTGAGGCTCCTACGTTCGGCTGCCATGACGTACGTACCGAGTGATCGCGCCGCCGGCCCCACCCGCCGCACCACCCTCGCCGGGCTCGTCGGCGGGGCCGGGGCCGTGCTGGCCGCCGGGTGCACGCCGTCGGGCGCATCGCCCGCGAACGCGCCCGCACCCGCCCCCTCGGACTCGGCCTCCGCTGCCGCGGGCGGACCCACGCCCGGGGTGATGACCCTCTTCAAGGACCCGGCCTTCAACTTCAACGGGCTCCTGGCGCTCGGCGGCTCCGGATTCGGCGCCGCCGAGGTGGGCGAGGTCCTCACCGCCGTGAACACGATCAACAAGGCCGGCCTCTCGGCCCAGACGTACACCGCGACGTTCAGGAAACTCGGCGACCAGCTCGTGAAGCCGCCCCAGGGCAGCAAGCCCGACCAGCAGACCACGCGCTTCCGCGCCCTGCGGGCCGCGCAGTACTACGGCCAGGCGCTGTTCTTCGTCCTCGGCTCCGACGACCCGGGCAGCGAGGAGCAGCTGTACAAGGCCGGGCGTGGGGCCTGGGACACGTTCTGCGGGCTGTGCGACCCGGCGCCGGTGACGGCGAAGATCCCGTACGGGAAGACCCCGCTGCCGGTGTGGTTCTTCCGGCCGGACACCTCGGGCGAGCGGCGCCCCACCGTGATCCTGACGAACGGCAGCGACGGGCAGGACGTCGACATGTGGACCTACGGCGTCTCGGCCGCTCTGACGCGCGGCTGGAACGCCCTGGTGTACGACGGGCCCGGCCAGGGGCAGCTGCTCTTCGTCGACCAGGTGGTCTTCACACCGCGCTGGGAGACCGTCGTGACGCCGCTCGTCGACTGGCTGGTCGCTCGCCCGGACGTGGACACGGACAAGATCGCCCTGACCGGGCTGAGCATGGGCGGGAACCTGGCGCCCCGGGCCGCGGCCTTCGAGAAGAGGATCGCCGCCCTGGTGGCGATGCCTGGCTGCTTGTCGCCGTGGCTCGGCTTTCCTCCGGAGCTCCGGAAGATCGTCACCCCGGACAAGGAGGAGACGAACGCCATCTGGAACAAGGAGGTCGTCCCCGAGCTGCCCCCGGACGCGGCCGCGGCGCTGAAGAAGCGCATCGAGCCCTTTTCCGTGCCGGCGATGCTCGACGCCCGCAAGGGCAAGATGTTCACCGACTTCTGGACCCCGGCCAAACTCATCGAGTCGCTGGACATCACGAACGTCGTCGGCGGCATCAAGGCGCCCACGCTGGTCCTCGACTACGACTACGAGCAGTTCTATCCCGGCCAGCCGCGCCAGATGTTCGACAAACTGACGGCTCCCAAGGACTACGTGAAGCTCACCACCGCCACCGGCGCGCAGCTGCACTGCTCCCCGATGGCCCCACAGCAGCACTGCGATGTCGTCTTCGACTGGCTGCAGGAGAAGCTCCCCGGCAGCTGACGCAAGACGACTCCGGCCAGTGGTCACTGACCGCCGGCCCCTACCGACTCCTCCACCACTGCGAAGTGATCTCCGTCAGCGGCCCCAGCTACCGGTTGAAGAACCGCCTCAAGGCCATCGAGCGAGAGGACGACGTGGCCTGACCGGCTGCGATCAGGCCACCGGGTCCTCACCCGGCGGGATGAAGGCGTCGGCGCCATCAGCATCCTCGAAATGCCTCTGGGCATCGACCGTGATGGCCGTCGCCCGCCCCTGCGACGTGATGAGCCAGGCCAGCACCTGTTCCGTCAGCGGCGTTCCCCCTGGGCCCTCGTCCTTCCGAAGAGACACTGCCCCATCATCACGTGGTCGCGGGGTGCCCAGACGACGCCGGCCATCTTCGTATGACTGGTGAAGCTGGATCCGGTGTAGCCGGAGAACGACCACCACGGCCGGTGCCGTTCGTAAACCGTCTTCCTTCACCACGTGGAGACCGTCGGACCCGCCCCGCCCGCCACGGTCGGGACCGGCGGGGCCCCGGCCGACAACAGGCCCGGCCACGCCTGTCCCGAAGGCCGCCGCAGCGGTAGCCCGCAGAAACGTCGACCGGCGCAACCCCGGCCCTCGCACAACCGTCACACACGAACAACCCGACGGGCTGCCCGTACGTTACGCCCCACTCCACGCCGTAGCCGCCACGCGGCGGGCTCCTCGCCGTGCCAACCGCAGCCCTTCGGTCCCTCGCGACGGCGAAATGACCACCCACGGCCAGGGCGAGGGCGTGTCTTTCGGATCTTGCCGGGCTCGGGCAGCGTCCGCTGCCTTGCTACCGCAACGGCCCTGCAGGCCTGCGCGAACGGGTGCTTGCCGCGGATTGAGGACGGGGCGGGGCGGAAGCGTTCTCGGGGCCGCCGGACGGGCCTGGCTCCAGCACGTCGCCAGGCAGGGCCTTGTGGCGGACACGGTCCTGGCTGACGACGAGACCGGCGCCGCGTCGCTCAGCGCGCCCTGATCGCGATCTGGCTGCACCGGCGAGGTCGCGGAGCCTGATCGATCGCTGACTCGCCGCGCTCGCCTACAGCGGCCTCCAGGCCGTCGATGCACGTAGCGACCGGGCTGGCTCCGGTCACCGGTGTGTGCGGCTAGGCCGGGGCGCCCCCCGGGCGTTGTGCGGCCGACCCTTCAACCGGACTACGTCAGGACGAGAGGCACGGTGATGGTGAGGTGTTCGTCGGTGGTCGGCAGGGCGGTGGCAAGAGCGTTCATACGAGCTGCGAGGTGGCCGATCACCCGGCTGGTCAGTTCCTCGTCCCACTCCGCTGCGCCTTCCGGTGGCAGGCGCATCTCCTCTCTGGCAGGCGGGTTGTCACCGAGATAGCGCGCGGTGTCCATGTTGACGACCCAACAGGCCAGTGCGATCTTCACCTGCCCGGGTGCTGCCCACTGCGCCCGTATGTGGGCGCACATGGTGAAGTCGTCCCCGCCGAATGTGACCGTAGTGGAGAACGACCTGCCACGGGGGTACTGCCGTATCAGCTTGAGTACTGCTGGTTCCACAACGGCTCGCGCCATAGGTTCCGAATACACCGGCTGCCCCCCTGTCGAGCTTGGCCTTCAGCATCCCAGACGGGGCCTGCGCAGAACAGATCGGCTGCCGTCCGGACCGTTCCCCTGGCTGACGGGCCGACGGAGCCGGGGCGGCGTCGGTCCCACGTTCCGTCCGCCGGCCAGCGGCGGAACCGTTCATGGACCGTCTTCCACGGTCCATGCCGTTCCGGCAGATCCCGCCAGGCCGCCCCGGTGGACGGCTTCCACAAGATGCCGTTGAGGACACGGCCTAGCCCCCACCCCCAGCCTCCTCGCACGAGCCCGCTAACTGGTACTGGTCTGAACGGGGTCTCGGTGGGTCAGCGGGCGAGGGAGACGGCGAAGGGCTTGAAGCCGTGTCGGCGCAGGATGTGGGGCACGACCAGGATCATGGCCTCGGTGGCGCGGGCTGTGGTGATGTCGCCCAGGTCCTCGATCCGTTCGGGCTGCCAGCCCAGGTCGCCGAGCAGGCCGGTAACGGTCCTCTTCGCGTGTTCGTCGTCGCCCGAGAGATAGGCGGTCGGTGCGATGGCCAGGGTTTCGGGGGCGGTCATGACCATGAACAGCATGGTGTTGAGGGTCTTGACCACATGGGTGTCGGGGAGCGCGGCCTGGAGCTTCTCGGCGAGGCTGCTGCCGGGATAGCACAGGTCGCCGGGCAGGCCGTCAGCGGCGTCGCGGGTGGCGTTGGAGACGTCGACGACGATCTTGCCGGCGAGTTCGGTGCGCAGGTCGGTGAGGCGGTCCAGGGAGCTGTCGCCGGGCGTCGCGTTGATCACGATGTCCGTGGTGCGGGCGGTGGTGCGCAGGTCGGCGAAGGTGATCCGCGGGGCGGGTCCGGCGGTACGGGCGGTGGTGCCTTCGGGGTCCCGGCTGCCGAGGGTGACATGGTGTCCGGCTGCGGAGAGCTTGCCGGCGAGGTTGGTGCCGACGCGGCCGGCGCCCAGGATGCCGATGTTGGTCATGTGGTGATGCTCCTTGCGGTATCGGGGTGGGAAGAGCGGAGACTTCCGGTCAGGCGGTCGGCGAAAGGACCTTGAGGGCGGCGCCGTGGATGCCGGGGGCGGCGGCCAGGAAGTCGCAGCTGCCGGTGTTCCAGGGTTCTCCCGCCAGGTCGGTGACGGTGCCTCCGGCTTCGGAGACCAGCAGGGCGCCGGCTACCAGGCCGGAGCGGACGTCGGAGAACTGCCAGAACGCGTCCATGCGTCCGGCGGCGACATGGATGAGCTGCATCGTGGCGGGAACGGACACGCGCACGACCAGGCCGTTGATGAGCATGGCGGTGACGGAGTCACCGATCCGCCGGAAGGTGCGCTCGTCCTCGCCGGGCCTGGCCTGACCGGTGCCGATGAGGGCGGCGCCCAGGTCGGTCTTGGCGGACACCTTCAGGGGCCGGCCGTTGAGGCGGGCACCGCCGCCGGCGACCGCGGTGTAGGTGTCGCCGGTCAGCGGCAGGTGGACGACGGTGAGTACCGGCAGGTTGTCGCTGACCAGGGTGGCGGTGACGGCCCAGTCGTCCATGCCGTGGACGTGGTTGATGTTGCCCTCGGCGGGGTCGACGACCCACCACTCCCCGGGCGGGAGCGCGCCGCCGGCCAGCTCGTCCTCGGCCCACTGCGACCCTTGCCGGGCCCGCAGCAGCGGTTCCCGCAGCACGTCCAGTACCGCGTCGTCGTTGGCGTGGATCTCGCCGACGACCTCGTCGAGACTCACGCCCCGAGCGTGCGAGGTGTAGCGGTCGCGCAGCGTGACGCCGGCGGCCTTCACTGCGGCGGTCACGTCGGACAGGAGCGTCGCGTCGGCGTCGAAAGGCATGGCTGTGCTCATGGTGGGCTCCTTGGGATCGGTCCAAGCGGGGCGGTTGTCTCGCCCCCGCACTTCGAAGGTAGGCCGCTTGGTCATTAACAACAAGTGCATGCTTTTCACTTGTAGAGTTACTGCCATGCAACTGGATTTGAACCTGCTCACGGCCCTGGACGCCCTGCTGGAAGAGGGGAGCGTCGCCGGCGCGGCGGCCCGCCTCCACGTCACCGCACCGGCGATGAGCCGCTCCCTGGGCCGCATCCGCAAGGCCACCGGTGACCAGATCCTGGTCCGCACCGGCCGCAGCATGGTCCCCACCACCCGCGCGCTGGCCATGCGCGCCCAAGTCCACGCCCTCGTGCAGCAGGCCCACCAACTTCTGTCCGCGCAGCAGGAACTCGACCTGGCGGCTCTGGACCGGGTGTTCACCGTGCGCTGGCACGACGCCCTGACCGCAGCCTCCGGGACCGCTCTGATCACCGCCGTTCACCGCCAGGCCCCCGGAGTCCGGCTGCGCCTGTCCGCCGAACCCGGGACGGACGACGCCGAGCTGCGCCGGGGTGAGGTCGACCTCGAATCCAGCTCCAGCACTCCGACGCTCCCCGACATCCGCCACCGTCTCGTCGGCAGGGACCGGCTGGTCGTCGCCGTCCGACCGGGCCACCCGCTCGCCGAAGGCCCGCTGAGCCTCGAGCGCTACGCAGCCGCCGAACACCTCACCGTCTCGCGACGCGGAAGCCTGCGCGACCCGATCGACGACGCCCTGACCACACGCGGACTCGAACGACGCGTCGCCGCCGCCGGGCCCACCGCCGCCTTCGCCCTGCAACTCGCCCTCGACACCGACCTGGTCGTCACCCTCCCCGACGCGGTCACCCGTACGGCTCGGGAACAACTCGGCCTGGCGACGCTGCCGCCGCCCCTGCCGCTGCCCGACGTCCCCCTGTACCTGCTGTGGCACCAGCGCTACGACGACGACCGCGCCCACACCTGGCTGCGAGACCTGGCCACCGAGACCGTCCAGGCACTATTCGCACCACCGACCGCCTCTCAACAGCCCGTCACCAACCGGACCGGGCAGTGACGGATGCGCCCGGCCTGCGGCAGCTGACTCCTGCTCTCGTGAACGTCACCTATAACTGGGCATCTGATCAAGGTTCAGGCCGTGTTGACCGATTGGCGCGTCAGCCAGCCGAACGTCCTCTCGATCACCCAACGCTTCGGGATGGGTTCGAACCCGGCGGCGGAGGCTCGCTTGACGACTTCGACGTCGATGCCCAGGCCGGCTCCGTGGTTGATGACAGAGGCCTGGTAGCCCCCTCGGCCCAGACCTTCGTCACGCCGGGATGGGACGCGGCGAGGTGTTGTAGGAGTTCTTTGCCGCTGGCGGAATCGTGCACTGAGGCGGCCGTGACGATCACGGCAAGAACGAGGCCGAGGGTGTCGGTGACCAGGTGATGCTTGCGGCCTTTGATCTTCTTGGCGGCGTCGATGCCCTGGCTGGATTCGGGCACGTTGCCCGAGGCTTGCACGCTCTGTGCGTCCACAACGGCCGCCGTCGGCGTGGCGGCCCGGCCCTGTGCCCGGCGGGTTCTGTCCCGCAACAGGTCGTGGACCTGCTGCGTAGTCCCGTGAGGGTTTCCCAGTTCGCGTAGTAGTCGTAGACCGTTTTGCAGGGCGGGAAGTCGTGCGGCAGGTCCTCCCATGGGATGCCGGTGCGGTTCACGTAGAGGATCGCATTGACGATCTCGCGCAGGTCATGAACCCGGGCCGCAGTGCCGGGCCCGGTTCGCGCGGCCCGCCAGGCCGTGAAGACAGGCTCGATCAGAGCCCACCGGGCATCGGACACGTCACTGCGATACGGGCGCCGAGAAGTCACGAGCCGTGCAACGACGCACGAAGGACGCGGTCACTCGACCACCCCCAACCACCCACAACGTAGATCAGATGCTCTCTTAAGGGCTGCCGGGCGCCGGGCAGTGTGTGTGAGACTCCCTCTGAATGATCACTCGGGGGAGTTTCACGTTGAACGCGCTGTTGAAGAGGGTGTGGATCGGGCTTGCCGCGACCTTGATCGTGAGTCTGGGCGCCGTGGTCCTGCCGGACCACATCCAGATAGCCGACGACGGGCGCGTCCACCTGGGCGCGGCCGCGCCCACGCCGTCCCCATCCACGGCGGCGCCCACACCGGAGTCCACGTCACCGCCCCTCACACGGGACGCCGTGGACGAGGTGATCCGGACCGCGGTCAGCGCGGCGGGCCTCGACCCGGCGCAGGGCCGCCCGACCGTCGCGGCCGACGCCAACTCGAACAGGACGGGCTGGATGGCCGTCCGCGAGAAGACCGCCGCACAGTCGGAGGTGAACGCGATCTGCGCCGACCTGGAGCGCCAGGGCTGGACGCTGAACCCGAACGGCGACCGCCCCGACGCCTCCCGCAGCTACAAGCGCGGGGGCTGGTACCTGCTGGTGAGCACACGCGGGAAGACCCAGGCGCCGTCCACCACCTCCGATTTGACCGACTCGCAGACCTACCTGACCCTGACCGGGCTCCAGCTGAACCTTTCCGACATACCCCTCCCCGAGATCACCGTTCGCATCGGCTGACCCCTTAATGCGGCCGAGGGCAAGGCGTTGCTACCCGAGCCAGACGATGTCCAGGACGGACAGGTGCCGGGTGAGGCGGTTGACCGTGTAGACGTCGGACAGCTGTCCGACGGACGTGGCGCGGACGTCCTCGCCCTCCGGATCGCCGGCGTTCCACTGGGGCCAGCCCCACGGGGAGCGCACCGCGATGCCCAGGACGTCGCGGACCATCTCCCTGGCCGGGTCGGGAAGCTCGGCGAGCGTCTTCGCGGCCCTGCGGGGAAAGACGCACCGCCCACGGCTGACCGGTCGCCGGCGGCGACCGAGGAGGTCGTCCAGGTCCACGAAGCCGGACTCGTCGCGGCCGGAGTCCATGAAGGCGTCGACGGCCGGGGCCGCGGCGACGCGCAACTGCCAGGTACGCACCACCTCGTGCAAGGGGTGAGGCTGAAGGAGTCGCGGGCATCCTCCAGGGCCTTGGCCCAGTCCCGCTCGAAGGCCGGCACCACCCGTCCGCGCGGCGATCTGCGCGCAGCTGCGAGGCGGCGCATGCGGCCGTCGTCGGTCGTGCCGACGTCTTAGAGCCGCGGGCTCCGCAGCGGCGGCTCCGCCCCACCCCACGAGAAGGCATAGGGGTCCGCGCCACCCGAGTAGGCGCAAGCGATCCCGGCGTCGGGCAGGTCGAACTCCTCGCGCAGCCACCCGTCCATGGAGAGGGCGGCAACCTCCGGGCGGTAGTCGGTCAACGGGAAGTCGAGAGAGACGATCTCGAGGTGGATGCCCTTCGGATACCTGGCGCACAGCTCCTCGGCACGGAGTGCGACGGCGAAGGAGAGCCAGGCCAGGTCTTCCCAGTAGATGCCCGAACCCGGAAGCAGGAGGCGTACTCCTCGGTAGATCCGCATGAAAGGAGCAGATGCCTGGCCCGGCGGCACGATTCGCGCCGAGAGGTCTGCCGCCAGTCCGCCGAGCGGACTCCTGAGCCGATATTTGAATGTTCGAATCATTTTCGCTCAATTCACACCGGTCGTCCCTCGGCGTGCTCAACGCCATCTACGGCAAAGCCCACGCCGCCGCCCTCCGCGGCGACCGAACAACGGCCCTGGCCCTCGACACCCAGGGCCGCCGGGTCTTCGACACGGCCGGCTCGCACGAGCAGACCTCGGACTACGCGGTGCCGTGGTGGCGGTGAACGTGTTCCGGTCCCTGCTCCTGGCCCGCCTCGGCGAGGAGCAGGGCGCCACCGACTCGCAGGACCAGGCCCCGGCCCACCTCCCCGCCAGCCTCCTGCGATTCGCCACCCACTTGGAGCTCCACAGGAGGTTGATGCTATCCCGGTCCGGGGACCGGGTGGGGGGTGCAGCCCTCGCCACCGCCTAGATGGACGCCCTGCACCCGAAAAGCACAGCCTCACCCTGCGCATGCTCCTCAACGAAATCCGGGCCTGAACAGGAGTGGACTCACCACTCCTCGCGCGGTTGCGAACACCAGCGCGTTGGATGCAGTGGCGAGGAGCCAGCCGATGACGCGGGAGTCCACTTCTTCGCGGTCGAGGTCGCTGCCATCGGTGGCCTGGACTCGACGGCGATGCCGGACAGGGTCGCGCGAAGGCTGCTCTTGCACGACGTCTAGACCATTCCGGATACGCGCACCCGCGGTTGCCGCGCCAGCTGGAGGGCGCATCAACGCCGGATGACGAACGGCCTCCTGGGGCCTTCGTTCCATCGCACCCTGGGCAGCTTTCGGATATCCATGGCCGGGCGACGGGTACTCCCGGGCTGGCACGGGCGAATTGCGTGCACTCACCCCTGGGGAATAGTGCGAACGTTCACAGCGTCGTGTCACGACTCCGCGCATCCGCGTTCCAGCCTCCTCAGCCGCCTCTCACG
Source organism: Streptomyces sp. NBC_00162 (assembly GCF_024611995.1). Taxonomy (GTDB): domain Bacteria; phylum Actinomycetota; class Actinomycetes; order Streptomycetales; family Streptomycetaceae; genus Streptomyces. The sequence goes on along the minus strand of NZ_CP102509.1, from coordinate 8,264,263 downwards.
AGCCACGAAACGCGTTGTTGTGCGGTGCACTTCAGCCGACCTGTTGTCCCGGTCAACCCTCCCGGGACAACAGGGGCGTCGGTGCGCTGTGGCGATCAGCCGAAGTCGTACACGGTGACCGTCACAGACCCGCCTTCATCGCTGATGGTGTACTCGCCGGGGCCCGTGTAGGGCACGCAGCCGTCGGCGAGGATGTCGTCATCGTTAATGCCGGTGTCGTCCTCCCCCACGAAGGCACATACCTCGGTGACGAGGTGGGGGACGAACCTGTGCTCGGCGCCGCCGAACAGCGGGTAGCGGGGCAGGGTCGGCGTGTTGATGTCCCGATCCGGGTGCTCCCACAGGGCAGTCTGCTGGCCCCACGGCGCCCTCACGACGACCTCGCCATACGGTTCGGGCAGGTCGTTGTCATCGCTCTCCCGGGGATTGGAGAACTCAATCGAGTACGTGATGAGCCCACTGGATGCCTGGGCCGCGCCGACGCTCACCAGTCCGACCAGCATCAGGGCTGCCGAGGCAACGACCACCAGCCGGCCCACAGAATTACAACGCACCTCAATCTCCTTCTACTTGGAGTAGCCGAATGGTTACTCCAAGTAGCCTAGGGTGGGGTTGCGGCGACTCCTACAAACCCATGGGCAAACCGCCCGGAGGGATGGGACCGAGTCATTGCGCGGGCGCACACGCGAGCGCGAGCAGCTCCACCAACGGGTAGTACCGGGCAACTGCGGAGTCGACTGCGGCGACTGGGGCACCGGAAAAATCAGGACCAGGGGGCGCGGCGCCGACGGCCACGGCGAGGGTGGTGTCGCTGCTCATCTCTGCGTCTGGCGGGCGTGGCGGGCGGCGGTGAGGTCGAGCACATCGTCACGGGCGGTCCGGGGCGGGCTGTCGAGATCGACGGCGTGGCTGCGCAGAATCGAGACCAGGTACCGGCCGACCGACGGGGCTTCGGCGGGGATGCCTCGGTCAAGGGCGGCGGCGAGCATGTTGGCGAGCTCGCGGGTGTGGTGGGCGAGGGCGTCGGCTGCGTGCCGGGCGGCCTCGGCGGGGCGGTGGCGGCGGGTGAGCCGCTGGGTGAGGCTGGCGAACACGTCCCCGGGCAGGACGGCGAGGGGCTGCTCGGCGTTGAGCTCGTCGGCGAGACGGCGCAGCATGGCGGCGGCGGTGGCGCGCGGAAGGTTCGAGCGGACGTTGGCGGGGCCCTGGTTCGGAAGGGTGACGATCAGGCGGTGAGTGTCGAGGGAAGCGAGGGTGACGATGTCGGGCGTGCGGGTCACGGGGCGGGGCTCCTGTCCAGCGGTAAACGATGACGCGGGTTTTCGCTGGCGAGGGTGGCGGCGATGTTCTCAGCGGCATGGCGCCAAACCGGGCAGGTCAGCAACAGGCTTTCACCGTCGTTCCATTCATTGGTCTGCCGGTCGAACGTGCGCGGGGTGGATGGGATGCGGAACGCGGCGACTGCGACGCCTCCCCGGGTGAACCTGAGTTCGGGGTCGTCGACCAGGTTGCCGACGACGGTCACAAAGGTCTCGCCTTACGCATGTCTTCCGAGGTGAACAGCGGGCTGGCTAGCAGGACTCTTGGGTGGGGCATGCAGCATCGTCGGACAGGCGGAAGGCAACGCCGGTGAGCTTCTCGGACAGCTCCCACAGCCGGCGGGCGGTGGTGGTGTCACGGATGGCGCGCTCGCGGTTGCGCAGGGTTGGTTCGCCGCGTAGCTGCAGCGGCCCGCCGGGCACGACATACGCTCCGCCCGGCAGGTTCGGGACGGTCGCGGCGTGCAGGGAGGTCTTGGCACCTTCGGGGGTGGGGCGGAAGGCAATGCGGAGCAGCAGCCGGGTCAACGCTCCATAGACTCGGCCGCGGTTGCCGTTGGCGCCGCCGGTGAGAACGTTGGTGCGGGTGAGGCCGGGGGCGACGGCCGTGCTGCGCAGCCTCAGGCCGGCGGCGTCGGCGCGACGTTGCAGTTCAGTGGCGAAGTAGAGGTTGGCGCGCTTGGACTGCAGGTAGGCGAACATGGCGCCATAGCGGCGTTCGGCGTTGAGGTTGTTCAGGTCGAAGCGGGCGAACCGCTGGCCTTCGCTGCTGACGGTGACCACCCGCGGATCGGGCGAGGCGAGCAGATGAGGCAGCATCAGCCCGGTCAGGGCGAAGGTGCCCAGGTGGTTGATCCCGAACTGCGACTCGAAGCCATCGGCGGTCCGGGCAAACGGCACCATCGCCACGCCGGCGTTGTTGACCAGCAGATCGAGCCGGTCATGGTCCCAGCCGTCGGCGAAGGCACGTATGGAGGCAAGATCGGCTAGGTCCAGGAGGCGCACCTCGGCATCGGCGCCGGGTGCCCGGGCGAGCAGCCGGTCCAGGGCGACCTGCCCCCGCTGGGGACTGCGGCAGGCCAGCACGACATGGGCTCCCCGGCGAGCGAGTGTCTCTGCCGTGACCTGGCCGATGCCGCTGTTGGCTCCGGTCACCACCGCCAGGCGGCCGGATTGGTCGGGGATGGAGTCGAGGGTCCACGTACGGGAAGAGCTGGGCATGGCCTTCCTTCTCCTAGCTCGAGGGCATCCGGCGCGCAGCTGGACAGGAGCCCGCTTAATGCAACTTCTAGTTGCGATACGCTGGAGCCTGACACGTGAATACCTGCTAACGCAACTAGGAGTTGCAATGGAGTTGGGTTCCTCCGGCCCCGCCCGCCCGGTCGGGCGCGGCCGCAAGGCTCAGGCGGCGGTGCGCGCCGCCACCCTCGCCGAGTTGGTGGACCGGGGATACGCCGAGCTGACCGTCGAAGGTGTGGCTCAGCGAGCCGGGGTGCACAAGACAACGCTCTACCGGCGCTGGAAGGACCGCGCGAGCCTGGTCGTCGACGCGCTGGCCGAGCACTTCGCCACTGACATCCCCATTCCGGACACCGGCGCCGTCGAGACCGACCTACAAGCGCTCGCCCAAGCGCTCGTGCAGAGCATGTCGGGCCCGGTGGGCAGGGCGGTGCAGACCGCGATGTACTCCGACGCCGGTCGGCTGCCGGAGATCGCCGAGGCACGGCGGCGGGTCTTCGCCGACCGGTTCCAGCGGGCCGAGCCGGTGATCGCCCGCGCCATCGAACGGGGCGAACTCCCGGCCGACACCGATCCGGTCGAGCTGATCAAAACGCTGGCCGCTCCGATCTACTTCCGGCTGCTGGTCAGTCCTGATCCGGTCGAGGAGGGCACCGCCGACCAGGCCGTGCGGATCACGCTCGCCGCCGCCCGCGCCGGCGCGCTGACACGGGGCTCCGGCGTAGCCGTCAAGGCAACCGAAGCGGGCACCGGTCAGGCATGAAGGGCAGGGTGATCGCGCCGCCCCAGCGCTCCTTCCCGGGGCCGTGTACGCGACCGCGTACCGGACCGCCCCGGACGTGCCCGCGGCGGCGGTGCCGCGCAGGCGGGGGCCACGCCAGCGTCGCCCGCAGGCCGCAGGCCGCAGGCCGCAGGCCGCAGGCCGCCCGACCCCTACCGGAACCGGTCAATCACCCGCGCCTGGCCGAACACAGCCGGCGGCACCGTGTCGGGCGCGGTCAGCCGGTGGACCGATGCCCCAACTCCCCCGTCACCAGCCCGGCCAGCGCGTCGGCGTCCTCCTCGGTGGACCGGCCCGACACCCGGTCCTCCCCCGCCACGTCATCCGCCAAGACCAGCCACTGGGCATCGAGACCGATCGTGCGCGCACGGCCGCAGTGCCGGCCACGGCCAGCGTGGCCGCGGGCAGGGTGGCGGGGACGCCGATCCTGTCGTGAGCGTGGAGCCAAGCCACGACGCACGCCGGTCGAACTCCGGATGTGTTGCGCTGCCGCCCACGGGATCGGGGACGTCGGGCAAGCGCTGGCGCTCGTTCACCTCAGGAAGGGCCGTGGCTCGGCGAGTTCATCCCCATGGGTGAGGTGCAGGGAGGATGCCGGATCTCGCGGCGGGTTTCCGGCCCATACGGGACGAGCCGTGATCGCACCCTCCAACACCACCGCCCCGGCACACTCCCCCGCCACGCCACGTACCTCCACCAGCGCACCGTCGGCCGCATCGGCAGCCTCACCAGACTCATCCGGCAAGCCGCCAACACCGCCATCCACAACGGCACCGAACGCATCACCAAAGCAGTGTTGGACGCGATCCGCCTCGACCACCACGCCGAAACCCAACAACGCCCCCACCCCCGTCGATCAGCACGCTGACCAGCACAAACACATCCCAGAACACGAAAAAGCGCCTCGGTCCTTTACACCGAGGCGCTACCTGCAACACCCCAGCTCACCGAGCCACTGATACCGCAACCGCCCTCCCCCTCAGCGACATCAGTTCGGCGTGATGCCGGTGAGGACGGCGAGAACAGCGAGACGGATGCGGTTGTCCCGGCCCGTCTTCGCCATCAGGCTGGCCACGTGCGTCTTCACCGTGGTGACCCCGAGATGCAGCCGGTCGGCGATCTCCTTGTTGGACAGGCCTACGCCGAGCAGTCCAAGCACCTCTCGCTCGCGCGGGGTGATGGCCGGCGCCGGGAAGTCCGTAGGAGTGTCCGAGGAGGAACGGGTGTGGAGAGCCTGGGCGACGAGGCGGTCAAGGACGTCCCGGCTGAAGGGGGCCTCTCCGTTGGCGGCCCGGCGTACTGCCTCCAGGAGTTCGGCCGGTGGGGTGTCCTTGACGAGGAAACCGCAGGCTCCGGCCGCGAGCACCGGATACAGATGGTCGTCGTCGTCAAACGTGGTGAGGGCGACGACCCGGGTGGCAGGGCGTGCGGTCAAGATGCGGCGGGTGGCCGTGATGCCGTCCATGCCGGGCATTCTCAAGTCCATGAGGACGACGTCGGGAGTCAGGTGTTCCGCCAGTCGTACCGCCTCCGCGCCGTTGTCCGCCTCGCCCAGGATCTCGATGTCCTGCGCCTGCTCGAAGAGCATGCGCAGTCCCATTCGGACGAGCTGCTGGTCGTCGACGACGAGGATGCGGATCACAGCTGGGGCTCCATGTCGGATGCGAAGGCGGGAAGTTCGGCCGTGAGCCGCCAGCCCTGAGCGGCGGGGCCCGCATCCAGTCGGCCGCCGAGCAGGTCCACGCGTTCACGCATGCCGATCAAGCCGTGTCCGGAAGGGCCGGAGGCCGGTGGCCGGGCCCTTCCGGCGCCGTCGTCGTGGATCGTCACGTGAACGGCATCATCGGCCACCCGCACGGCCAGCTCGGCGTGTGCGCCGGGCCCGCCGTGCTTGGCCGCGTTGGCCAGGCCCTCTTGGGCCAGGCGGAGGACCGCGAGGCCACGTACCGCGTCCAGCCGCGCGACGCGGGGATCCACGGAAGCGGTTACGGTCAGGCCGGTCTGGCGGCTGTGTTCCACCACCGACTCCAAAGCCGCCGGCAGAGCTCCGGGCTCGACCAGGGAGCCGGTGCCGGGACCGGTCCGGTCCGGGGCTCGCAGTACGGCGACCAGGCGCCGCAGATCGGTCAGTGCCGCACCGGCACTGGCGTGCAGGTCGTCGAGAACGTCGGTGATCCGCGGATCAGTGGTGCTGGTGGCTGCGGTGACGTGCCGGGCAACACCGACGCGCAACACCATGGAGGAGACGTGGTGGGCCACGAGGTCGTGCAACTCGCGTGCGATGGTGGTGCGCTCCGCCGCGCGGGCGGCCAGCAGCTGTTGTTCGGCACGAAGTTCCTGCTGTTCCGCGTGTCGACGGGCATGCACCGCAGCGTCGCGGGTCACGCGTACGTACGCGCCCAGGAGCAGCGGCAGGCCTGCGACGATACCCATCTTGTAGAGCACCGGCAGGAGTTCGCCGGGCAGGTCTTCGAAGCGGTTCACGGCGACGGCAAGTGCCAGTCCCGTCGTCCCGGCGGCGAGGCAGCGTCCGGACTGCTGTACCGCCAGCTCGAAGAGAGTAACGGCGGCCAGCACCTTCAACGAAGGAACGATGCTCGCGCCCAGCGTGTGTGCGGCAACGAGCAGGACCGACTGCGCCAGGAGCGCACCGAACACCCATTTCCCCGCGGCCAGGCACAGCACGAGCCCGGCTGCGGCGAGGCTCCAGTCTCGTGCCCCGGAGGGCCGCTGCAGCAGCAGGAAATAGCCGACCATTACGCCGGCAAGCGCAAGGATCCGCATGCCGGCGAATCTTCTGTCGAACGCAGGCTCAATCCAAGCTCTGTTCACACGCCCACGATAGGCGGACGCCCGTGCGCCCGGGTCCTGCCATGGGAGGAGGCCACCTCCTCCCACCGGCCGCGATGTCCGGCCCGTGGAGGGAGTCGGGAACCCGGGTCGGGCGGCAAGAGTGATCGTCATGGATACCAATGCGCATACGGGCACGAGTGCCAACGCAGACGCAGAATCCACCGCCATGGGGCGGCGGTCCCTCCTCGGTGGTGCGGCCGCTCTGGGGCTGGGGAGCGCGGCCTTCGGCACCACCGCCCACGCGACCGGCGCCCAGCCGAGGTCCCGCACCAAGGCCGGCCGCTTCCAGGGAAAGTCCGTGCTCATCACGGGTGGCACATCCGGCATAGGCAGGGCGGCAGCGAAGGCGTTCGCCCTTGAGGGCGCCCACGTCGGATTCTGTGGCAGACGAGCCGAGTTGGGGCGCCAGGTGGAACGCGAGATCCGGGACGCGGGCGGCGAAGCCACGTACATCGAGGCCGATGTCCGCGTGGACGCCCAGGTTCGCGGCTTCGTCGACCGAGTCGCGAGCCGTTACGGCGGCATCGACGTCGCCTTCAACAACGCCGGCATCGGCGGCGGCAAACTACCCCATGAGATGAGCGTCGAGGAGTGGGATGACGTCCAGGCCACCAACGCCCGGGGAGTGTTCCTCGCGATCAAGTACGAGATTCCGCACATGCTCAAGGCGCAGCGCGGCGTCATCATCTGCACCTCGTCATCAGCGGCCGAACAGGCGCGGCCGAACGGCGCCGCGTACACCGCAAGCAAGCGGGCGGTGCAGGGCATGGTGAAGTCCGCAGCCCTCGCGTACGGACCCAAGGGAATCAGGCTCAACGCCCTGCTGCCCGGCACCACCGATACCCCCTTCGTCCGCCCGCCGGGAATCCCGGACGCGGACTGGGTGAAGTACAAGCAGGCGTGGGGACCGCTCAACGTCGACGGTCTCGAACGGATGGCCGAAGCCGAGGAGATCGCGCGCGCGGTGCTCGGGCTCGCGTCCGACGACTTCCCCTACATGACGGGTGCGTCGATCACCGTGGACGGCGGAAGCACCGCGGGCCGGAAGATGATCCAGCCGAGCGGTACGTGAGGCTGGGGCTTTCCCCGGAGGGGCGCGGAGTCATCGGAATGGCCCTCGACCTCCTCACCGGCACAACCCCGGACGCCTGGCCGGGCTGATGCTCGCCCGCTCCGGCGAAACCGCACCGGGGGTATCGCCCACGCCGCCGCGGGTTCACCACTCCTCGTGCGGTTCGGGAAGCACCAGATCCGTCCAGCAGTCCGTCTCGCACACGCGACAGCGCGGGGTCTCCACCAAGATGGCGGAGACCCCGCGCCGTGCGGCCTCGGCACAGCTCACAGGCAGCGATGTTCACCGAGGCGGACGTCATCAAGGCCGTCCGCTGGCGGTATTGACTGGCTACTCCTCGGGCTCCCAGGCGATCAGCTGCTCGAACACCTGCTGGTCGCCCTCGGTCTTCAGGTCGCTCAGCGTGAGGCGGCCCCAGACGAAGAGGAGCAGCTGCTCGGCCGTGCCCGTGGCCGAAGCGGAGGCGGGCGCGGCGTCGTCCGTGAGGGGTGCGGGCCAGGCGCCGGTGCCGTCCAACGCGAGAAGCCAGGAGCGGCCCTCGGTGGCGTGGTAGTGGATGGTCGCGGCCTCGTGCGGCCAGGCCGCCGGGGTGGAGTTGCAGGTGTCGAGAAACTCGGCCACGCCGTCGATCGCGACGTCCGTCGGCATCGGCTGCACGGCGCCTGCGGCGAGCTGGGCCGTGATGGCCGGCAAAGCCGCGTTCTTCCTGTTCCTCTACCTGGAGGTCCTGGACGCGTCCTTCTCCTTCGACGGCGTCATCGCCGCCTTCGCGATCACCAACGACATCGTCCTGATGTCGCTCGGCCTCGGCATCGGTGCCATGTACGTCCGGTCGCTGACGGTCTACCTCGTCCGCCAGGGCACCCTCGACGACTACGTCTACCTGGAGCACGGCGCGCACTACGCCATCGGCGCGCTCGCCGTGATCCTGCTCGTCACCATCCAGTACGAGATCAACGAGATCATCACCGGCCTCGTCGGCGTCATCCTGATCGCCTCGTCCTTCTTCTCCTCGGTCCGGCGCAACCGCAGGCTGGCGGCGGCCGAGGCGAAGGACACGGGGTCCGACGAGAAGGCCGAGGTCTCCTCCGGCGTCTGAGCCGGGCCGCCGGCGCGGATGGATCGTGCAGGAGCGTGCCAACGGCCGGGAGGCCGGCCGCCTCACCGCCAACCATCTACGTGAAGCAGCCGGTGTTCTTCCACATCCGGCTTATCCGTCTTGACGGGGGCCGCGGGCTGCCCGAGCTGATGGAGGTGCTCGGCCGGTTCACCCCAGTCGCCCAGGCATTGCCGCCTTCGGCCGCGATCGCGCAGATGTCCGGCGCTCGCGTACCCGGAGCCGCGGGGTCGCGCTGATGGCCCAGACCGTCTACAGCAGGCAGGCGCCGATGGGCCAGCGGTGAGCGCCCGCTACTCCAGGCTGCTCCCGAGACCGTTGGACAGCCGGACTCTACGGTCTACGTGACAGCTTCCTGACCTTCGATGATGGAAGTCAGGCCGTCGAGGAGTGCCTTGAGGCCGAATTCGAAGAGCGCGTCGAGACGCAGGTCGTAGCCGTCCTTGAAGGATCCGACCACCTTGGCGAAGGTCGGGAAGCGGCCGGATTCCACCAGTTCTTGGAGGGCGGGGGCGCGGCTGTCCATCCACTGGTCTTCCGACTGGCCAGTGGCGGCTTCGGCGTGTGCCTCCATCTCAAGGTGCACCGCCAGGCCCTGGACATGGCTGTAGATCAGGACGTGGATGTCGAACAGCGTCGTGGGGTCGAGGCCGTGGCCGTCGAGGGCGCCCAGCACCCACTCGCCGTGGACCATGAGATTGGGCACGAGCAACGGGCGTGTGAGGGAGCCGAGCTGGGCCAGCCACGGGTGCTTGCGGTACAGGCTCCACAGGGTCCGGGCGCCCAGCTCGATGCGGGTACGCCAATCCTCGGGGGCGTCCGCACGGTAGGAGTCCTCGCCGTACGCGGCGTCGGCCATGTGCAGGACGAGGTCTTCCTTGCTCGGGACGTACCGGTAGGTCGACATCGCCGCGACGCCGAGCCGGGCCGCGACGCCGCGCATGGAGAGCGCCGAGAGCCCTTCGGCGTCGGCGATCTCGATGGCGGTACGGACGATCCGGTCGAGGCTCAGCTCCTGCTCGGGGTCCGGGGCGGGTGACGGGCGTCTGCGGGCCGGTGGGGCGGGGGCGGTTCCGGCGACGACCGTGCCGATCCGGGGCCTGGCCTCGACAAGTCCCTCCAGGCGCAGGGTGGTCAGGGCCTTGGTGGCGGTGGCGAGCGCGACGCCCCATTCCCGGGCGATCTGGCGGGTCGAGGGAACCCGGTCCCCGGGGGCGAGTTCACCGTCCGCGATGCGCCGCCGGATCGCGGCGACGATGCGCAGATAGGGCGGATCACCGGCTGCGCCTGTGGCCTTCGTCACGTCCTGTCGCCTTCCTGTCCTGTACTAGGGCAGAGGGTAGCAGCAGCAACGTCGAACGGAAGGCGTCTGCCCTAGTACACGTCGTGCATTTCGCTGGTTGAAGGGGCTGTGCGTACGGCGTACGTTCAGAGCGCGTACACCGTACGAAGCACTAGAGGAGCTTCCCATGCAGACCGTACTCATCTCCGGCGGCGGCATCGCCGGGCCCGCCCTCGCCTACTGGCTGCGCCGCCACGGTTTCGCGCCCACCGTCGTCGAACGCGCTCCGGGCCAACGCCCCGGCGGGCAGGCCGTGGACATCCGCGGCGTCGCGCTCGAAGTCGTGGAGCGGATGGGCCTGCTGGAGCAGGCAAGCCGCGTACGGACCCGGATGCGCGGCATGTCGATCCTCGACCCCGACGGCCACGAGGTCGACCGCTCCACCGAGGCGACCTTCAGCAGCGGCCGGCTCGACAGCGAAGACATCGAGGTGCTGCGCGAGGACCTGGTACGGATGGTTTACGAGCACACGCGCGCAGGCGTGGAGTACCTCTTCGGCGACAGCATCACCGCGCTCGACGAGGACGAGACCGGCGTGCGCGTCGACTTCGCACACGGGCCGTCCCGCGTCTTCGACCTCGTGGTCGGGGCCGACGGCCTCCACTCCACCGTACGGCGCCTGGCCTTCGGTCCGGAGGAACGTTACGCCCATCACCTGGGCAGCTACCTCTCGGTGTTCAGCGCGGACAATTTCCTCGGCCTGGACGACTGGCAGATGTGGCTACGGGACGGCGACATGGGCTTCGGCATCATGCCCGTACGCGACAACACCGAACTCAGGATCGCCTTCGGCTTCGAGTCCGCCCCCTTGCCCACGACCTCCGCGACGGCGCTGCCCTCCGGCAGCTCGTCGTCGACAAGCTCGCGTCGATGCGGTGGGAAGGGACCCGCCTGGCCGAGGCCGCCCGGAAGGCGCCCGACTTCTACTGCGACGCCATGGCCCAGATCCGAATGGACCAGTGGTCGCGGGGCCGGGTGACCCTGCTCGGAGACGCCGGCTACTGCCCTTCCCCCTCTCGGGGCAGGGCACCAGCCTGGCCCTCGTGGGCGCCCACGTGCTGGCCGGCTGCCTGGCCCAGGCCAACGGCGACCACCGCGCCGCGTATGCCCACTACGAGCAGCGGATGCGCCCCTTCGTCACCCTCAACCAGGCCCTGGCCACCGAGAATCCCGGCGGACCTGCCTCCGAGGCATCCCTCGGGCACGCCAAGAACGCACTCTCACTGGACAGCTGATGCCCTGTCCCGCACGGAGACCAAAGCACGCAGGAACCTACGGGGCGAGTGCGAGTGGGAGGGTACGGGAGCGTTCGGGGTGGGCGGCGTGCAGGTAACGCACGGCGGTGGCGGGAGCCAGTCCAAAGAGACGGATGAGGTGGACGGGGTCCTCGGTGTGCCGGGCTTCGTCGAGGAGGGAGCAGTACCGGATGGTGGCTCTGGATGTGCCACCGGACGCGGACCTGCCGCAGATCCGCAAGCTCCGGGAACACGGCGAGGCAAAGGAGCGGTGGCACTGTGAGAAAGGGTGCGTCACCGCCGCCTAGAGGGCCATGGCTGCGGGATGAGTGGGCTGGGGGCTCCTACATGGCCGCGTCCGCAGGACCGCTAAAGGTTGTCCCGTAACGGCGGGACGCAAGTGAGATGTCTCTCATGCCGTCCGTGTGCTCGCGACCACTGACAACGCCCGCGGCGGACCAGTAACGCCCGTCTGGACCTGCCCCGGGCGGGCAGCGACCACCAGCGGGCGCCGGCGGTGCTGAGATTCCCGGAAGGAAACGGCGACCCCGGGCACTCGCCGAAGGCCGGCCGACGCCGGGCGGGGAAAAAGTTGGTGTGCGGGGCCGACAGAACCGGGTAACGTCTTTGTCATGTTCTTCCAGGCGCCGATTTACGAGTGAGAGCGTGACGGGCCCCTGCTGACGTCCTTCGACGTCGCCGCCCGTCCCCCACCGATGAATCCGTAGATCACTTCACATCATTACCGGAGAACCCGTGACCGAGAGCAAGAACATCAACAACCCCGTGGGCCAGGGCGGCGGCCAGCGCAAGAAGCTGTCCCGCGCCGAACGGCAGAACAACGGTCCGCACCGCAACCTCGACGCCAGGATGCGGCCGACCGGAAGGCGGAGCTGGTGCACAAGATGCGCGAGAAGGCAGGCGCAGCCGAGGGCGCCGGGCAGGCGGGCGAAGACACCGCACAGAGCTGACGCACCGCCGCCGCAGGGCGGCACCGCACGGGGCAGGGCCCGGACCGCGACGCGCGGTCCGGGCCCTGCTTCCGTACCGGGGCTCTGCTGTCGTACCGGGCGCGCCCGGTCCCGCTCAGCTCTCGGCCACCTGCTCCATGAACCAGTGCATGATCGCGTAGGGAATGACGTGCTCGTCATGGCTGTGCCCGGTAGGTGACGGGGTTAGAAGGTTCGGCCTGCACGAGGACGGCTTCGCTCGGCTCCAGGCACCACGCGTCGTCGGGCAAGGCGTAGTGGTGCTGGACAGCATAGTGACGTCCGGCGTGTTCTCGCAGCTCAGGCATGACCTCCGGCTGCGATAGCTGTCAGGCCTACGGCCTTTCCTTCGGATCGTCTGGCTGACCAGATGAAGGTGGCGGCGAGGTGGAGTCCGGCGAGTCAGATGGTCGCGGTCTTGTCGTAGCGAGTGGCCAGGCCGCGCCACTGCTTGAGCTTGGAGCGGACTCCCGGCTTCCGGCGGGCCACCGCCACCGGACCGATAACTCCCGGCAATGCCGCCGCACCGCGGTCCCGGGTGCGTCCGCCAAACAGCATAACCACACCCCGCACGTGGGCGAGTTCCACGGCCTGGAGCGGACGAGTACTAGCTTGTGGGACGGCGGCGGCCGCGTCCCGTTCATACGTGGCACGCGGCCGGCACCCGATCCAGCTAGGCCATGTCTCCCCGATCATGAGCGGACCATGATGGCGGCGAAAGTGACCGCTGCCTGGGAGGAGTGAGCGAGGTGTGGCTGGCCGTCAGATGCTGTGATTGCCGGTTGTGAGTTCGGGTTGTGGGCTTTGCCGTAGGAGGCGGTCGCCGATGGCGTGGACGACGGCGAGGCCGATGACGAGGATGGCGATGCCTGCGAGGATTTCGAAGCCGCGCTGTTCGGCTTCGACGGCGACCTGGCCGGGAGAGGCGAGTGCGAGGACGAGGGCGAAGGTGTAGAGGCCGTACATGAGCCAGTACGTGGCGGCCTGAGTGAGAGCGGCGATGAACGCTGCGGTGGCGATGGCCGAGGTGACCCAGACGGACGGGGCGAGGATCGCCACGGGCAGGGCGGCCGCGGCGCCGGCGGCGGTACCGATGGCCTTGCCCCGGATCCGGTCGCGTTTTCCTGTGACGATGTACAGCGCGAGGATGATGATCGGCTCCGGCACCCAGTAGGGCTCGGTCCACCCGAGCCCGACGCCGAGTGCGGCCCCGGCACCGAGGGCGGCGCCGAACACGAGCGCCACCACGGCGGCCACCTTGACGGGCAGGCGGTCGCCTTCGATGACGGGGGCGATGCCGAAGCGGTGTGCGATCACGATGCCGTAACCCACACCGAGGGCGGCCATGATGCCGGAGATCAGCGCGTCGGTGCCGGACGGCGTCGGTGCCGCGAACGTGGCAGCGAAGGTGAGCATCAGCAGCGGCGGGAACCAGCCGAAGCCGATCCCCGCCCCCACGACGGCACCGGTCACCGCGAGGAACGCCACCCACCACCAGCCATAGGCGGTGAACGCGCCCAGGCCGACCGCGACCCCCGCCGCGGGGGCGAGGTACAGCATGCGACGGGTTCCGCCCAGCTTCGCCCCGACAACGCCGAGGAGCAGTCCGAGGAACACAGCCCGGGCACCCAGTTGCCCGGCAACGATCCCGGCCACCGCGACCGGCAGCACGATCGCCACCACGACAGCGCCGAGAATGTGCAGCCACCTGCGGGCGCCCGACTGCTTGACCGGGCCCGCTGCCACGTCCGGCTTACCGCCGTTCGCAACGTCCCCTTGCTCAGCCTCGCCCACCGCACGACCCTTCTCGCGTCCGGGGCTGGGGCCGGTTCACTCGCCTGCCCGGCTCTGCGGTCACCCTACGCAACAGGGCGTCCCCGGCCGGCGAACGCCACTGATGCATCCGGGTGCTGGCAGGTCGCGGTCGGCGCGGTCGCAGATCGTTCATCAGGGACTCCTTTCTACACAGCACCTATCCTTTCGGGTGCCACCTGCCCTGCCCCGAGCCACGCCTCTCCGATCATGTGACCCGTTAGCTTGATATGACTGGTCGTGGGGATCTGGCCGACGGTGAGTGGAAGCGGCTGGAGCCGCTCCTGCCGGTGAGTAACAGACGTTGTGGCAGATGGCGGGACCACCGGCAGGTGATCAACGGGGTCCTGCACCGGGTGCGGACCGGCGTGCAGTGGCGTGACCTTCCCGAGCGGTTCGGCCCGTGGAAGACCGTCCATAAGAGACACCTGCAGTGGTCGGCCGACGGAACCTGGGAACGACTTCTCCAGCAGGTCCAGGCCGTCGCGGACGCCAAGAGCACCATCGACTGGGCCATCTCGGTCGATTCCACAGTGATGCGCGCCCACCAGCACGCAGCCGGGGCCCGCACAGCCCCTCCGCCGGCGTCCTCAAAGGGGGCGGCAGTGGCGGAACACCAGATCGATCCGGCGTGGACGGGCCTGGCCGGCCACCTGGCGGAGGTGGTGCGGCAGGCGAGGCCCTGGGCCGCTCCCGCGGCGGGTTCACCACCAAGGTCCACCTGAGTGCCGACGGCAGGTGCCGCCCGCTGTCCCTGCTGATCACACCCGGGCAGCGGGCTGACTGCACCCAGTTCGAGCCGGTCATGGACAAGATCCGCGTCCACAGGATCGGCACCGGGCGCCCGCGCACCCGACCCGACAGCGTGAGCGCCGATAAGGCGTACAGCAACCGGCGAACGCGGGCCTACCTGCGGAAACGGGGCATCCGGCATGTGATCCCGGAGAAGGCCGACCAGGCAGCAAACCGCGTCAAGCTCGGCTCGCGCGGAGGCCGCCCTCCCGGCTTCGACAAGGAGCGATACAAGAAACGCAACGTCGTCGAGCGGGCGATCAACAAGCTCAAAGGCTTCCGCGCCGTGGCTACCCGCTACGACAAACGCGGTCACGTCTTCCTTGGCACCGTCACCTTTGCAGCCGTCATCATCTGGCTCCGCTCATGATCGGGGAGACATGCCCTAGTACGTCGAGCGGGTTCCCCGAGGAGGACGGATGTCGAGCTCACCGCTGCCAATCTGCGAGCACGCCAAGGCCGGCCTTGCAAAGGCCGAACAGGAGACAGCTCGCACGCGGAAGGAGCTGGACGACGTCGAGCGCAAGCTCCACAAGTTGGAAGCCGCACAGCCCCTGAACACGGCGGCGATCGAGGCCCAGAAGGCCAAGTTCAACCAGGCCCGGGCCAACTCGCTGGCGGCAAAGAAGAACGGTCGCGGTTGGGCCGTTTCCTTCAGATCATCGGATCGTTGGTGTGCCGTTGACTGACGCCCAGTAGGCGCGGATCGAGCCGTTGTTGCCGGACCGTACACCTCGGCGGGGTGGGCGGTGACGTGATCACCGGCAGGTGATCGACGCGATCGCGTTCAAGTACCGCACCGGCACGCCCTGGATGGACCTGCCCGAGCACTTCGGGTCATGGAAGGGCGCCCGCGTGAACGACCGCCGCGTGGACGAGGCCACGGGCGAGCGACAGCGGTTCTCCTTGAGGATCCTTCCGCCAAGGTGCAGAAAGTCGCCGAAGATCTCCGAGGTACTGCCTCTGCTCTCCCTGCACGGCTTGTCGTCCAGGGACTTTGTGCCCGCCCTGGAGCACTTCCTCGGCGCCACGGCCGGGTTGTCGGCCGCGATGGTCGACGGTGACCGGCAACCCGGCAGCGGGGCTCGCGATGGTGTTCAAGCTCGTCGAGACCGCCCAAGCCCGATGGCGCGCGATCACCGGCGCCCACCTCGTCCCGCTCGTCCGCGCCGGGGCCCGCTTCGAACGCCGTCAGCTCGTCGAACGCCCCAAAAACCTCGCAGCATGAACGTGCTCAGCTGACACACTGAGGCCGAAGCGCAGCACCGCACAGAGGACCCAGACGCCCATGCTGAACCCACTCGACGCACCAGCCGCGGTGTCAGACGCAGCCGAACTGCTCGAGGAGCTGCTCGACGACTGCAACCATGTGTCGTCCATCGAGCTGCTCCATGTAGTCCCGGTGGCTGGGATGACACCCGGTCATGACTGGATGAAGGATCTCGCTCAAGCCGTGTACGACGCGGGGGCCAGTGGACACCAGACGTCGGTCGCCCCGTTCGAGTCACCACAGGCCTGGCGGGACATCCTCCGCCGACAGGTGACCGACGGCTTCATGCAGCCCGCCAACAGGTGGCCACACGCCAACCTGCGCACACCCGCCGAGATCCGGCTGACAGGCGAACTCGCCGATGGCATCGCCGACCTCATCGAAGCCCATCTGGGGCCCGTCCGAAGCTCCGGCGACGTCGACGGCCCGCGCACGGGCATGGGCGCCATATGGTCGCGCAGCCTGCTGTTGGTCACCAGCGACTGGGCCACCGTCCTCTTTCTCGGAGTTGATCACTGACCGAACACGTCCCCGTCAACTGCGGCCGCCGCCTCAGCGGCTCTCATCGTCCACAACTCTTGACAATTGCTCCCGAGCCGGATTCGAGGAACCGCCTCCCGTATCGCACCAGGTGCCGAGGCTGTCCACGGTCGCCCCTACCAGGGCCGAGGCGACCGATTGCTCGCGGCGCTGGCTCAATCGCGCGCGGACGCTTCCTGGAAGCGCCCCCTCACTTGCGTGCTTCTGGCTGAATGGCAGCGGCTTGTCCTTGGCCAGCCCGAGGTGTCGTTCCGACAAGGCGACCCCTCCGCCACGGGTGGCCGTGAACGCTACGCGCTTACTCCGTACACCCAGCAGACCCGGCTGCCCTGGTCTCCGTCCCCATCCGCTCGACCCATCATCGAGCGACCAGAGCCCGTCACTGAGAACGCAACCTCCCAGCAGGTTCTCTTGACCAGTCTGGCCGGGAGTTGAGCACGTATATCGGCTCTGTCGTCCGGCGGCTTCACGGACGGCGGCCCGGCGGTAGGCCGACCTAAAATGGCGCCATGGAATTCTTGCGCGAGGACGGCTACCGGCTGCTGCTTGCTTCTGTCGGGCTCCTCGCCATATCGGTATCCGTCGCACTCTCGGTGCGGACCTGCAGCCGATGGCTGCTCGCCTGCAAGACGTTCAACGAAGGGCTACCCGCCGAGGGCAGAGTGCTGGATGCCTATGTGCTACCGGGAGATCAGGGCCGGGCGGGCCTGCAGCACGTCATCGTGGGCTTCCGCGCGGCCGACGGGCGCGAGTACCGGCTCGACATCGACACCGACCGGCGACGGCCCCTGGGCGCGCGGGTACGAATGCGCTATCTCCCGTCGAGCCCGGAACGAGCAGTCCTCGTCGAAGCGGGCCGGGGCACCGTGCGCACAGTGCTGACCCTCCTGCTTCTGGTGGGTCTCGGGCTGGTCAGCGTCCTCCTCATGGTGCTGGGCCTGCTCTAGCTCTTGCTTCCGGCAAGCGCGTCAACCCGCACGGGCCGACCGCCCAAGCGATCGACTCCTGGCGGCCACCCAGTTCGTGACGTGGCCGGCCCCCGTTTCCCTGCGACTCGATGGAAGACCGGTCTCCCGGAGTGGCCAGGAGGCAGCAGACCTGGAGCCAAGCCTTCTTCGACAGCTGTCGGGCAGACGGGCGCTCCCGTCCCCTCGCTCAGCCGATGGGGACGACGCGGGCCCACGCGGGCGGAGTGTCAGGGATGTAGTCCGGATCTTCCTCGTTCACGGCGCGGGTAGCTCGGGGGAAGAGGCCGACGACCGTGCGGCAGGGCGGCTGTGCGGAGGGCCAGGGCGTCTGTCCGTCCGTCAGGGCGACGATCACGTCCGGGCGGGGGCGGGAGCGGAGCGCACGGGCGAAGCCGGACCGCAGGTCCGTACCGCCGCCGCCGATCAGTTCGAGGTTCTCGGCCCGGCACAGCGGTACGGCGACGCCCGCCGCCGCGTCGCAGGAGATCACCGAAACCAGGTCGCGACGCCCGCCCACCGCCCGTGAGATCGCCGCCACCTCCAGCAGCGCGCCGCCCAGCTCGGCGTCGCTCACCGACCCCGAAGTGTCGATCACGACGCAGACCCGGGGAGGCATCCGGCGCAGGCTCGGCAGCACGATGCCGGGAACGCCGGCGGAGCGGCGGGACGGGCGCCGGTAGCTGTGGTCCTCGCCCGCCCCCGGTGCGCCCGCGGCCGCACGGAGTGCCGCGCCGAGCAACTGCCGCCACGGTTGCGGAGGGTGGAAGGCCTCGTCCGCCCAACGCCGCCACCCCTCCGGAGCGTCCCCCGGCCGGCCGGTGATCGCCTCAGCCACCCGGAAGCGCACCGCGTCGCGCTGCTGCCGGCTCAGCCCGTGCGCTCCTTCGGGCCCCAGCTCCCAGGGCCGCGCGTGCCCGTCGGCGCCGCTTCCGCAGTCCAGCCAGGCCAGCCGTGGTGTGCGGCCCGCCATCGAGAACCGCCGCAGGTACTCCTCCATGAGCAGCCCGTCGGGCAGGCCCAGCATCGCCGGGAGCACCGCCCCCGCCGGCACCGCCAGGCCATCGCCGTAGATGTCGTCGTTGATCTCGAAGTCGGCCGCAACGTTCTGCCGCAGCCGCTGCCCCGGCCCTTGTTCCCCGTGCTCCCTGGCGTACCGCGCGCCGCGTTCGTGGTGGTCCCGGAGCAGGTGGGAGACCTCGTGCACCCAGACGCCCGCCAGCTCCACCAGTGGAGTGCGCGACACGAAGGACGGAGAGACGTAGCAGCGCCAGTACGCGTCCACCGCCATGGTCGGCACCGACCGGTCCTCCACCACGTGGAGCGCGAAGAGCGCACCGGCGAGGTACGGTCGGACGGCGACCGCGTGCAGCCGCGCGGCCAGCAACTTGTCCATGTCCAGCGGGACTACGGGGCCGGGCGGTGACCCGGGAGGTGCGGCTTGCACCGGCCGCGGCGGCGGGGGCGGGGACATCGGGCGCGGCAGCGGGCGCGGCCGCGGCTGCTTCACGGCCCCGGTCATCGGCGCCCACCCGCCGCGCTCTTGGCGCCGGCGGCCGCCGCGGTGCGGGCCACCGAGTCCTCCGCCCGCTGGGCGAGGCCGACCACCGCGGCGAGGCGCTCCACCGTCTCCGGTACCTCCCAGCCGTCGCGCCGCAGCGCGGCCAGCGCCTTCGCCGGGGCGACCAGCAGATCCGGTGCGCCGGTCTCCAGCGCCCTTACCAGCACCGCCCAGCCTGCCTCCCAGCGCTCCCGCTCCGGGCGCGCCCCGACGGCGGCGACCACCGCTTCCAGCGTGGCCTGGCGCAGGTCGCCGCGCTCGGGCAGTTCGGCGGCGCCGGGGTCGGCGAGCAGGGAGTCCGGGTCGGGCAGCTCCATGCGGTCGATGTGGGCAAGCAGTTCGAGGCCGGGCCCGTCCCCGACCGCACCTCGGACCAGCAGCGCCAGCACGTCCCGGGAGACGGACGCCGCCGTGCCGAAGGCGAGCAGGGTCATTGCCGCCTCCCAGCTGCGAGGCGAGGGCCAGGCGCCACCGCGCCGCGTCTCGGTGGTCGGCAGCCGGTGGATCAGCGTCGGCCGGGCGTTCAGGAAGCCGCACACCGCACGGCGGGCGAACGCCACCGCCTCCGGCAGTCCCGCTGGGTCGAGCCGGGGCAGTTCCGCGCGCGGCCAGACCCCACCGAGACCGCGCACCACCACGTCCCGGTCGTGCACCCAGTACAGGTGCACGAACCGGTTCGCCAGCGGCGGGCTCAGCTCCCAGCCGTCCGCGGCCGACGCACGCGGATTGGCGGCGGCCACGATCCGTACGCCGGGCGGCAGTTGCAGCGCGCCAACCTTCCGCTCCAGGACGACCCGCAGCAGTGCGGCCTGGACGGCAGGGGTGGCGGTGGACAGCTCGTCGAGAAAGAGCAACCCCCGCCCGGCGCGCACCAGTTCCACGGCCCACTGCGGCGGGGCCATGGGCACGCCGTTCGCTGCCGGGTCCTCGCCCACGATGGGCAGCCCGGAGAAGTCGGTCGGCTCGTGGACGCTGGCGATCACGGTTGTCAGCGGCAGATCGAGGGAGGCGGCGAGCTGGGTCAGCGCGGCCGTCTTGCCGATGCCGGGCTCGCCCCAGAGCAGTACGGGCAAGTCGGCCGCGACGGCCAGGGTGAGCGCCTCCAACTGCTCGTCGGGGCGCGGCTCTGTTGTGGTCGTCCGCAGGAGGGTCAGGAGGTCTTCGGCGAGGGAGAGCTGCGTGCGGCCGGCCGGGGGCGGCATGGGCACGGGCATGGAGAGGATTGTGCTCGAACTCATGGGCATCACCTGGGTGTTTTCGGGGACGGGGGCCCGTCCTGGATGTCGACGTCGTTCAGCGGCGTACGACGGCGTGGGCGCCGTACGTGCGGTACGCGCAGTACGTGCAATACGTGCAGGGGTCGCGTCCGGTTGCCGGGGTTAGGTCCGGTCCGGCCGGTTACTGGTCCGGTCGGTTACCGGTCTGAGTCAGGTACGGGGGGCGGTCGGACGAGGCCGTGCGGCCGACCGGGCCCGCGGACGCGGGCGCTGCGGGCCTTCAGCTCTGCTGGCCGGTCCGGGGCCGGGCACGGCTGCCCCGCTTGCGGCGCATCTCCCACGGCAGACGGCGGTCGAGTCGTGGCCGGTAGCCCGCGTCCCCCGTCGCAGCCGCGGCGGGGTGCACCGGTACCAGCCCCGAGCGGAAGAGCCCGTGGTCGAGGCGGCCGGCCACCGCCGCTTCCAGGGCCTCCCGCAGGGGCCCTTCGCGCAGGACGGCACCGGGACCGAGCAGCCCTTCGACCACGGCCAGGGCCCCGGTCACGTCGCCGTGGCCGAGCCGCTCACGGACGGCGGGCAGCGCCTCGGGGCTGCGGTGCACCGTGTCGATCGCTCTCAGACAAGGTAGTCCAGGTCCTCCGAGCGCCATGAGCAGTTCCTCGCGGGCCAGTTGGGCCGGATCGTGGTCGACCGCCGTCAGCGTCCCGTTCCGCAGCGCGATCCGGTGGACCTCCCCAAGCACTCGACCCGGTGCGGATCCGTGGGCCCGGGGGCCGAGTCGTCCGCCGGTCTTCCGGGGCCGGGCACCGCCACCGGACCGGAGTCGGGACCCGCGAATCCGGGCGCGGACAGCGCTGCCGCGACCAGCGGGTGCAGCCGTTCGGCATGGAGCAGCCCGGCCCGCAGCAGCTCCAGGTCCGGAAGCGTCCAGGCTGCGGCCTCCGGAAGCACCGGGAGCGCCGCGATCTGCTGCGGCGGCAGCACCTCCCGTACCGGCCGGAGGACCGGGGCATGGCTGTCGTCGGGGGCGACGAGCTCGAGCACGGAGTGGCTGCGCGCACCGAGCCGCACGGTGAGGGCCCCGCGAGGACGGCCCTCGGCCCGCAGGAGCAGTTCCGCCTCGTCGGCCCAGTGGTGCGGCGGCCACGAGGGATCGCGGCCGGCGGGCCGGTGCAGTGCGTCCGCGCCGCACCTCTGTGCCAGTTCGGCGCTGCGCGTGGCGTCCCAGAGGTGGCGGTGCAGATCGAGACGGAAACGCCGGTCGGGGTGGGGGTGCGGATGGTGCTCGGGTGCGCCGTCCCGCGGCTCTTCCCAGAGCGCCAGGGACATCCGCTGGCCTGCGTCCGCCCAGGCAGGCGGCGTCCGTACGACGAGCTGCGGTGCCGCGGGGCCCGGGTCGCCGTAGCGGGCAAGCGAAAGGGTGAGGCCTGGCCGGAGCCGCCCGTCGGGGGCGATCCGGGGCATGTTCCAGCGCAGTAGATCCGGCGCCAGTCGGCGCAGATCAGCCCGGATGCGGGTGGCGAGGGCGGTGCCGTGGCGGTCGCGCACGGCGCGCAGATCGAGATCGACATCGATTCGGGCGACGGCGCAGGCCCCGGCCCAGTCACCGGCCGTGCGGCGCGCGGTCGCGTTCTCGATCATGGACGGTGGCACGGCGTACTCGCGTACGCGCTGCCACATCAGCAGGCGGGCGGGAATCGGTTCCGCGAAGTGAGCTGCCATCAGCACTCACCTTGCGCGGACGATTCCCCCAATCCGAAGGAGGGAATGTTGTTCATCACCGGCATCATAAGCACCTCCCGGATGATCTGTCAGCCACAAACCGTGAGGCCCGCGCCTGTGACGTCTGCTCTCCGTCTTCGCGGTGGCGTTTCTGCCGCGCTCCCGCAACACCTTCACCAGCTTGGCGAACCGCTCGATCCGCAAGCCCGTGAACGTCTCCACCCGCACCGACTCAGGCGGCTGGTGCCGGATGAGTTGTGGGTGCTGTTCCAGGGGCGAGGTAGTCACTTGAGACAGCCCGGCCGTGGACGTAGTGACCGTTCCAGGCCCAGAAGTCGGCAGCGATGAGCGACGCGTAAACGGTCAGGGCGCTCCGGATCCCGTGCAGCTCTGTAGAGACACCGCGCTGGTGATCGCGGCGAGAACGACGAGGTGGGGCCCATAGGTGCCCGGCTGCTCCCTCATGCGCATGGCGTCACCGTGGTCGGCGTGCGGACCGGGTGGCATGCCGGTTTTCCGGGCGCCTGTGTCCCTGCACGGGGTTCCAGCCGTCCCTGACACGAAGAGCCCCGCTACACGTGCGGCGGAAGCGCTGTCCGAGAGATCCTGGCGCTGCCGCCCCGCCCGCCGAATCCGGCCGGGGGCGGCAGCCCGACTACTGACCCCAGAGCGCTCTGGCTACCGGACCTGACCCGCACCCCCCATGCCGGCACGAGCTGAATCCGACCTACCGGCCCGTCCGTCCGGCCGGCCTGGCTCACGTGCCGAGCTGCCGCTTGCGTCCGGTCAGTTCGTGACCGGCCACTCCAGCGGTTCCCCATGGAAGCCTTGCATCAGCTCGACCGCGACGGGCTTGCGGCCCTCCGGGATGAGGAAGGCGGTGCAGATCTTCTCCGACTGGCCCTGGGTCAGCTGCCTTTCCGAGTCCGGCTCCGGGCAGTTGGGCCACTTCGCGTCACCCATCATGACGAGGAGGGCACGGGTTCGCTGGCCCGAGTCCGTCTTGATGACCAGGTCGTCGTCCATGTCGCTGATCTCCATGGCCGCGCCGCTCTTGTGGGTGAGCGTCGACCAGACGTAGACGGGTATCTGGGGGCCGTCCTTGTCGTCCTTCTTCAGGCCCGAGTTGTCCATGTCGGCCTTGGTGCCGGTCTTCACCTCAGTTGGCGTGACCGTGAACCGGAACCGGGCGACTGGGAGCTGGAGCTGCTGCCCTTCCCCAGGCCTATGTCACTGCAGCCCGGTCAGCGCCACGGCCAGAGCCACAGCCCCGCCGCCGCCGGTACGGCACGACTCCACACACGCATCTCCATCTCGCTTTCCCATCGGATTTGGATGTCACGACAACCGTCCGGCCGGGACATCTCGCCCGCACAACCGGAACCACGATCTTCGCCGATCCTGCCAGGAAAAAATCACTGCCCCGAACACTTGCCCGACACCCTCAACAGTCGCAACGACCTCGCCCGAGTCGGATCACAGGAACCATCCGGGCGTGCCGCTCGGCGGCTTTGGGGTAATCTCCGGCGCCGTAGGCGCGGAGGAGCAACGGGCCGCTCTACGGCTGCCGGCTCCCTGGTCCCTCGTCGTGCACGATCCTGCACCCGGATGGCACGAAGAGTCGGCGATCCCGCTGACGGAGGAGCAGAGCCTGACGGAGACCGCCGTGCGTACAGGCGGGGCAGTGGGGGCAGTCGGCTACACGCAGGCCTCGTTGAATCCGTCTACTACTCACGTCGATATGAGTAGCCGCCCCGATGTGACGCACACGCCCACCCCTACCCTCTAAACCATGAGCTCTGTTCAGCCCGCTACCAGCGCAGTTGCGCCCCGCTTGAGTGTGCGCCTCCTTCGTATGGCGCTGGTACTCGGCGGCGTCGCACTCCTGTTGTCCATGTCCTGGGGCGGGTACCGGTTGTGGAACGGTGAACCGTACCCAGAGGTCGACCCGAACGTGGTCGCCATGCGGCTCAGGGAGGAGGCCGAGCGCGTAGAGGAAGACCTGGACGGGCGGTCCCGCTTCGAGGCCCATAACGTGGACACGGGCGCCTGCTACTACCGCGGGCTCCGGTCCGTCGCTCACATCGACGAGGCTCGCCAGGACGTGCGCAGCTTTGGACTCGACTGGAGTACTACGGACGTTCCGCGGACCACCGCTCGTGCCAGCCAGGAACGCGTCCGCGGCCGACTGTCAGAACAGGGCTGGAAGCTCACCAGCGAGAACATCTCCGACATGGGTTTCCGCTTCGAGCATCCGGGCACCGGCGACAAGGTCGATGTGGACTGGTACGAGCCGACCGGGACGCTCGCCGTCAGAATCCATGCGCCCTGCGGGAAGGTCCCCGACGGTTTCGACGAGTAGGTCCACCATAGGTCCGCCCCGTGGGCCCCTACGCCAAGGCAGCTGGACAAGGCGCAGACGATCGACCAGGCGCGGAGACGATCGGCTCGCGAATGCGGCCAGAAGGCCCCGCGACGTCAGGCTCCGGAGTCTGCCGGCTTCCGCTGTGACTCCGGGAGCCGGGCGTCCATGTTGGGTGGCCCGCTCGTTCACCGCCGGGCCCTGCCCCTGACCCGGCCGCGGTCACGGCCGGACCGGGCGGTTGAGCGCCAATGACGCCCGGCGCGCAGCCAGTGCCCGCACCAGCGGGTGTCCGAAGCCCAGCCGCTCGATGACGTCTGCCAGGCGCATCTCCAGGAGGTCCTGGTACTCCTGCAGGCGCTCCAGCCGCAGGAGCAGCGAAAGCACGCTGGCGGCCGCCATCAGGGTTTCGTAGTGGAGACGTCCCAGGCTTCGGTCCGCGAACGCAAGGGCTTCCTCGGCCTCTGCCAGGGCCGTCTCGGCATCTCCTCGCGCCTGCAGCGCGTGCGCCATCCGGTAGCGTGCGGAGACCATGACCGGATGTCCCGGACCCAGAGCGGCGCAACCCCGCTCGATGGCCTCCCGGTAGCCGGTGACAGCCTCGTCGTAGCGGCCCTGGTCGCGTAGGGCCGTGGCGCGTTCGACGAGCGCGGCGACGGCCTCCTGGGTGGGCTCGCCGGACGATCCGGCGAACCGGGCGATCCGCTCCTCCACCTCGGTGAGGTCAGCGGTCCGGCCTGTGCCGCCGCGGTCCTTGCGCGCCTGGAAGAGGGCGGCGCGCACGGCGATGGTGTCCGTGTCGTCCTCGCCGAGGGCGGCCTCGAACTCGGGCAGTACCGCCTCCCACAGGGTGACGGCGTCGTCGCGGCGCCCGGCTCGCCGGGTGATGACGGCAAGGTTGTTTCGGGCCATCAGGGTGCGCCGGTCGGCGGGCCCGAGCTCTTTGGTGCGGTGGGCGATGAGGCCCTCCACGATGCGCGCGGACTTCTCGTACTCGCCGAGGGTCAGGTAGATGCCGCCGAGGTTGTTGTAGGCGTCCCACACGTCGGGGTGTTCGGGGCCGAGCTGCGCGGTACGGGACGCGATGACCTTCTCCAGCAGCCGTGCACCTCGCCGGTGTTCGCCGACCTGGTCGTACACCGAGGCCAGGTTGGCCTGCACCGACAGCGTTTTGGGCGCGTCCGGCCCCATATGCGTCTCGGCGGTTCGGGCGACCCGCTCGGCCAGGGGGACGGCAGCCGACCCCATCCGGTTCTCCAGCAGCAGCACGACGGCCCGGCTGAGGAAGGTGGCCCCCTCCGGAGTGTCGTCCTCGGGCCGGGTCAAGGCGGTCCACCGGGTGAGGTGGGGCAGCAGGTGCAGGCAGCGCGCGGTCTCCCCGGGGAGCCGGGTTCGCCCAGGTGTGCCTGGAGGATGCGGAGGGCCAGGTCCCGGCCCTCTGTGCCGAGGAGGGCGTGCATCTCCCGTCGAGTGGCCTCGGGAAGTGTGAAGCCGCCGTCCGGCCGGGAGGTCACCAGCCCGGCGGCGCCGAGGGCGGACAGCGCGGCAGGGCCTGGTGAGCCGGCGGGGACGGAGAGCAGGTCGACGGGGATCGGGTCGCAGTCGAGCCAGGACGCCACGGCCAGTAGGACGAGGGCGTCACCGCTCAGCGCGGCCAGTCTGGCGGGCAGTTCCCCGG
Organism: Streptomyces sp. NBC_00162; assembly: GCF_024611995.1. GTDB lineage: Bacteria > Actinomycetota > Actinomycetes > Streptomycetales > Streptomycetaceae > Streptomyces. The sequence continues at coordinate 8,238,397 of NZ_CP102509.1, read as the reverse complement.
GCGGGGTGCTCGGCGAAAGCTCTCGAGGGGGCCGACTGTCGGGTTCGGGTTCGGGTTCGTCATCGGTCAGGCCCCCGTATGGATGTACGACGCCCAGATGGTGGGCGTGGCGCGGTACCCGGCACGCAGTTGTCGTACCGCCGCATGAAGCGCGAACGCGGCCTCGTCGGTGCACGGTGAATGGGCGCCGGAGCCGGTGAGGTGGGCGTAGAAGGTGCGGGAGACCTCGCCCGCGGTGGCGTCGCTGACGGGCCACAGCGCGCCGGTGACATGGCGGAAACCGGCGAGCTGGAAGGCGCCGGTCAGGTGCAGGGCCTCGTTGCTCAGATCGGGGCTGATCTCGGAGGTGCTGCAGGCGGACAACATGGCGAGCTGGCGTCCGGGCAGGTGCAGGGCGGCGAGTTCGGCGACGGTCAGGGGTGCGCTCTCGTGGTCCGCGAGCAGCAGGCGGCTGGTGCCCGGGGCGTGGACGTCGGTCATGGCATGGCAGGCCAGGTGCACCACGTCGTGGTCGCCGAGCGCGGTGAGGACGGCCTCCTTGGTGGCGTCGGCCCCGGCGATGAGCGTGGCACCGGGCAACAGGGCTCGCAGGGCGGTCACTTCCTCCGTGATACCGCGCAGCGGGGAGGCACCGGGCGCCTCGGGTTGGGCGACGATCAGAGTGCTGGGGTGCGCCGGGGGGCCTGGCATGCGGCGTACGTAGGCCAGGGCGCGCAGGCTCGCGGTGTAGGACGAGACCGCACGGTCCAGCACCCCCTCGCCGGACGGGGGTCCCGCAGCGTGCCAGGGCAGATAGCTGAGGAACCCGACCGGACACCACCACAGACGGGGCCAGGGGCCGCTCTGCGGGGGTGCGGTCAGGCCGAGGGCATCAAGGACAGGCCCGGCGGCGACTGTCCAGAGCCAGGCAAGAGTGTCGCGCACCTCGGCCTGCGCCTTTTGGCGCACGCGCAGAGGGTAGGTGTCTGCCGTGGCGAAGTGGCGTGCGGTGAGAAAGGTGAGAACCCGCTCGCTGGCCGACTCATGGTCGAGGCCGGGGAGCTCGAGAACTTGCACGGGCCGGGCGGGGTCTCCAGTGAGGAGGAACGCGTAGCCGCCGGAGGCAATGGAGGCGACGAGAACCACTGGGCCGTCGGCGGCGAGCGCGGCGAAATCGGGGTTGCCGTCCGGTGCTGCCCCACCGCGCAGCCTGGACCAGTGTTCGGTCAGCCGGGCGCGTTCGGCGGCCAGTTCACGGTCGAGTTCGCGGCGGTGTTCGAAGTCGTCGGCGGCCGCGGCCCGGTCCCGTGCGTCAAGGACCCGTAACCGCGCGTCAACCAGGCGGATTTCCCTCGCCTGCCCAGGATCCAGGACGTGCAGATCGCGCCGGATGTCCATGGCGTCCTCGGACAGTAGTCCCCGGGTGCGTTCGAGCAGGGCGACCAGGCGTTCCGGGGCGTCGGCGGCCAGCCCGGTGACGATGATGCGTTCGGTGAGCCGGGAGAAACTGCGCAGAGCGTGTTCCCGGTCGTTCCACAAGGGCCCCGAGGTGACGGTCCGGCGCAGCAGGTCGACGGTCTTGGTCAGTTGGTCCAGGGCGTCGGGCGCGGTGACGTCGGTGGCCTCCACCTGGCGCAGAGCCGCGAGCATCCGCACGTCGGCCCGGCCGCCTGGGGTGTCCCGGGCGCGGGTGAATCCGGCGGCGGACGCCGCCCGCAGCTCCTTGGCCGCCGTCGGGTCGGTCTCGAGTGCGGCCAGGTGGCCGAGTGCATGGGCGCGTTCGATCTCTGCGGCGACGAGGGCTGCAAGCACTGCGTGACCGCCAAGGGCCAGCGCCCGGTCGGCGAGCGAGACAGCCGTGCGCAGCCGGCCGGGGTCGGCCTCGGCCTGGCCCAGCAGCCGCTGGGCGCGGGCGAGTTCGTTGAGCACGAAGGACTCCACGTAGTCCCCGGGGGCAACCAGGGCCAGAGCGCTCTCGCCCGCGCGCACGGCCTCCTCGAGGGTGCTGAGCGGCTCTTTGGGAATCAGCACCCACGCATCAGTGAGCATGGAGATCAGACCGCACAGCATTTTCACCCGGCGAGCCTGGGCGTCCGGTAGCGCGGCAACGCGGCGCTGGGCGTTCAGTGCCTCGCGCAGCAGCCCGGTATCACCCGTCCGGCTGGCGTAGCGATGCAGGATCATGGCCTGGGCGGCGATGAGTTTGGCGTGCTCGGCGTGCTCCTCCGGGGCGAAGGCCTCGACCGCGTGCCTGCTCGCGTACACCGCCTCCCGCTGGGCCTCCAGGTCACCGGTGAGTTCGAAGAGCACGTTGTGGGCCGTGGCCAGGTTGGCGCGGGCGAGGGTCTCATCCAGCCGCTCGGCGTGCGCCACATGACCGAGTGCGGCGCGGGCCAGCGCGATCGCCTCACGGGCCGCGGGGACGTCCTGGGTGCGCTGGGCGATCAGCCGCAGGGCACTGGAGGCGTTGTTGGCGGCCTCCCCGGGCCTCCGGGTCGTCGGAGACGACCAGCACGCGGCGGCACAGGGCGACGGACTCGCGCATTGCGGCCAGGTCGGCACGCTCCTCGCCGTGCTGCTGCCGGACGACGCTCAGCACGCGCAGCAGCGGTACGTCGGCGGACCGGTCGGGGCCGGGGTGGTCCAGTGCCGCCGCGCAGAACGCGGCCAGCCGCTCGTACGGCGGATCGGGCCGGCGCAGCAGCATCCCCAGTGCCGAATTGAGGTTGTTCACCGCGATCTTCCCGGCTCGCTCGGCCGCCGCGTGGAACAGTTTCATCGCCTCGAACAAGGGCTCGTCGTTGTCCACGAGTCCGGCGAGGGTCGCCAGTGCGCCTCCGAGGTTGACGCTGTCGCCGCCGTTCTCGTCGTCGCTCAGGGCAAGCGCCTCCCGGAGGAACCGGACCGCCAGATCGGCGGCCGAGCGGTCCTCCAGCCGCCGGGCCAGCTCCACGGCGGCCAGGCCGGTGTTGGTGAGGGTGAGCACGCGCGCGGGGTCGCCGGGCGGCGGCTCGCGCAGCACGGCCTGCCCCACCTCGACGGCCTCGCGACACACCGCGAGGTCGCCGGTGGCGGCCCGGTACAGGCTCAGCAGGCTCGCCAGGCTGGTCAGCACCTGCGGCAGATGCGGATGGGACGGCGCAGCGGACAGGCGGGCCAGCCGCAACAGCGCCATGGCCAGCGAGAGGTCGGCCTGGTCGTCCGAGTCGAGGTAGCGGGCGGTGGGATCCTGGTGCAGCTCCCACCACACGTACGGGTCCGTGGTGAAGCCGGTGTCCGCCGAGAAGTGCGCCCACGGGTCGTTGCCGCCGGCGTAGAACGTCCGGATGCGGCCGGGGACCAGGTGGGGGGCATGGGCGTAGACCGGGCCGAGCAGCTGCGCGGCGGCGGCCATCTCCACCAGGCGCCGCTCGGGCCGCTGCCGCATCGCGCGGTGGAAGAACAGCAGCCCGGCCGTCACGAGGGCCTCCAGGTCGAGGCCCCGCGGGCTGCGGTGGGACAGCAGACCAACCGCCTCGCTCAGCGCTTCGCGGGACAGCACGTTCCCGCCGTCGGCCCCGCGCTCCACGGCCCTGATCCTCGCCCCGAGGCTCTCCAGCAACTGTGCGCGCACGCCCCGCCCCCGATCCACAAAGCGAACAACAACTCAAATTACCGCCGTTAGACTGAAGTTGTGGCGAATCCCGCGAGTCCCGCACTCACCCAAGAGGCCTTGGTCGAGCTCGCCGAGCGAGTGGAACGACTGTGCCGCGAACACGGCCGCGGCGGACAGCTGGTGGCCCTGCTGGAAGAGGAGGGCGCCGAGAACCTGCTCGACGAGGCCGTCGCCCTGGCTACGTCCGCCGACTACGCGCCTACGCGGATGCGACAGGTGCTCGATGCGATCGAGCAGGCGCTCGCAGCGCAGGGCGTGCATGGATTGACCCGCCCCGACCGTGCCTTCAGCGCGCTGCCCGGTGTACAGGGCGCCCGAAGGACGCCGTCGGCGCATGTCTGCCCGCTGTCCCGGTGTACGCGCGGCGAAGCCGACCAAGGCCGGTGTGCTCTGGCGGACCAGCCGTTGGAGGCCGTACCACTCGACGGGTCCGGGCCCGGCCGACCATGACCACGCTGCTTCAGGAGCTGTCGAAGAGAGCGGCCGAACGCTGGGCGGCGGTCCTGCTGGGACCGGGGCTGCTGTTCGTCGCCTGTCTGATCCTGGCGCACCACCAGCGCTTCGGCCACTCCCTCGACCTCGCGCACCTGCGGGCGTACGTGCGGACCGTCACCACGGACAAGGCGAACCAGGAGCTCGCGGGTCTGATCGTGATCGGGGCGCTGGTCCTGCTCGGTGCGGCCGTCGCCGGGCTGCTCGCGGCCTCGGCAGGCCGGTTCGTGGAGCGTTGCTGGCTTCCTGAGCGCCCCTGGTGGTACGTCGCGGCCCTGACCCGGTGGCGGGCCTGGCGGTGGGACCGTGCCGACGCCGCCCTCACGCGTGCCGTGGCCGAGGCCGGCCTGGTGCTGGCCCGGGACCGGCTGCTGAGCGGAACCACGGTACGGCGCTTCCCCGCCGTCGAGCGGCGACAGGCCCGGCGGGACCGGATCGCCGGTACAAGGCCTGCACAGCCGACCTGGCCGGCCCAGCGGATGGCGGACGCGGCGGACCGCGTGCGCCGCCGCTACGGCCTGGACCTCGCCGAAGTCTGGCCGCACGTGTGGACGCTGGCGAGCGGTGAGCTGCGTGGTGACATCCAGACGGTACGGGACAACTACGCGGCGGCGGCCCGGCTGGCCGCCTGGGCCTGGGGGTACGCGGCGATCGCAGCGGGCACCGGCTGGTGGCCCGCGGCGCCGCTGGCCGCGGTGCTGATCCCGATAGCCGGGCGGCGGGCACGCGAGGCAGTCGAAACGCTGGCCACGCTGGCCGAGAGCGCCGTGGACCTGCACGCACGGGACGTGGCCGAGCGCCTGGGCGTGGCCTGCCCCGATGCCTTCGGGCCCACGACGGCCGCCGAGGTCAACATGATCCTGCGGGCCTGAGGTGACGCTCCGGGCCACCTGCCCGGGCGGCGCACCAGTCTGCGTGATGAGGGAGTTGCACACTTCCGCCGGAGCTTTCGCAGCAAGAGCAGTCATCCCGCGCAGGCGCCTGCTCCGAACAGGAAGGAAGGCGCTCAACCCGCCCCCCGCAGAGCGACACCAACGAGGAAAGCATCCGTCAAATCGCTTGCCGACAGGGCTCATTGACGATTGCCTAGTGGCTTCAGGCCACCCTCCAGCCGGTCCGCGCCACAGGGGTACCCGTCATGCGCATCCGTTTACGCCCTTCTCGTCCAGCCTCCTCACCGCGCCTCCGGCTCCGCTCACGCTCCCCGTACCCCCGACGTGCTCGACGCCCCACCTGCGCCCTCCTCGTCGCGGTCGCCCTGCTCGGCGGCAGCGCCCTGATCGGCTGCGACTCGGGCTCCGACAGCCGCGATTCCGGCCCCCGGATCCCGGCCGCGCCCGGCGATCCGGTACCCGTCAAGGTCGTGGCCGCCACGACCACCACCGTCGACCTGGGCGGGGGCGCGCACCTGATCGTCCCGCCCGGGGCCATGACGGACGGCGCGACGATCCGGGCCACGTACCGTCACCGGCCGGATGGCGCCTGGAACGAACTGACGCCCACCTCGGCGCCGGTGGAACTGACCGCCGAGCCGGCCGACGCCATCCATGGGCTGCTCACCCTGGAGTTCCCGGTGCCCGCACCACCCGCTGACGCGGGCACGGAGACGTCGCGGTCGTACGGGGTGTCCACCTTCGAGGAGAAGAGCGGCGCGTGGATGCCGTACGCCTCCACGTACGACGCCGCCCGACGCATGATCATCGCCCAGATCCCGCACTTCTCCTGGTGGAACCCCTTCTCCTGGAACTGGGTCGACATCGGGGCCCGGGTGAACCAGAACGTGGGCCAGGCCCTGAAGCGCCGCGCCGGGCAACCTGCCTGTTCCGGGGGCGCGCCCGACTGGGTGGCCGCGCTCAACGGGGTCACGGCGGACGCAGCGGTCGCCGTACGCGGCTGCGCCCAGGCGGAGGACGATGTCCTGGACGTACAGCTGGTCAACAACAGGCCGTACGGCATGGTGCTGGAGTTCGGGGCGCCGGTGAAGTGGCGGTGGCACGAGGGGGCGGGAGCGCCCAGGAGATCGGGGCGAACGCGCTCGGCGACGCCCTGGCGGGACCGGGGCGGTTGTACCTTCCGCCGCTCGGGCGGGCCTCGGTCGGCATCCCTCGGACTCCGGCCGCGCAGGTGTCCCGCTTCAGGATCGGTCCGACCGCGGGCAGCCTCTTCGTGGACTTCGCCACGCAGGGAGCCGACTTCCTGGTGGGGAAGAAGCTGCCTGAGGTGGGCAACTGCACCGTGATGTTGGCCAGTTACTCGCCCGACCTGTCGGCGGCGTCGCTACGCGACACCATCGTCTCGGCCGGCGACTGCCTCAAGGACTCCTACCTGCGCGAGGTCGCCGCAGGAAAACTGGACCGCGCGACGGTGGACCAGCTCTCGGCACGTCTGGACGGCCTGAAGAAGGCCTCCGTGGTGGGAAGGTGGTGGACCATCTACGGCATCGAGTGGCAGTTCGCCGATCTGTTCGTGGACCAGGTGGTCGTGTCGGACGCGGGCGGACTGGGCGCGGGTTTCTCCCTGTTGGCCCGCCGCCCGGCCGATCCGCCCAGGCCCACCGCGCCCGCCACGACCAGCGCGCCGCCCCCGGGACCGTCCCACACCGGCGACGGCCCGACCCCACCGCCCGTCTCTCCGAACCCTCCACCGCCCGCTCCCGCAGGCCGGACCGAAACGGTCGCCGGCCTCACCCACACCTGGACGGACTACCGCAACGCGGGTGGGCGGGAGGGTCCACGGATCGACCCGGGGGCTTCGGTCCTCATCACCTGCAAGGTGCGCGGTTTCCCCGTCGCGAACGGCAACAGCTGGTGGTACCGCATCGGTTCGCCCCCGTGGAGCGACCTCTACTACGCCTCGGCCGACCCCTTCTACAACAATGGTCAGACCTCCGGGCCGGTGAAGGGCACTCCGTTCGTGGACGAAGCGGTGCCGAACTGCGCTTGAAGAAACCGCTCCGGACGGCATGCAGCACCTGCACGATGACCGGGCGGTGCTGGTGGTCGATGAGACCGGCGAAGTGAAGACTTCAACGCCATTGCGCGGTGGCGTGGAGGGTGCCGAGGAGGGCGAGGGCTGGGCGCTGGGGTGGCGGGTTCGGCCTGGTAGACGACGAGTTGCCACCGATCCCGCGCCCGGGACGGCCGCCTCCCCCTACGCCATGGGCGGGCCGTACGACTGGGAGTTCCGCCGGGAGAGGAGGGCTGGGCCCTGGTCCGCCAGAGGCTGGGCGTCTGGCGGACCGAGGGCGAGAACCCCCTGGGGTCTGTCTTCCAAGACCAATCGGGTGGTGGATCAGGGTGGGGTCACACGCAGTCATGAACCCGACCTCGGGGTCGTGCAGCGCGGTGGCCCGGCCAAGTCACCCAGCGCTGCTGCCCGGCCCAGCCCCCGGGAAGAACTGCTGGTCACGGCTGTCCGCCGCTGTGTCAGGAGAGCGTCGCCGGGGTGTCCCTCAGGCTGACGTTGGCGTGGCTCTCCTGGAAGCTCTGGTCTGAAACGAGGGTCAGCCGGGCCGTGGACCGGAACTCCGGCAGGGTGGTGGAACCACAGGAGACCATCGTGGTCTTGAGCTTGGCGATGGTCAGGGCGAGCCCTTCATTGAGGTCGCCCGCGTAGGGGACGTAGCCGTCCACGCCTTCCTCGAAGATCAGCCCCTGGCCTCCCTGGCCGTAGCGCTGCCAGTTGCGTGCCCGGTTCGAGCCCTCACCCCAGTACTCCTTCACAAAGCCGTCACGGGTGGGCAGCTTCGCGCCGGCCGCCTGATCGAAGCGTGCGAAGTAACGCCCCATCATGACGAAGTCGGCCCCCATCGCCAGCGCCAGGGCCACGTGGTAGTCGTGTACCAGCCCGCCGTCGGAGCAGATCGGCACGTACTCGCCGGTGCGTTCCCGGAAGGCGTCCCGGGCCGCCGCGACGTCCAGCACAGCGCTGGCCTGCCCGCGCCCGATGCCCTTCTGGTCCCGGGTGATGCAGATGGAGCCGCCGCCCACCCCGACTTTGACGAAGTCCGCTCCCGCCTCGGCGAGGAAGGTGAACGCCTCGCCGTCGACCACGTTGCCACCGCCGACCGGGATCTCCGGATAGTGCTTCTTCACCCAGGACAGAGCCTGCGCCTGCCAGTCGCTGAAGCCGTCGGACGAGTCGAAGCACAGCGCGTCCGCGCCTGCCTCCAGCAGGGCCGGGACGCGCTCCTGATAGTCGTGGGTGTTGATACCTGCGCCCACACGCAGACGCTTGGCAACGTCCACGAGCTGGTTCGGGAAGCGCTTGTTGTCCGCGTAGTCGGAACGGAACACCAGATGCTGCAGGTGCCCCTCGGTATCCAGCACCGGGAGGCAGTCCAGCCGTTCGTCCCACAGCCGCGCGTTGGCTTCGGAAAGCGTGATGTCGGGCCCGGCATGGGCCAGGTCGGCGATAGTGGTCATCCGGCCACTGACCGGTCCGTCCAGATCATGTCGCTGGGGATGGAAGTCCCGGGAGGTCACCAGACCGAGCAGCCGGCCGGTGGCGGTCCCGTCGTGGGTGACCGCGGCGGTGCTGTGACCGGTGCGGCGCATGACATCGACCAGGAGGCTCAGGCTGTCGTCGGGGCGGACGTTGGTATCGCTGGTGACGAACCCGGCCTTGAAGTTCTTCACATGGCGGACCGCTGCAGCCTGGTCCTGGATCGGCTGATTGTGGTGCAGGAAGCTGAAACCGCCGTTTCGCGCGAGCGCGATCGCGAGATCGGGTGTGCTGACGGCCTGCATGATCGCGGACGTGAACGGGGACTGCAGCTCGATCGCCGACGCCTCGCCCGCGATGTGCCGCACCAGGGGCGTGCGCAAGTCGACCGTCGCAGCCGAGCAGTCGGTCCGAGTCCGGTTCGGCAAGAGCAGAAACTCGTTGAACGTCCGTGAGACCTCGGCGATGATCTGTGCCACTCGTTCCTCCTGACCCGTCGGCCGGGGCCCGACTGCCCCGCCGTGAGGACCGCCCCCTGGCCCAGGGCCCGGGCAGGCAGAGATCAGCAGAACAGCCGTGGAGGTGCCATCAGCTGCGGCAGAGCTCTGACCGGCCCGTTGATCGAACGGGGGTGCGGTCGTGATCTGGCACCTTATCGATCACTCGGCCGCTGCACGAATCGTGGACGTCACCGACAGCCGCCACCCTCGGGTGTTGCGTCAGTTCCTCGGCCCGGGCCGCGAGGTACGCGGCCCGGTCGCGTCCGGCATAACACGTCGAGCGGACCTTGAAAGGGGTTCTGGCCATGCGGCTCGAGGACATCACCCGCTTGTTCGTCGAACGATCCAACGCCGGTGATGCGGCCGGGGTCGCCGCACTCTATGAAGAGGATGCGGTGATGGCCTATCCGCCCGGCGGCCAGACGGTGGGCCGGGAGGCGATCCGCGCGCTGTGGGAAAAGGTGCTGGCCAACCGTCCCCGCTTCGAGCCGGAACAACCGCTGCCGACGCTGATCAGCGGCGACATCGCCCTCACCTCGACCCCGCCGAAGGACGGGGCCGGCGCCCGGGCCCAGGTCGTCCGGCGCCAGCCTGACGGAAGCTGGCTGCGCCTCCTCGACCAGCCCGAGTTCGTCCAGCCCACCCGCTGACCTCCGCGCCCCTCGTGAGTTCGCGACAACAGAAGTGCTGCGGAGCCCACCTGCGTTGACTGCGGCAGCGCGGGGCGGACGTCAGTCGTCTGTGCCCGGGGGCGGTGCGGTGGCACCCAGGGTCCGCCGGGCGTCCAGCCATACCTTCTCGAACTCCTCGGCCGAGATCGCGCCGGACCGCAGCGCCTCGTCCCATCCCATGAGCCTGCCTTCGGCAACGAGGCCGTACCGCTGTTCGTAACGGCCCAGAGTCGCGGTGTCCGCGCGCTCCTGATACCGGAGAACCTCCTCCAGGGAGGCGGCGGTCACGGGGGTGCCGTCATCGCCTCGCACGTCCACTTGCCGGAGAACCCACCCCTCCTCGTCGCCCTCGAAGTACTGCCACAGGTCCAAGGCCTCGTCGTACGTGCGGATCCACATCACCATGGCACCAGGTTGGCGCAGGCAACTGGACTGCTGCGGTACGGCACGCGCATGACTGCGAACGGGTAACTGCGACGTCGGCGAGGAACGCTGCCCACGCCGCTGGGGCGGGTCGGTAGGAGTCGGACGATGACTCAGCTTGCCTTCCGAGCTCCGACGTTGGTGATCTCAGAAGCTGCTGTCGGTGTACAGAGAGTCCGGCGGACGGCGTTGCGGAGCCAGTGGTGGGCTCCGTCGGCTGTGTGTCGGGGGTGCCAGGCCATGCCGATGGTCAGTGGTGGCAGTGCCAGGGGAATGTCGAGGAGGTGCAGTCCGAGGGCGCTGGCGTGGTGGGTGAGGGGCTACGGGGCAGCGCCGGGAAGTGCGGCGGGTACGAGGCAGACGATGTTGCTGCGGCTGGCGAGGGTCATCGCGGCCAGATGGCCGGGGGGACGACGCTGACCCGCCGGTGGAGGTTCTGCTCGGCCAGGGCGGTGTCGAGGGGACCGGTGAACCGGCCTCGGCGGCCGACCGCGACGTGTTGGGCGGCAGCCAAGCCGGGCTGGGGTCAGCGGCCCTTCGGTGAGCGGATGGCCGGGCCGGACGGCCGCCACCATGCGGAGGCTGAGCAGTTCTTCGACCCGGGTTTCGGGGTCCACGTGGTCGATGGATCCGATCTCCAGGTCGATCCGGCCATCGCGCAGGGCGGGTCCGGCTTCCAGTTCTTCGGCCCCGATCCGGAACGCGACCCCCGGCGCCTCCCGCTGGGCCGGGTGCAGCAGTCCGGGGGCCAGTGCCGCGCCGACCAGGTCGGCGGCTTGGAGGGTGAAGGTGCTGCGGAGGCTGGCGGGGTCGACGCTCGCGCCAGGGCTGAGCAGCGCTCCGAGACTGCGTACGACTGTGGCGGCTTCCTCGCGCAGGGCCTCGGCGCGTGGGGTGGGAACCATGGTCTGTCCGGCCCGGACCAGGCGGGGGTCCTGGAGTCCGCCCCGGTCGCGGGCGAGGAACTGCGCGTGATCGTGCGCGATCCCGCCCGACTTCCGGTCGCGGTGCGCGGACGCGTCGAGGTGGTCACCGGATCGCACGCAGAGGCCGAGGTCCTCGACCGGGCCTTCGAGGGTGCGGACGCCGTCTTCTGGCTCGTCCCCCCGGACGCCTCCCTGACCCCGCAGGACGCCTACAGCGGTTTCACCCGTCCCGCCGTCAAGGCGCTCGCCTCCCACGACGTCGGCCATGTCGTCGGAGTCTCCGCGCTCGGCCGCGGCACCCCGCTCGCCGACCGGGCCGGCCTCGTCACCGCCTCCCTCGCCATGGACGACCTCATCGCCGACACCGGCGTCGCCTACCGGGCCCTGGCCAACCCGTCCTTCTTCGAGAACCTCCTGGAGGAGTCCGACTCGATCCGCGAGAAGGGCGTCTTCACCGACTCCGTCGACGCCGACCGCAAGGCCCCCTTCGTCGCTGTCGCCGACATCGCGGCCGCCGCCGCCGGCCTGCTGCTGGACCGCTCGTGGACCGGCACCGACAGCGTCCCGGTCCTCGGGCCGCAGGACCTGTCCCCCAACGACCTGGCCCGCATCATGACCGAACAGCTGGGCCGCCCCGTCCGCTACGAACGCCAGCCGCTCGGCGAGCTGTACACCACCCTCGTCGGCCACGGCCTCAACGAGGCATTCGTCCAGGGCCTCGTAGACATGAAGCGGGCCAAGAACGAGGGCCTCGACGCCGGCATCGCTCGCACCCCGGACAGACGCACTGCGCGAAACCCCGTTCTGGGACCGCTACTTCGAGGTCATCGACCTCCTCGTCGGCACCGAGAACGGCTACGCCCGAACCTACGGCCTCGAACCCCCACGCGCCGGCATCCACCGGCCAGGGCGTCGGTGGTCTGCATGTGCCTAGAGTGGGGCCGGGCCGAGTGGCGGAGTCTGGTCATCTGGCTGCGGCCGTTCTGCTTGCAGCCGACACTGTTCCACGTCGTCCGCCGCCGTAGCAGTCCGATACGTATCGACGAATCTGCTGACAACGTCAATCAGTTCGTCGCGTGCAGCAAGCCCCTCCGCGCCGGGACGGGACAGGGTCTCACGCAAAGCGTCCTGGAGAGTGTCACGGACGCGGAACCAGGTTCCGGTGACGGGGCGTGCCAGAGCGAGGTGACGCCGGAGGTTGTCCAAGGCCTGCACCGAGTCCTCGCTGACGTGTACCCCACAGCGAGCAGGCTGACCCAGGAGAGACTGAAGCACCTTGTCGTCGGCAGGGAGCAGTACGGTGACCGCCTCGGCCTCGTCCATACGCGCGATCACCGCAGCGGCGCGCTCAGCATCTCCGGAATAGCCTGCGCCACCCGCCAAGGCTTCCAGAGCTCGCCGTATGTCGCCCACTTCGGCCGGTGGCAACGACACCGCGACAGCATCCGGCCGCCGTCGTTCAGCGGCGGCCCATACGTCTCGCCTGTTCGGGCCCGCATTCGGAGTGAACCATCCTACGTTGAACTCCATGCCCCCTTCGGGGGTAGCGGCAGGTACGACTTCCGTGCGCGCCCAGTCCTTCTCCGCGAGGCAGCGATCGATGTCGCCCCACGTGGGTGCGGGGAGCGGCGGCCCTTCTCCTTCCCCGAGGCGGGTGCTGTTCTCGCGGTCGATCGGGATGCGATCCCCCCACCCCTGTCGGCCTTCCAGCAGGACGTGGACCAACCAGGGCCTCCCGGGCTCCAGCCGGGCCCTGCGCGGAATCCTGCTCGCCAGGCTCATCGTGCCAACCTCCGTCGGTCCTTCATGACAAGCCGCTTTCGACCCGATACAGATAGCTGTAATCGTGCTCGTCCCGGGTCTGGGCGAGCGGGCGGATCTCGCGAGTGGCCACGTTCAGGGCATAGCCGCTGACCGCGCCGAGGAGCCATCCGACGTTCGGCATCAGCAGCGCACCGCCCGCCGCGGCAGCGATGGCGATCGAGACCGTGACCGAACGGTGCACCCAGGCCATGCGGCTTCCACGGCGCGCGCTGCGGTAGTCCTCGACTGCCTGAGAGAGTTCCACGCGTAGCTGCGCGAAGACGTCCGCGGGGTGCTCGTAGTCGCGGCGTAGATCGCCGAGCATCCGGTGCAGAGCGCGCATGAGCCGGATCCGTTCGTCCGCGTACCTTTCCCGGAAGACAAGGACGTCAGTCGTTGGCGTGCCCGGCGCGGGCACGGGGAGCAACCGGCCGAGCTCCATCTCCCAAGCCAGGTGGCCAGTGGCGGAGGTGGGGCGGTGACTTCTACGGAACGCGTCTTCGCTGTCCGTATAGGGGAACAGCGCGATGTCGGGATTGACGGCGAGCTCGCGGGCCATCACTCCGATGACCAGCGTCTGAACCTCTCCTTCGACACGGCGAACGAGATCGTCAGTCGTTCGTCGTCACTCACGAGTCCGAGCTCAACCAGCAGGTCTTGGAGCCAGCTGCTGGCCTTCGTGGTGTAGAGAACCGCTTCGGGCGGCGACGTGGGCCGCGGTGGATTTGGGCTCGCCGCGATGCGCCGCAACTCCTGTGCCAGGAAGGACGACGTCTCGCCCCTGAGCCAGGAAGGACTCCAACTGTCAGCAGGCCGCTCCAGCATGTCCAGGGAGCCCTCCGCGAAGGCCAGAGGTCGGTACAGACCCTGCCCCTCCAGCCGCCGCAGCTCCTCGCTCGCCACGGTTTGATACACCCGCGGATCCCGCGGCACCACCGAGGCGAGACCATCCCAATACAGCAGGGCTTGGTGGACGATCTCCGTCGGTGGATTCACCGTCGGGTAGTACAGCAATACGCCCATCAGACCATCCCCCAGGGCCCACATCACCATCGACCGGGGAACAACGATAGCGACGCGGGGCACATCGCGAGCCCGATCCCGCAGAGAGCCTGGACGTCCCCGGCGTGCCCACCTCCGCCGGCCACTTCTCCAGCCTCAAGGGGAGTTGGTCAGCGGCCCATCAGAGCGAAGCGGATCCACAGATCAGTGGTCATCCCCGAGGTACTCACGAGCCTTGGCAAGGAAGGCCGCACGTGCGGTGGCGACGCGCTCGGTCCACTCGCCGAAGTAGCTGTCCGTGAGAAGCGCGTTGTCCTCCTCTGCCATGGCCAGGAGTTCTCGGCGGTGTTCGTCCGTGAGGCCTGGGGTGGATCGCAATGCCTCTTCGACGCGATGGACGGCTTGTGTCAACGCATCGCCGTTCGCGTCGACAAGCATCGTGATCTCCGCGCCGGGCGGGGTCACGCGCGTCCACTCCTGGGGTTGGCGCACCTGCCACCGGAGTGCCTCCATGGCATCGAAGGCCTCCTGAATCCGCGCGGCGCTGGGCTCCTCTCCAGTTGCCCCCTCCAAGAGCAGCCCCAGAAAGGCCTGCCAGGCGCGATTCCGCGGCGCAAGGGACGTTCGAAGGTCGACGAGCGTCCTCAGCTCCTCGCTGAGGCTGTTGGCCAGTTCAATAATCGGCCTGGGGCCCCCGAGCTCGACCCGAAGGAACGTCTCCTGGAAGACCTCGGCAGCGGCATCCAGTTTCTCCTCGCCAGCAGTGACCTGGTCATCGGTCGCCTCGTACAGGCTGGCTGCTGCATCCCCGTACCGCGTCGTCGCCAGGAGATACGCGGACCACGTGTCCTCTCGGATGCCCCTCCTCCACTGCTCGTGAGCGGACCGGCTCTGCTCGAGAGCCGACCGGTAAGCACCATCAGCCTGCGCGAGGCCGGCTCTGAGCGTTGAATCCGCTGCCTTCATTGCCGCGCGCACCTGCCAGCGCACCACGAGCACGTTCACGGGTATCGCAAGCAGCGCGACACCCACCGCGGCAGCGGAAGAGATTCCTGGAAGATCCATGAGGGGATCGTCCCTGATGTCACCAGACTGGCGAAGTCGAACGCTTGGGCGCCGCATCCGCGAGGAACCGGCGCTCCCTGCCGAGGTCGTCGAAGTAGCAAGCGCAAGTTCGCCATGGCCACGTACCGCGCGTACGCCGGGGCGAAGTTCGCCCTGGAGGCGGTCAGCGACTCGCTCCGCCGAGCCGCGAGGCCGGGCGTGCCTGCGGATCCACGCCTACCGCGCGGCCGCCGAGATCTACGGGAAGTCGCTGTTCGGAATCCGGGGCACGGTGTCCGTGATGGTGTAGGCCGATCTCCGAAGGCGGCCGCTGTCGGCGGGTGCTCAGCCGCCTGGGCGGCGTAGGGCAGAAGGACCGGCCGCTCACTCATGACGCCTCCAGCAATGTCGCCCCGGCCATGGTGACTGACGGTATATGTCGATTCGCACGCTACGGGTCACCGACAGCCGCGCCGGGGATTCGGTTCCGGCCTCCCGGTTCACCGGCCTGCCTTCAGTCCGGCCAGGCCCGCGCCGGCGGCCACGGGCACGATGCCGTGCTGGGTGACGGTGACCGGGGGCCGGCCGGCCGGGCCGTACCGGGTCCGCAGGGTGTACGGCAGCGGCTGGAGAGGGGCCGACGGGGCGGCGACGTGCCAGGAGACCGAAATGCTGCCGCCCGGAGGGACGGAGGGCGTCGAGGTGGAACCGAGCGGGGTGGCGGCCAGGCCCGTGAGAACGAGGTCGACGGGGCCGGTGGCGCGCAGGCCGTTGCGGTTGCGGAAGGTGGCGGTCAGGGTGGCGGTGCCGCCCGGGGCCAGCGCCAGCGGTTCCAGGGTGACGGTGGTGGAGCCCTGGTAGGGGGCGGCGGCCAGGGTCTCGTACACCGTGCGGGCTGTCCGGTACGCGTCGCCCGTCGGGCGGACCGGGTGCCGCTGGCCCTGCTCCCGGGTCCATGCCTCCTCGCGCGGGTAGAAGTCGAAGGGCGGCGCGGGGCGGTTTCCGGCCAGGGCCTCGGCGTGCTCGTACAGGAACTCCTCCCACTGCGGCAGGTGCAGCCCGGCGATCAGGCCGTGCCAGTCGCGGGCCGCGTAGTTGTTCAGCGAGCCCGCGGCGGACCGGTCGGCCCAGGTGGTGATCAGGGCGCGGGCAGCGCGTTCGAGTCCGGCGGCCTCGGCGGGGCTGCTGGCCTGCCGTTTGGCCGCTTCCAGCCAGGGGCCGAGCAGGAAGGACCGGTGGCAGCCGGCCACGGTGTCACTCAGCCGCATGAGTTTCAGCCAGAGGGCGCCGACGGCGCGGAAGGTGGCGGTGTCCCGGCTCAGCCATGCCGTGCGCAGCGGCTCGTGGAGGGTGCGGGAGCGGTTGGCGAGGGCTTGGCGGGCCAGGTCCGTCAGGTCGCGGCGGTAGGTGTCGCTGTCGCGCAGCGCGGGTGCCACGTCGAGCAGGGCGGCGAAGGCCCGGTCGAAGCCGGCCGGCGCGAAGGCGGTGGCGGAGGAAGCGTGCAGGCGGGGGCGGCGGGTGAAGAGGGAGTCGTGCGGGCGGCCGTCACGGCTGGTCAGCCGGTAGGCGGTGGGGGCCAGTGCGGCGTACGCGGTCCGTGCGGCGGGGTCCGGGGCGCCGTAGCGGAATTCGGAGTACCGCTCGAACCACGCCGTCCGGTCGATGGTCTCGGTACGCCAGGCCAGCTCACTGAAGAGCTCGAAGGCGGCCGGGTCGCCACCGGTGGCCTCGGGCAGGTAGGCGGTGCCGGCGAGCGCGCTGCCGGGCTTGTCCCGCCAGGCGGGGAACTTGGCGGTCCAGCGGTCGGTGTTGGCGCCGATGGTGGTGCGGCCGCCGAAGTTGGGGATCGTGCCGAAGGCGTACGGGGTGCCGCGCCAGTCCCGCTCCCGGTCGGTGACGGTGTCCAGATCGGACAGGCCGTCGACGATGAGCAGGCGGCTCTTGTCGACGGCGTCGAGGAGGGCGGACACCGGGTTGCGCTGCCAGCCGAGCAGCACCCAGGTGGCGCCGGGGTGGGCACTTTGCAGGGCACGCTCCACGGCGCGGGCCGCGTCGGCGACGGGCACGTCGCCGGGACTGCCGCCCTCGTGCAGCAGGTCCATCTTGAAGTGGGCGGCGTCGCCGAGGAGTTCGCGCTGGTGCCGGTAGAAGGCGGCAGCCAGATCGGCGAAGGGCGGGGTGCGGGGGTCGAGCCAGTCCGGGCGGCGCATCCCGAACCACGTGCCCTGTGGGATCACGCGGGCGGTGGGGTGGCGCTGCGTGAAGCCGTCCGGGACGGTGCCGAACCAGCCGGGCAGGACCGGGTGCATGCCGTACGCGCGGAGACGGTCGGTGATGCGCCGGCCGAGTGCGGCGCGTCGGGCGATGAGCTCGCGGGAGGGCGGGCCTCCGTAGCCGCTGAGGTTCTGCAGCAGCCACCACGGCTGGTGGGAAGGGACCGGCAGCCAGGCACGGGCCTCGGCGTCGGAGTAGCCGAAGTCCAGCAGCACGCGGTGGTAGACGGCTTCCTGGCCAACGGTGACGAGCACCTCGTTGCATCCGTGCAGCGCCAGGTCGTCGATCAGGCGTTCCCAGTGCGGCCAGTCGGCGTAGGGGGCGGTGTAGCCGTCGTGGGTGTCGTTGAGGGCGAAGCGGTGGGGGACGGTGGCGGACCGTTCGAGCGGGCGGGCCGGAGCGGGCAGGACGTCGGGGAGGTGGTCGATGCGGCTGCCGGCCCAGGAGAGGTGGGTGCGGCAGACGTACTTGAGGTACCAGTGCACGCCGGTGAGGAGGACGGCGGGGCCGGTCGCGCTGACCTCGATACGGCCGTCGTGGCCGCTGACGCGGAAGTGGTCGGCGTGGTAGGCGCGCCCGGCGGCTGCCACGACGCGGAGGACGAACTGGGCAGCGTGGCGCGGCAGCAGGCGGTGCAGTGCCTCGTACGCCGTGGCGAGGTCCGAGGCGGGGCCGGTACGGGGAGCCGGCGGCACGGTGACGCCCGCCGCCACGGGTTCGGGTGCCGGGGCGAAGTCTGTCGCTCCCGTGGACAGTCCCACCGCGCCGACCGCACCGAGCAGGGCACGCCTCGACAGCATGTCCATCTGAATTCTCCGTGGTGCTCGGGTGACGACGGGCAGATCCGCGGAGCGCAGGCTAACGGCTCGGACCGGTACGAACAGGGCACATGGGGCGGCGACACGTACGGTGTGTCAAGGACCGTCATCCGATAGGCGCCGGTCTTCGGCGCTCGTCCGATCGTCACATCTACCCCGGTGGCAGGTGGGGGTGTCCGAGCGACAGCGCCGGCACGCTGTCTCCGTTGAAGTACCACAGCGCACTCGTGTACCAGAGGACCACCACCACGACCACCAGCGCGCCCCCGGCCAGTGGCAGGGCCCAGCCCGGCAGGCGACGGCTCTGCACCAGCAGGACCTTGGCGGCGAACGCCCCGTAGAAGAAGCAGCCCGCGATCGAGTGCACTGCCACACGCGAGCCGGTCAGCTGCACGCCATACGCCTGGACACAGTGCACCGCGATCGGGACGGTGAGGGCGAATAGGACCACACCGACGATGCGGTGGGTGATGGACACCGGGCCCGGCACCCGGCGCACCCCGGGCAGCCGGCGGTACATCCACAGCGCCAGCAGCAGCTGGAGAGCGGCCAGCCCCAGGACGCCGGTGGCGAGCTGTGCCTTGAGACGCACGGCATCGGTGTTCGCCTGGCCGAACAGTGTCGCGGTGTAGTCCGGCGTGTTCGCCCGGCCGAACAGGAAGACGGCGACGAAGACCGCGGCGGCAGCCACGAACGCCAGTGCGAGAGCGAGCCCGGCTTCCGGGCGGCGCAAAGCGGGCCGGGCGTGCGACATGGTGCTCCTCGTCTCGGAACGCTGAGGGTTGGCGGTTTGCCATCCCTTGTACTCGCCTGGTCCGGCAGATGGCGGCCGACGCGGCCGTAGCGACCTCGACTCCTCGTTGGCGCGGCCGAAGCACGCGGCGTGGGCGGCGTCGATCTCGAGGCAGTTCAGCGCCGGGTGTCCGTTTCCGGAGCGCCACAGCAGCGACCAGGCGTACAGCGGCGTGGGATCGATCAGGGGGACGGAGCGCAATCCGGGGACCTGCGGCAGTGGCACATCCGTTCGGGATCCCTTCGGCGACGGTCTGCCGGGTCAGCCAGCGGCTGCGGCCGTTGCTTGCGCTGGAGCCGGTGCCGCGGCCCGACGCAGACACCGAACACTTGTGGATCGTGGACGGCACACTCATCCCGGTCCGCGAACGGCAGGTGGGAGCCCCCTCCCCCAACTACCGCTTCTCGGCGAACGTGCTGGTCATCATCGACGCTGACACCCGCCTGGTCGGCGCCTCAGCTCGGACGGCGCCTTCATCGGCACCGGGCTGATCGTCCCGCCCCGCAGCAGGTCAAACCCACTCCGGCCTGACCGAGACGGACTTCTGCAACACCCCTTCAGACCGCGCTGTAGACCCGTACACCGCCCACGTACGTCTCCGCTGTGCGGATGGAGTGCAGGTCGGCAGCGGCGACGGCGAAGGGGTCACGGTCCAGGACCGCGAGGTCGGCGAGGCGGCCGACGGCGATCACACCGGCCTCGTCCTGGTGGTTCACCCACGCCGAGCCGGCCGTGTACGCGGCGAGGGCGTCGGTGAGGGCGAGCCGCTGCTCGGGCAGGAACGGGGGCGCAGATCCGGCTCGCCCAGTTCCTCGGCCCACACCTGGCGGTTGACGGCGACGTGGATGCCGTGCCATGGGTCCGGGCTCGAGACGAACCAGTCGCTGCCCGCCGCGAGCACCGCACCAGCCGCGTGCAGGGCTCCGAACGGATATTGGCGCCGCCCCCGTTCTTCGCCGAGGAAGGGCAACGTCAGCTCGTCCATGGCGGGTTCGTGCGCGGCCCACAACGGCTGCATGTTCGCGACGGCGCGCAGTGTGCGGAAACGGGGGATGTCGTCGGGGTGCACCACCTGGAGATGGGCCAGGTGGTGGCGCAGGCCGGTGTGGCCGTGCACGGCCACGGCCGCCTCGAGGGAGTTCAGCGCCTCGCGGACCGCCCGGTCGCCGAGAGCGTGGAAGTGGATCTGGAAGCCGTGCCCGTCGAGGGCGATCACGGCCTCGCGGAGCAAGGCCGGGTCGACCATGGAGATCCCGGCGTTGTCGCCCGGGCAGCCGCAGGAGTCCAGGTAGGGCTCGAGCATGGCGGCGGAGAAGTTCTCCACCACACCGTCCTGCATGATCTTGACACTGCCGGCGGTGAAGCGCCGGCCTTGGGCGGCTTTCTCGCGGCGGGCGAGCAGCGAGTCGAGCTGGCCGAGGTCCTGGTCCCGTTCCCACCAGAGCGCTCCGCGTACCCGGGCGGTCAGCGAGCCGTCGGCGTCGCAGGCGAGGTATGTGTCGAGGGGGTCGGGGAAGCCCGCGTACGCGCCGACGAGTGCGTCCTGCCAGCCGGTGATCCCGAGCGAGTGCAGCAGTTCCTGGGCAGCGAGGAGTCCGGCGCGGGCCTCGGCCGCCGAGGGAGCGGGCGCGAGCGTCCCGACGAGCATCATGGCGCCCTCGTGCAGTACGCCGGTGGGTTCGCCCGCGGCGTCGCGTTCGATGCGGCCATCCGCGGGATCCGGTGTGTGCCGGTCCAGTCCGGCCAGGGCCAGGGCGCGCGAGTTGGCCCACGCCGAGTGTCCGTCGCGGACCGGGAAGTAGGCGGGCCGGTCGGGAAGGATGTCGTCGAGCTGGTCGCGGTGCGGCAGACCGCCGGGGAAGGCGTCGAAGGACCAACCGCTGCCCTGGATCCAGGGGGCCTCGGGGTGGGCGGCGGCGTAGGCCGCGATCGTGGCGCGGTACTCCAGGGCGGTACGGCCCGGGCTCAGATCGCAGCCGAGCATTCCGATCCCGGCGATCACCGGATGTACGTGTGCGTCGGTGAACCCGGGCTGTACGAACCGGCCGCCGAGATCCGTTACCTCGGTACGCGGACCGATGTGCTCGCGGATCTCCCGGTCGGTGCCGAGGGCGGTGATCCGGCCGCCGGTGACGGCCAGCGCCGATATCCGGTGGCGTACCGGGGAGGCGGTCCAGATGGTGCCGTTGAGGAGGACGAGATCTGCATGGCGCATGTGCGGGCTCCGGTTGGTGACACGTTGGTGAGGGGCTGGTGACAGGTGGGAGAGGCCGACGGGGTGAGGGAGAGGGGGTGAGGTCTGGTGAGGCGCGCGTCCGCGCCCGGGACGCGGTGGTCAGCCGCCGGCGGCAGCCGGTGCGGGCGCGGGCGCGAGAGGAGCCGGCGGCTGCGTGAAGTAGGCGGCCCTGCGCCGGTAGCGGGTCCACACGGCGGTGGGAATACCGAGGGCGATGACGGTGAGGGGCAGTACGGTGAGGAAGCGTCCGTTCTCGGGGTCGAAGGCCAGGTGGTCCACCGAGGTCCACTGTTGATAGGCGACGAGGCCGCCGAGCAGCAGCAGGGCGATGCCGCCGAGCAGCGGCAGCAGGCCCACGACGAGCGCGTCGCGGATCCGGCCGCGCAGTTCGTGGCGGAAGGTGACGACACACGCGATACCGCCGACCCCGTACATCAGCGAGACCAGGATGCCGACCGAGTTGACGACGGCGACCACCACTTCGGACAGCGAGCCGACCGCGAGCCCCGCGAGCGATACTCCGATGGCGAGGGCCGCGATCCGCACGGTGGAGGTGACCGGCGTGCCCCACGCAGGATGCAATCGGGTCCAGCTCGTGCCCAGCACACCGTCGCGGCCCATGGCGAGCGTGAGCCGGGCCCCCGCGATGACGCTCGACTGCATGCAGGCCACGGTGGCGAAGAGCATCGCGGCGAGGGCTGCGGCCGCGCCGGTGGCCCCGTAGAAGGTGCGGGCCAGTTCGGTGACACCGGACAAGGGATCCGCGAGCTGCTCCGGCTTCAGCGCGTGCAGGAAGCCGGTGGCCGAGAAGAGGAAGAACCCGGTGGTGACCAGAATCGCGATGATTCCGGCACGGCCCGACGAGCGGACCGAGGTCGACTCCTCGACCACGGAGAAGGCACTCTCCCAGCCCCAGAACATGTACGCCGCCATCACGGTCGCTCCGAGCAGCGTGAGGGTGTCGGGGAAGGCGAACGGCGAGAACCACGAGGCGGAGACGGGGGCCGCGTCGCCCCGGGCGAAGGCGGTGATCACGATGGCGGTGACTACGATCGCGGAGATGCCGAGCAGCAGGCTCTGAACGGCGGTGGCGCCCTTCACCCCCGCAGCGCGCTCAGCACGATCAGTACGCTCCACAGCAGGCCGGTGACGGTGACCGCCAGGGGGTCGTCCGGGAGACGGCCCTGACGCCGGCCTCGGCGAGCAGGCCGAGCGTGAACTGCCCGGTGAGCTGGCCCGCGTACGACAGGAACAGGATGTTGGTGGCGACCGATGTCCACCCGGTGAGATAGCCGGTCCAGGGACCGAGCGCTCGGCGCACCCAGACGTACGCCGTGCCGCAGTTGGGGTCGCGGGCGGCGAGCCGGGCATAGCCCCCGGACACGGCAAGGATCGGCAGGGCCGCGAGCAGGAAGGCTGCGGGCATCGCGGTGCCTGCGAGCGCGGCGAGGAAGGCGAGGCCGATGCCGACGCTCACGGTGGGGCTGATGTTGGCCAGCGCGATGACCACGCCGTGCCGGGTGCTGAGGGTCTTGCGGAACGCGGCGACGGGCGCCTCGCCGGTGGCGGGTCTTCCCTGGTCCATGAGCAGCACTCCTCGGTTCTGGGTGCCCCGCAGACAACCGCTCGCCTCACTATTTTGTCAACGGTGTGGGTAAAAGATTTTCCGCCTTGGCGGCAGGGCTTGCGGAAGCGCTGTCCAGGCTGGTCTGATCACCCCATGGCAGTACGAGGCAGAGGCCGTCCCCCAAGGTCGAGCTGGACCTGCGGATCATCGTGGACGCCGCGCTCGCGCTGACCGACGACGAAGGCGCGGCGGCGCTCAGCGTGCGGCGGCTCGCCGCCAGACTCGGGGTCGACCCCTCCGCCCTGTACCGCTACGTCAGCGACAAGGACGAGCTCCACCTGGCCCTGGCCGACCGCCTCTTCGAGGAGACCCTGACAGGGTTCGAACCCTCGGAGAGCTGGCGCGACACGCTGCGCGACCTTGCGCTGCGCACGCGGGAGACCGCCCTTCGCCATCCCGGCGCGGCGGTTCTGGCCACCTACCGCACCACCCGGCGCCCTGCCGAGATGCGGATCGTGGAGCACATCCTGGTGGCCTTCGGCCGAGCCGGGTGCTCCCCGGCGCTGGCCGCCGTCCTGCACCGGGTCTACGGAGACTTCGCCTTGGCCTGGGCCGGGATGGACGCGGCATTCGAGTCATTGGACGGGGCCGCCCGGACGGGCGACGAGCAGGCCTGGACCCGCGAGTACCCTGCGGCCGACCCCGCCGCCTTCCCTGCCATCGCGCGCAGTGTGGCCCACATGGCCCGGCTGGACGGGGCGACGGTATTCAAGGCCGCCCTGGAGACCTTGCTGGACGGGCTCGCAGCGCGGATCACGGCGGAGGCCGCGGGTCGGTGCCTCGACACACCCGGCGAACCGGCGGCAGGGGCCACGACGTTGCAGCCACCGACGTGATCATGAAGACCGGGGATCAGTGCACCTGGATGCCCGCACCGTACGGCGTTCCACCACTGTGGCAAATGGCGGTGCTCGTCGTACCGACCCGGCGCCACGTGGGGTCGTAGACGGTGTAGTCCCGCGCCCAGGGCCTGTCGCACTTCGTGTACACGCGGAACTCGCCGGTTCCATTGGTGCACGTACCGGCCGCGGTGGTACTGGACTTGTACCACGTACGGCAGTCGTACGGGTCCGCGGCCGCAGGGCTCGCCCCGGCCATCGCCAGCCCGGCACCCAGGGCCAGTGAGGTCATCAAGGATCCGACGCGCTTCATCCGTGGCCCCCGATCGAGAGGTTCATTTTGGGGGCATCGCGTCGCTCTCACGTCGAAGACCCCGAACGCCTCCACTATCCGCGCGCCGGCCTGCCACCACAACCCCGCGCAAGGCACGGCCGGAACGCAGGGCCGGCCCTGGGGACAGTGAGGCGGCAGTGGCGCGCAAGCCCCAACCACGGCTGCGGCGACCGGAGTCACTCCTTGCTCAGCCGCACCGTATCTCCCGTCGGTCCGCCCGCGAGGACGTCGATGCGCACGCCGGTCGCGGGGTCGGTGAAGCTCTGTCCGGGTGCGTACGCGGCCAGGGCCAGCGGGGCGCAGCCGGTGGGCGGGGTCGTGGTCGGGTTCGCGTTCATGATCCGCACCGGGCCCTCGCCGGTGGGGGCCGCGGAGTCGACCTTGTAGATGAGGACGCCGGTGGAGCAGGCGGCCACGTCGTTACCCTGGGCACGGCGGGATTCCGCCACGTACGCCGTCGTCCCGCCGGTCCGCAACACGGCGATCTTGGTTCCGCCGGAACGTTCCACCGGGGTCAGCCGTACCGTTCGGCGACCGGACACGGGCAGGCAGGCGACCTGGTCGTCGCGGGTCCAGCCGAGCTTCCAGGAGTGCCAGCCGAGGTACTGCGGGGCGTGGCCCGCGATGTCGCCCATGACGTCCCAGCCACCCACGTACCGGTGGGTGGCGCCGGTGAACGAGTACAGGTCGGGCAACCCGAAGGTATGGGCGGTCTCGTGGGCGGCGACCTTGTGGCCCCAGCGCCACATGTCCTGTCCGAAAGTGACGGCCCATTTGAGGCGGGTGCCGTCGGCAGTGATGCCGGGCGCCGCCGGGTCGTACAGGTAGGTCGGTGAGAAGGGGATGGCTGTCGCCGTCCTGGCGGGGACGACGTAGACCATGTCGTAGCGGGAGAAGTCCGCGTAGGGATCGGCGGCCGTGATCGCGTCGCGGAGGTACTTCTCGTGGGCCTCAAAGGTGAGGCCGCGCGCGAAGCCGTAGGAGGTGGAGTCGGCGGGCATCCGGATCCAGCGGTGCAACGGGCTATTGTCCAGTCGCAGACGACCGTAGCTCGCGCGGCCCATCCAGTCGGCGGCCGGGGCGAGGTGAGCGGCGTACGGCTCGGTGGAGTCGGTGGCCGGGGCGTCGGGGAAGTCCACGTACAGCGTCAGGACGCGGCGGGTTCCGGTGGCGGGCTGGAACTGGGTCAGGTCGGTGTCGTGGCCCTCGTCCGTCCAGCCGGTCCGGCCGGGGAGGGCGCAGTCGGCGGCGGCGGGCGGCGAGCCGGGGGCGGCGGCCGCGGTGGGGGCGGACAGGCAGGAGATGAGGGCGACGGCCGCTGCGAGCGGCCGCAGGTGGTGAAGCAGGGTGGTCATGTCTCTCCCGTCGGAGGCAGGTTGGGGGATGCAGGCAGCGCGGGCGGGAACTGCGGGGCAGCGTGGGTGGGAGCTGCGAGGGTCCTACGCGCGACCCGCGGCCAGGTCCATCAGGCGGGACAGCACGCGGCCGCCGGAGGCGGTGACGCCGTCGTGCTCCCATTCGTTGGTGACCCACACCCGGGTGGCACCGACCTCGCGCGCGGCGCACAGGGAGAGCCCAGCGTCCACGTACATGTCGTCGTGGTAGACGAGTGCGGCGAGAGGGACCCGGTTGGCGGCGAGGCGGCGAGGATCGTACAGCGGTGGCCAGTCCGGGCGTTCGGCGAGCAGATCGGCGGCGTCGGCGAAGGGGCGCAGGCCCTTGATCTCGCGGAACATCCAGGGGTAGATCATTTCTCCGGTGAGCAGGAGGGGGTCGGCGTCCTCGGCGAACTCGGGGAACGCCGCCATGATCCTGGACGCCGCCCAGCCCGTCGGCCCCGCGCCCTGCCCGTACAGGGTCTCCTGCATGACGGCGAAGAGCGGGTTGTCGGTGAAGCCGGTCAGTGCCATCACCTGGTGCAGGAACGTGTCGGTAGGCCTCGCTTCCTCGTCGAGGGATTCGTCGAGAAGCCAGTGGATCCGCTCGAAGCCGTCGCCCATGCCGAGGGCCAGGCCGAGCGTGCGCAGGCGCTGGGGGTGAGCCGGTCTCCGTCGGGCAGGCGCACATCGGTGGCGGCCAGGAGGCGGGCGATCTCGCCCAGCCGGGCAGCGTCGTCGGGGTAGCGGGTGTAGTAGTCGAGGACGCGGTCCCGTACTCGGGGGTAAGTGCGGGCGTAGACGTCGTCGGCGGTAGCCGAGAGGCCGGGCAGGCCGCCGGTCACGTAGCACGCCCGAAGGCCTTCGGGCGCCTGGGAGAGATAGGTGAGGGTGACGAAGCCACCGTAGCTCTGGCCGAGGGTCTCCCAGGGCTCATCGCCGCACAGCTGCCGGCGGATCAGTTCGGCGTCCGCGACGATCGAGTCGGCCCGGAAATGGCCGAGATGCTCGGCCAGCCGGGCCGGTGAGGCGAAGCGGGAGGCCGTACGGGCGGTGACGGGGGTGGAGCGGCCCGTGCCGCGCTGATCGAGGAGGAGGACCCGGTGGGTCTTGAGCGCCTGCGGCAGCCAGCCCGGCGAACCGGCCGACGGCCTCGGCGACTTGCCGCCCGGTCCGCCCTGCAGATAGAGGAGCCAGGGTAGTTGCCGACCTGCTCGGCGCGCATCGCTGACCTCCCGGGCGAAGATCCGGATGGTCGGACCGTTCGGGGCCGCGTGGTCCAGGGGCACGGTGAAGACGTGATCGACGGTCGCGTACGCAGGGTTCATGGGTCCCTTTCGCGGCCACATGGCCGCACGGTGACGTGTGACATCACGCGACAGCCTGGCGCGGCCAACCGTGGCCGTGGAGCCCTCACTTACCCATAACTCCACGCTATGGAGGCGCAACAATTGTGGAGTGCCATTTCACATAACTATGTTATCGGTCACATTCCAGCCTCCTGAGGCTGCCCGACGTTCACGGAGTGACCACTGATGAACAAGCGCACTCTCCACGCCGTCGCCACCGCTCTGGCGGCGACCGTCGCACTCGGCATGGCCGGCTGTTCCAACGGCAGCCACTCCGGCGGCAGCCAGCAGGACAGAGGCTCGAAGAACCCCGCACTCGCCAACGCGGGGGCCGTAGTCGGCGGCACTCCGCAGAAGGGCGGCACACTGACCGTCCTGTCCAACCAGGACTTCACCCACCTCGACCCGGCCCGCAACTGGGTGATCGGAGACATGGACTTCGGCACCCGGCTGCTCTACCGCACCCTGGTGACGTACGATGCGGAACCGGGCGCGAAGGGCGGAGAGCTGGTCCCCGACCTTGCCGAGGACCTCGGTGTCTCCTCCAACGGCGCCAAGACCTGGACGTTCAAGCTCAAGAACGGCCTCACGTACGAGGACGGCTCCCCGATCACCGCCCAGGACGTCAAGTACAACGTGGAGCGGTCCTTCTCCCCCGACCTGCCCGGCGGCCCGGACTACGCCGCCCGCTACCTGGCCGGCGCCGAAGGCTACCGGGGCCCCGCCCAGGGGCAGCACCTCGACTCGGTCAAGACCCCCGACGACCACACGATCGTCTTCGAACTCCGCAAGCCCTTCGCGGAGTTCCCCAATGCCACCGTCCTGCCCACCTTCGCCCCGGTGCCCAGGGCCCAGGACAAGGGCCCCCAGTACGACAACCGCCCGTTCTCCTCGGGCCCCTACAAGATCGAGTCGTACGACCGGGACAAGCGGCTGGTCCTGGTCCGCAACCCCCACTGGGACCCGGCGACGGACACCGTGCGCAAGGCGTACCCGGACCGGCTGGTCGTGGTGATGGGGCTGAGGGCCAACCAGGTCGACGATCGGCTCATCGCCTCGGAGGGCGTGGACGCCTCTGCCGTCTCCTGGGGCAAACTGCGCCCGGAGAGCACCCCCAAGGTACTCACCAACGCCGACGTCAGGGCGCGACTGCTGGCCGAGTCCACCAACTGCACCGAGATGGTGCAGATGCACACCGGCCGGGCCCCTTTCGACAACGCCAAGGTCCGGCAGGCCGTGCAGTACGCCCTGGACCGCGAGGCGCTGCTGACCGCCTCCGGCGGCCCGGCCCTCAACGACCCCGCCACCGCACTCATGCCCGGCTCGCTCTATGGCGGCAAGCAGCCCGACACGCTGGGGATCCCGGCCACCGGTGACGTGGAGAGGGCGAAGCAGCTCCTGAAAGAGGCCGGCAATCCGGACGGGATCACCACCCGTATCACCGTCTCCAACGGCGACAAGGGAGTCGCCGAGGCGATACAGCACTCCCTGGGCCGGGCAGGGATCAAGGTCACCATCGACGCCGTCGACCCGTCGGCCTTCTACGACACCATCGGCGACACCAAGAACCGCACCGACCTCGTCTACACCGGCTGGTGCCCCGACTATCCCTCCGGCTCCACCTTCCTGCCCTTCCTCTTCGACGGCCGCTACATCAAGGAGAAGGGGAACTCCGGCAATCACTCGCTCTTCCACGACGAGGCGACGATGAAGCGGATGGACGAGATCGCCGACATGACCGACACCGCGCAGGCCAATACGGCGTGGCGGCAGCTGGACGGGGAGATCCTCGCCAAGGCTCCGACGGCGCCCACCGTCGTCGAACGCATGCCGCTGCTGCTCGGCACCAACATCGCCGGCGCCTTCGGCCACACGTCCTTCGGCGGCCAGCTCGACTACGCCACGATCGGGCTCAAGGACCCGGCGAAGAGCGGCAACTGACCCCACCCGCGCAGCGCCCCCGGCTCCTTCGTGTGGAGCCGAGGACACTGCCGCACCCATGCCGCTCCTACGACTTGGTGATGCGTACGGTCTCGCCGTAGCCGTCAGCAGCAAGCACGTCGATCCGGACCCCGGCCGCCGCATCGGTGAACGACTCGCCGGCCCAGAACGGGGCGTCGTCCAGCGGGCGGCAGCCGCCGGCGGGTGCGGCGGACGGCTTGGCGTCCATGACCCTGACCGGCCCGTAGCCGGTCCGCACGGAGGCGTCGACCCGGTAGATCAGGGCGCCGGTCGAGCAGGAACCCGCGTCCGCCTGGACACCGCGCCTGGACTCGACAACGTATGCAGTCGTGGGGCCGGTGCGGATCACCGCCATCTTGGTACCGCTGCCGTACTCGACCGCCGTGAGGTGCACGGTGTCGCTGCCCTTCGTGGCCCGGCACACGACCTGACCGTCCCCTGTCCAGCCGGCCTTCCAGGAGTGCCAGGCGAAGAACTGTGACCCCCGGCCGCCGATCAGGCCCATCACGTCCCAGCCGCCGATGAAGCGGTGGGCGTCGCTGCCCGCCTCGAAGGCGTACAGGTCGGGCAGCCCGAAGGTGTGCGCGGTCTCGTGGGCGACGAGCTTGGCACCCCAGTGCCACATGTCCTGACCGAAGGTCACCGCCCACTTGACCCGGCGGCCGTCGGCCACCACACCAGCCGTGCCCGGCGCGTACACATAGGTCGGTGTGAAGGAGATCGCCGCCGCGTTGCGCGTCGGCACGACGTACACCATGTCGTAGCCGGAGAAATCCACGTACGGATCGGCGGCCGCCACCGCGTCCTTGATGTACGCCTCGTGCGTCTCGTGGGTCAGGCCGCGCGCGAAGCCGTAGTCGGTGGAGGCGCGAGGCATGCGAACCCACCGCTGCTGCTGGTCGATCGAGAGCCAGGTCCTGCCGTACGAGGCGTACCACAGCCAGTCCGCCCCGGGCGTGATCTGCGCCGAGTCCTCGCTCGGGGCCTCGGTGGCCCGCGCGTCCGGGAAGTCCACGAAGATCATGCCGACCCTGACCGTCCCGACGGGGCGCTGGAACACCGAATAGTCCGTGTCGTGCCCCTCGTCCGTCCAGCCCGTGGTGCCGCGCAGGGCACAGGCCGACGGGCTGTCAGCGGCGCTGGCGGGCGGCGATCCCAGCAGGAGGAGCAGCAGTGCGGCGGCAAGGGCGGGCAACAGCACCCCGCGCGATGTTCTCAGCCGATGGATGGGTCTCATGGACTCGCAACCTCCACATGAATGGTGTGTGACATTTCACATAAGCCTGACGGGTTCCCGCTCCTGTCCGAAAGCTGTCGCCGCTCCATAACATGCGCGGCATGGAACTGGAGGTACGGCACCTGCGGGTGGTGTGCGCGATCGCCGAGGCCGGCAGCCTCACCCGGGCCGCCGCCGCGCTGTCCATGACCCAGCCGGGCCTCAGCACGCAGTTGCGCCGCATCGAATCGATGCTGGGTGGTGCCCTCTTCGACCGGCAGCGGGCTGGAGCCACACCCACGGCCTTCGGTGAGCTGGTGCTGGCCCGGGCCCACGCCGTCCTGCCGGGCATCGACGCGCTCCTCGCCGACACCGCCCGTGCGGCCCGCCACTTGGCGTCACCGAACCGCGTCCGCGTCGGATCGGTCGGCGCGCCTCTGCTCGGCCATCTCATCCTGGCCGTACGGGAGTTGCTACCCGAGGCCGAGGTGACGTCACGGTGCCACTACTCCCCTGTCACACTCCTGGACGACCTCGCGGCCGGCCGCCTGGAGGCGGCGGTCCTTGGCGACCACCCCGAGCAGGTCCTGGCGCCGCGCGACGGGGTGGTCCTCACCCCGCTGGTCACCGAACCTGTCTTCGCCCTGCTGCCCGCGACCCACCCGCTGGTCGGCCAGGAGGCCGTGTCCCTGACGGAACTCGCCGATCACGACTGGGCGATGCCCCGGCCCGACGGCGACCGCACCCGCGAGTACTGGTCCTCCGTGTGCGCACTGACCGGCCGCCGCCCCTCCGCCCCGCACGAGGCCGAGGGCCGCCAGCTGATCGAACTGGTCCGTGCGGGCCTGGCCGTCAGCCTCTGCCAGGCCACGTTCTCGGAAACCCCCGGCGTCACCGTACGACCCCTCGCGGGAAACCCCTCTGGTACCGCCACGTCGTGGCCTGGCACCGTGACGGCCCGCTGGCCTCCCACGGCGACGACATCCTGCGCAGGGTGGCGGCCGGTTACCTGGACACATGTGCCGCCAGCCCGGTCTACGCGGACTGGCGCCGACGCCACCCGGGCGCGGCCCGTCTCCCGGACCCCGAGGGATGTCGCACAGTAGACCTCACCAGACCTGGTCCTCGTCAGTCAGAAAAGGCATCGGGCGTGGACGCAGGACCATGAGCGAGCCTTCCAAGGTCGCCACCATGGCAAAGGGAAACCGGTCGACCTCAAGACAGAGCGCAACGTCATCAGGATGGACACCTTGACGTACTCCCTCCGCCAGTTCGGCGGCCGCGCGCGACTCGGCAGCGCGGCGGACGAACTCGGCAGCATCCGCCCCAGCCTCGGTGACCCTCCGAGCGATGTATTGAGCACACGCCAGATCTTCATCGGCCTGCCCATCCTCGCCAGTGACCACGAACGTGACACTGTCACTCTTGCGCGTCCGCAAGAGCCGAGCCGTTGCCTCCGCCACCACGAAGCCTGCGCACAGCACCAGCGGCGCCTCCTTGACCGCAAGGGCGCCGACTGTCCCTGCCGTGGTCTTCTGTACAACGGTGCGTCCGCCAAGGTCAAAAGACCGCAGCAGGCCCGGCGAGTTGACGGTGTCGAACCCGGGCGCGGGCGGACCGTCTTTGAGCGCCACCCAATCCGGGTGGCGAGCCTTGAGCGCCAGGGCTTCGTCCAGCGACTCAGCAAGAACGATCTTTTCCGCCCCCTGGGCAAAGGCCCACGCGGCCACGGTGAAAGCACGCATGACGTCGACTACTACTGCCACAGACGGGGCTTCGGTCAGATCGGCGATACCAAGGAAACGAGCGTCCATTCCGGTCATGATCGCGCATGCCCGACCCGAGGCACCCGGAGAGTGATGCGCATCATATGGGTCACCCGCACACGGTCTACCAGTCGTCGATGGCAGCGCCCACACCCAGCAACAGCGAAGCGCACAGCGCGATCAGCGCCCACATCCGCATGCCGCCCGGATCGAGGGATCGCGCCGACTGCGGCGAGACCTTGCCCCTGGGGTCGCGCCTGTCGACCTCCCGTACGACGCAGCTGATCTCCACCCCGCGCTCTTCGAGGACAGCATGCTCCACGTGGCCGGAGACCAGGAAGACCCCGATGAGGGCGGCCAGCCCGGCCAGATGAGAGGCGAACGAATCGCTGCCCAGCCCGAAGAGGAACACCGCCACCCCCAGCGCCGCCGCTACCACAATGCCGGTGCCGCCACCCCACCCCGTCATGCTTCTCAGGGAAACCCGGGGACTGTGCCCGCGTAAAGGGTGCGGTGGAGTCTGCCGCTCGAGGACCAGAACCAGGGTCCGGGCGCACTCTCTGAAAAGGCCTGAGGGCCGGGTTCTCGAGGCCGGCCAGCGCCATGGACGCCATGGCCCGCGAACGTCTCCGCGGGCCTTGTCGAGCTGCACGGTCTCCCGTACGCCTGGGCGCGGAGGCTTACGGGGCTTGGGTGTCCTGGCGTACGCATTCGATGAGGTAGTCGCCGGTGTCGGGGTCGATGGTGACGCCGTGTGCTTCGCTGTGGAAGCCGGGGAAGGCGCGGTCGAATGCCTCCAGTGCTCCGAGGTAGCGCAGGACCGGGCCGTCGGGGGCGCCGAGTGCTTCTCCAGGCATCAGGACGGGGATCCCGGGCGGAGTTACGGTGACCATGGCTGCGGCCACCCTGCCCGAGGCTTGGGCGAGGGGAGGCGTTCGGTGCCGCCCCGGATCAGCTGCTGGTAGCAGGTCTGGGGTGGGACGACGGGTTCGGGCAGTTGCTGGAAGGCGGTGTCCAGGGCGTCGATCAGTTCGGCTCGGGTGAGGTGTTCGTGCATCTCTTGACACAGGCCGCGCAGGGTCGTGCGGCTGTAGCGCTGCGGGTGGCGCTCGACCAGGTGGGGCAGTACCTGCCGCAATGGGGTGTCGGCGTCGTGGAGGGCTTTGAAGTCCATGAGAGCGTCCATCAGGGTGCCCCATTTGCCCTTGGTGATGCCCATGGAGAACAGGATGAGTGTGGTGTAGGTGTCGGTCTTCTCCACGACGATGCCACGGCCTGCGAGGTAGGCGGTGAGGATGCGGGCGGGGATGCCCCAGGTGTCCGTCTCGCTGCGCGCGTTGACACCGGGGCAGGTCAGCGTCACTTTGATGGGGTCCAGCAGGCACTGTCCGCGGCTCAGTCCCGGGAAGCCGTGCCAGTCCGCGTCGGGGTCGAGCTCCCAGCAGCGGGGGTCGGCGGCCAGCAGCGCCGGGGAAGCGTCGGCGAAGGGGACAGTGGTCCCGTCGGCCGGGTCGGTGACGCTGTCGGGCTGCCAAACGCCGAAGAACCACGGCAACCGGTCGCCGGCGTCCGCGATCCGGCGTCCGGTGCGCACGACGGCCTGCCGGAACCGAATCGCTTCGGTGACCGCCTCGTTGACCAGCCACTCGCCCTGTGGCCCGTCCATCATCGCCGCGGCCACATCCAGCGAGGCGATCACCGGATACAGGGCCGAGGTAGTGCCGTGCATCATGAACGCCTCGTTGAACCGGTGGTGTTCGACCGGCGCCCGAGGTGAGGACTTCACGTGCACCATGGCACTCTGCGACAAGGCGGCCAGCAGCTTGTGCGTGGACTGGGTAGCGAAAACGGTGGGACGTTCCTCGCTCGCGAAGGTGTCCGGTCCCACGGCCATGCCGTAGCGGCCGGCGTAGAGGGGGTGGAAGCGGGCGTAGGCGAACCAAGCTTCGTCGAAGTGCAGACGGGGAGTACTCGGGGCCAGGGCACGCGCGGTCTGCACGGTGTCGTAGCACAGACCGTCATAGGTCGAGTTGGTGATCACCGCGTACTCAGCCTGGGGGAGACCGCCCCTGGCGTCAGCGGGTGGGCGGCGATCCTGGCGGCCACCGCCGCGGGCAGGGTCTCACTGGCGGGGAGAGGGCCCGCCAGGCCGTATCCGTTGCGGGTCGGGACGAGGTAGACCGGTCGGGCACCGGAGATCACCAGGCCGTGCAGCACCGACTTGTGGCAGTTGCGGTCCACCAGGGCGATCTCGTCGGCGGTGACGCAGTAGTGCCCAACCATGCGGTCGGCCGTGGAGTCACCATGCAGCACGAAGTACCTCCGGTCCGCGCCGAAGACGCGTGCGGCGTTGCGCTCGGCGTCCCCGATGGGACCGCTGTGCTCGAAGAGGGAACCCAGTTCCTCCACCGAGATCGACAGGTCGGTGCGGAAGAGCCGCTCACCGTAGTAGTCGAAGAACGCTCGGCCGACGGGCGACTTCAAGAACGCCACCCCGCCGGAGTGCGCCGGGGTGTGCCATGAGTATTCGTGGGCGTCGTCGAACCGTCGCAGCGCTTTGAAGAACGGCGGCAGGATGGAGTCGCCATAGGCGCGTGCCGCATTGAAGACACGGCCGGCGATGAAGGACGGCGTGTCCTCCAGGGGCCAGATGTAACCGACGGCGGTCTCGGCCACCCATAGGGGCAGGCGGTCCAAGCCGTGGTCCGACTCCTCGCTCATGACGACGAAGACGGGCAGAGCCGTGAACCGGCGGATGATCTGCCGCAGGACTGCCCCTCCCCCGCCGTCGGCGTCTTCGCCGGTCTCGGACGGCAGGTCCCAGGCGACGACCGCGGCCGTCAAGCCTGCCTCGGTACGCAGGGCGGCACAGGCCCCCTCGACCGTCCGCGCCCACCTCACCTCCAGCCCGCGGTTCTCCAACTCCTTGCCGATCCGCCGCAGCTGGTCACCGCCGACGCCCCGGCCCAAAGGGTCCTCGCGCAAGGCCAGCAGGACACTACCGTTTGCCATGACACTCTCCACCCACGTGCGCACCAGGCCGCCCGACAAGCCAAGTGTCGAGTGCAAACGCCATGGATCGTGTCGAAAAGCGGCAGCCTCACCCGTTCGAGGAGTCGGGTGAGACCTCCGGTCGTGCCGTTGATCGACACGATGTTGCGGGCCGAGATCCTGCTCAAGGGGGCGGTGATTCAGGAGCCGCTCCGAGGGCGAGTACGGTACGGCGGATTCCGCGCTCGGGGCGCGAGCGAGCGGTCACAGTGGTGAGAATCCCGCTGCACCCCAGCCACGGCGAGGGTCCAGCGGGATTCCCCTCGGCGTCTTGATGCGAATGGGTCAGCCGGCGTGGATGTGGGGGCGGCGGGTGCGGTCGGGTTCGGCCTCGCGGATGACCTCGCGGGTGACGGGGGCGACCTCGCCCTGGCCGAAGAGGAAGAACCGGAGGAAGTTGGCCATCGGGTTCCCCTCCGTCCACTCGAAGTAGATGTGGGGGCGTTGGCCGGTCTCGTCGCGTACGTGCAGCAGGAGGGCGGCCAGGGCGTTGGGGATGCTGGAGCTCTCCAGGGTCAGGACGCGGTAGCGGTCGTGCAGCACTTCGCCGCGTACCCGCATGCCGGATTCGAACTCGGACGCGTCCAGGACGGTGACCTCGACGAACATGACGTCGTCCTCGGACGGGATGTCGTTGTCCGCGCGGATCTGCGCCTTCTTCTGCCGGTACTCGTCGAGGTCCCGGTTGTCGGGCTCGTTGGCGATGAAGCGGATCGTGCGGTTGGAGGTGTCACGGATGAACCGCTGCGCCATGTCGTCGAACTCCACGTGCGTGACGCGCAGCTCGAAGACCCGGGCGAGGCGGGAGAGGAGGGAGAGCGCCATGATGCCGGCGATGAAGCAGGCGCCGATCTTCACGCCGTCCGGCCGCTCCACGATGTTGACGGCCGTGGTGTAGATGAAGACGGCCGAGATGATGCCGAAGCCGATGGTCCAGCCGCGCTCCCCGCCCGGCGCGCCGCGATGGTCACGGCGACCGCCGCCGAAGTGATCAGGACGAGGACACCGGTGGCGTACGCGCCGCCCTGCGCATCCACGTCGGCATTGAAGATCCACGTCACCAGGAACGCGACGAGGGTGAACACGATGACCATCGGACGCAGGGCGCGGGCCCAGTGCGGGGCCATGCCGTACCGGGGCAGGTAGCGCGGCATCAGGTTCAGCAGACCCGCCATCGCGGAGGAACCGGCGAACCACAGGATCAGGATCGTAGAGATGTCGTAGACCGTGCCGAAGGCCGAGCCCAGGTACTCGTGTGCGAGGTACGCCAGCGCGCGGCCGTTGGCCTCGCCGCCTGGCTGGAACTGGTCGGCCGGGATCAGCAGGGTGGTGATGAGGCTGGAGCAGATCAGGAAGATGCTCATGATCACGGCGGCCGTGGTCAGCAGCTTCTTCGCACCGCGGATCCGGCCTGCGGGCTTCGCGTCGGTGTCGTCGGTGTCGCCCTTGACGTGCGGCATGACCGCCACGCCCGTTTCGAACCCGGAGAGGCCGAGCGCGAGCTTCGGGAACACGACGAGGGCGATGGCGATCATCATGAAAACGTTGCCGTGCTCGGCGGTCAGCGCGGTCGTCCAGTCGGTGATGACCTGCGGTTCTGTGAACACGTTCCACAGCCCGACCGCCACTACGACCACGTTCAGGCCTAGATAGATGGCCACCAGAACCACGGCCACGCCGATGGCCTCACTGAACCCCTTGAGGAAGACCGCCCCGAGCAGCGCGATCATGATCAGGGTGATCAGCACCTCGTGGCCGTGCAGGGTGCTGGTGAGGTGCGGGTTCTCCACCAGGTGCGCGGTCGCGTCCGCGGCGGAGAGGGTGATGGTGATGAGGAAGTCGGTCGCCGCGAACCCGAGCAGGGTCAGGACGAACAGCTTCCCCTTCCAGAACGTGAGCAGCCGCTCCAGCATGGCGATGGAGCCCTCGCCGTGCGGGCTCTCCTCGGCCACCCTCCGGTAGACCGGGAGGGCGCCGAAGAGGGTCAGCAGGACGAGCACGATGGTCGCCAGCGGCGACAGCAGACCGGCTGCCAGGAACGCGATGCCGGGCTGGTAGCCGAGGGTGGAGAAGTAGTCGAGACCCGTCAGGCACATGACCCGCCACCACGGCCGGCCATGGGGCTGGGTCGCCGCCTCCTTGGCGGCGGGCGAACTCGTCTGGGCGGTCAAGCCTTCCAGCATCCACGCGCGCAGGCGCGAGGAGCGGGCAGGGGTGGCCATCGTGGGGAGCTCCTGTCGTACGGAAAAGATTCAGCCATCGGCATCGACGGCTGAGCAAGCGTACGCAGACTGATCACTCATGCACGCGAGGCAACAAATCCTGACGCGTCCTTAACGCATACAGGCCACCTGTGGCGTAGTGAAGGCACTCACGCTCAATTCGGAGGACAGGAAGTTCAGCCGAGGCCGGGGACGGTGGACACCAGCAGGTCGATGAGCTTGATGCCGACGAACGGCAGGATCAGGCCGCCGAGGCCGTAGACGCCGAGGTTGCGGCGCAGCAGGTCGTGCGCGGAGGCCGGCTTGTAGCGGACGCCGCGCAGGGCGAGCGGGATCAGGGCCACGATGATCAGGGCGTTGAAGATGATCGCCGAGGTGATGGCCGAGGTCGGGCTGCTCAGGCCCATGATGTTGAGGGATTCGAGTCCCGGGTAGGCCGCGGTGAACATGGCCGGGATGATCGCGAAGTACTTCGCGACGTCGTTGGCGATGGAGAAGGTCGTCAGCGCGCCCCGGGTGATCAGGAGCTGCTTGCCGATCTCGACGATCTCGATGAGCTTGGTGGGGTTGGAGTCCAGGTCCACCATGTTCCCGGCCTCCTTGGCGGCCGAGGTACCGGTGTTCATCGCGACACCGACGTCCGCCTGCGCGAGGGCCGGGGCGTCATTGGTGCCGTCGCCGGTCATTGCGACGAGCTTGCCGCCCGCCTGCTCCCGCTTGATGAGGGCCAGCTTGTCCTCGGGGGTGGCTTCCGCCAGGTACTCGTCGACGCCGGCCTCGGCGGCGATGGCGCGGGCCGTCAGCTCGTTGTCTCCGGTCACCATGACCGTACGGATCCCCATGCTGCGCAGCTCCGCGAAGCGCTCCCGGATGCCCTCCTTGACCACGTCCTTGAGATGGATGATCCCGAGCACCCTCGGGCCGTCCCAGTCGTGGACCGCCACCAGCAGAGGCGTGCCCCCGGACTCCGACACGGTGGCCGACCACGCCGCTGCTTCCGGCGGTACGGTCCCCCCGCGCATCGTCACCCAGTCGCAGACCTGAGCCGTCGCGCCCTTGCGGATGGCGCAGCCGGCGCCGTTGGGCCAGCTCAGGTTGACGCCGCTCATCCGGGTCCGGGCGCTGAACTCGGTGAACCGCGGATTGCCGAGGTCCTCCGCGGCGGCCGGCTGCAGTCCGTACTGCTGGGCGAGGGCGACGACGGACCGGCCTTCGGGCGTCTCGTCCGCGAGCGAGGACAGCTGGGCGGCGTCCGCCAGCTTGATGTGGTCCACGCCGGGCAGCGGGATGAAGGCCTCGGCCTCGCGGTTGCCGAGGGTGATGGTGCCGGTCTTGTCGAGCAGCAGGGTGTTCACGTCTCCGGCCGCCTCGACGGCGCGTCCGCTCATGGCGATGACATTGCGCTGGACGAGCCGGTCCATGCCCGCGATGCCGATCGCCGACAGGAGGGCGCCGATCGTGGTGGGGATGAGGGTGACGAGGAGGGCAACCAGGACGGTCGTGGATTGTGCGGCGTGCGCGTAGGCGGCCATCGGCTGGATGGCGACGACCACCAGGATGAAGATGACGGTCAGCGCGGCCAGCAGGATGTTCAGCCCGATCTCGTTCGGGGTCTTCCGCCTGGTGGCGCCCTCGACCAGGGCGATCATGCGGTCGATGAAGCTGTTCCCCGGACGCGAGGTGACCCGTACGACGATCGAGTCGGAGAGCACGGTCGTTCCGGCGGTGACCCCGGACCGGTCGCCGCCCGACTCCCGCAGCACGGGGGCCGATTCGCCGGTGACGGCCGACTCGTCCACCATCGCGGCCCCGTCGACCACATCACCGTCGGCCGGGATCGGCTCGCCGGCCTCGACGAGGACGAAGTCGAACGGCTGGAGTTCGGCCGGCGTGACGACCTCGGTCTCCGCGCGGCGCAGGTTCGCGCCGTACGTCCAGTGGTTCAGCCGCACCGCGACCGTGTCCGTACGCGCCTTGCGCAGCGATTCGGCCTGGGCTCGGCCTCTGCCCTCGGCAACGGCCTCGGCAAGGTTGGCGAAGAGGACCGTCAGCCAGAGCCAGACGCTGATCACCCAGGTGAACACCGACGGGTGGATGAGCGCCGAGAGCGTGGTCAGCACGGATCCGACGGCGACGACGAACAGCACCGGCTTCTTCACCAGTTCGCGCGGGTGGAGCTTGCCGACGGCCTCCCGTGCAGAGGCGGCGAGGAGCTCGGGGTCCACCATGTTCACCTGGCCGGATCGTTTCCTGGACGGTCGGTTGACCGGAGTCCGCGGAGGGGTCCCGAGACCCGGAGGAACGTGCTGCGCGGCGGCGGGAGGCATGAAGCGACCTTCTGGATGGGTTCGGAGGCGTGGCAGTCCTGGCAGCTCGTGGCCAGGACGCGGGAGAGAGGTGTCGCCGCCGGGGACTGTCTCCATGGACCCCCTCGGCCGTCATGTGAGTACTCGAGGTCCCCGGCGGCGCAACAGGCAGGAAACTACTGCCCGTTCCGCAGGAAGTGCCCATGCGGACACGGGAATTGGCACCCTCTTGACGGCGGCGTACGGGACGCGTCAAGCCGTCGTCAGAGGTGCGTCAACGCGCGTCGGCCGTGATGCGGAAGCGCAGCCTGCAGATCACGGCGTCGGTGTCGCGGCGGACCGCGTGGGCGACGACGGAGCCGCGCTGGTTCTGGAGCAGCCGCTGCCACAGGTGGGCCGGTTCGGTCTCCGGGATCAGGACGGTCACCTGGGCATCCGGGTGGGTCTGCGCGAGCTTCCGCACGTACGCCGACAGGGGGCGGCCGAGCGAGCGGGTCTCCGAGGAGAGCTCGATCAGTTCGACCCCGGGCTTCCACAACTCCCAGTCCCGCCGAAGGGCTTCAGCGGTCTGGCGGTCCTCGGGGGCCGGGTGGGTGACGGTCACTGCGAGGACTTCATCACCGAGTGAGCGAGCGACGGTGAGGGCCTGGCTGGTCAGGCGGGACAGACCGGAGACGGGGACCACCACCACGGAGCAGGAGCGCTGCGGGGCCTGCGGGATCCGGCCGAGCTCCAGGCGTTCACCGATCTCGGTGTACGCGCGGTGGATCTTCTCGAAGCCGAGAACGAGCAGCGGCAGCGCGACGACGATCAGCCAGGCGCCCTCGGTGAACTTGGTGGCGGTGACGACGACGGCCGAGACGCCGGTCAGCAGGGCGCCGAAGCCGCCCAGCGCCGCCTTCGGCTGCCAGCCGCGCGGCCGCGCCCCGTACCAGTGCCGGACCATGCCGACCTGGCAGATGGTGAAGCCGATGAAGACGCCGATGGCGAAGAGCGGGACGAGGGTGTTGGTGTCGCCGCCGGAGAACAGCAGCAGGACGGCGGAGACGGCGGCCAGGGCGAGTACGCCGTGACGGTGGACCTGGCGGTCGGCCTTGAGCGCGAAGACGTGGGGCAGGTGGTTGTCTCGGGCCAGGAGGCCCATCAGCACGGGCAGCCCGCCGAAGGAGGTGTTCGCGGCCAGCGCGAGCAGCACCATGGTGGCGAACTGAACCACGTAGAAGGCGGCGTTGTGGCCGAAGGATGCGTCCGCGAGCTGGGCGAGGACGGTCACGCCCTCGACCGGCTGGAGGTGGAAGCGGCCGATGAGGATCGACAGGCCGATCAGCATCACGCCCAGGAGCGCGCCGAGGGCGACCTCGGTGCGCTGGGCGCGGCGGGCGGCCGGGGCCCTGAAGGAGGGCACGGCGTTGGCGACGGCCTCGACTCCGGTCAGTGCCGAACAGCCGGCGGCGAAGGCCTTCAGCAGCAGGAGCGCGCCGACGGTGGTCGCGCCCTCGCCGAGGGCGGATGCGTGCCCCGCAGCGGAGGCGGTGCTGACGGGACCGTCGCGGAAGAGGCCGACGACGACCATCGCCAGGATCGACCCGACGAACACAGCGGTGGGCACGAGGAAGGCCCTGGCGGACTCCACGACCCCGCGCAGGTTCACCGCGGTGACCGCAACCAGGATGCCCAGGCAGATCCACACCCGCTCCCCGTACAGCTCGGGGAACGCCGAGGTCAGGGCGGCCACGCCGGCCGTGACGGACACGGCCACGTTCAGGACGTAGTCCAGGACCAGGGAGGCCGCGGCGACCAGACTCGTACGCCGGCCCAGATGGCGTTTGGCGACGGCGTAGGAGCCGCCGCCGTCCGGGAACGCGGCGATCACCTGCCGGTACGAGGCCACCAGCACCGCGAGGAGCGCGGCGATCGCCAGGGTGACGGGGAGGGTGAAGCCCATGCCGTAGGCACCGGCCGCTGACAGGACGAGCACGATCGACTCCGGCCCGTACGCCACGGACGCCATCGCGTCCAGCGACAGCGCCGCCAGTCCCTGGAGGGCGGTCAGCCGGTGGCGGTCCCCTGCCGCCAGTGTCCGTACGCCGGTATCAGGAGGTTCCTCCGTGCCCGGGGCCTGTCCTGCTGTGCTCGGCTTTCCCATGTCTATGGACATCTTTCGCTGTTCCTCCGATGGACAAAGTGAGGACAGCGTCGGAATGCCATGGCCGGATCACCAGTGTTCTTGGCGTTATCCATACGGCCGCCGCTCGAGTCTTCACTCGCCCTTGATGCCGAGGCGGGAAAGTCGTAGGAGGTGCGTCAAGACCTCGCCGGGGTATGCGGCTGTCCCTCCGACAGGGGGCAGGGTTGCGCGGGCTGAACGCGTTGGCCGGAGGTCAGCTGTCGGCTTTGAGGGCGTCCAGGTGCCGTCGCAGTACCTGCCGGAGCAGTTTCGGTGGATAGCGGTCCGGCAGCAGCGTCGCCTGGAGAGTGAGTCCGTCGAGGAGGGCGGCCAGTCGCGTGCTTTCCAGTTCGACGTCCGTGCCGGCCGGCAGCCCGCCGGCGCACCGGGCTTCGTGCAGCACGCGCGACATCAGGGTGTGCAGGTCGGCCTGCATCTCGGCTGCGCAAGGCAGCAGTTCGGGGCGGGTGTGCGCTGCGGAGGTGAAGGCGAGCCAGAGTGCGGCCTCTTGACGTCGGGCCTCGTCCAGGGGGAGGAACTCGGCGAGGAGCTCTTCTGTTGTGGCCCGGCGGTCGGTATGGCCGTCAGGAGCCAGGAGCCGCTCGGCGTGGGTGCGGATGCGGTCGCCGATGCGCTGGCTCAGCTCCCTCATCGTGAAGGTCATCAACTCGTCGTGGTCGGCGAAGTAGTGGCGGACCGAGCCGATGGCGAGTCCGGCTTCATCGGCGACGTTGCGCAGCGACGCATGCTCCAGCCCCTGCCGGGCGGCGACGGACAGGACGGCCTGCGCCACCGCTCTGCGGCGGGCGACGGGATCGACGATCTTTGGCACATTGCTGTTATAGCACGACCGGGCTAACATCGTTTTAGCTCAGTCGTGCCATAAAGATGGGTGGTATCTGCGTGAACCCCTGGCTGCTCGCCATGATCATCGCGGTGGTCGTGATCGCGGTCGTGATCAAACGGATGATCGGTGAACCGGTCAATGCAAGGGACCTATTCGCGGCCCCGGTGATCCTTACCGGGATCGGCGTCCTGTCCCTCGCCAAGATGCCGGATCTGACCGGCACCGACCTCACCTGGGTCATCACGGGCGCCGCCCTCGGCGCGGCACTCGGCGCATTCCGCGGCGCCACCGTTCAACTCGTCGACAAGGGAGGCGTCCTGTGGCAGCGGTACACGGGCCGCACCTTCCTCGCCGTGATCGGCACCCTGGCGGTCACAGCCGGCTTCAGTGTCCTGGCGGTGAAGATGGGCATGCACGAGAACGCACGCCCTCTGCAGCTCTCCATCGGCGTGAGCTTCCTCGGCGAGTCCCTCATGGTCGGCCGCCGCGGCCTGGCTTCGGGAATCCCCTTCGCCCCGGCACGTACTCGCAGGATTCATGACGTCAGCCGCCTCCGGCAATGAGGGTGGGCATGCCCAGATTGACCACTTGGCGCCTGCGGGCCTCCGCTTCGTCAAGCTGTGCGATCTTCTCCCCAGCGCTGGTCAGGGTGACAGGGTGACCTGAAGTCCTTCGATCCCACCGAGCGGGCCTTCTCGCTCAGCCTCGGCGATGCGGTCGATCTATGCAGGGTGTGTCGAATGCGCGGCCGCATGCGCCGATGGAGACTTTGCCTCGTTCGAAGTGGCCGCGGAACTCCTGCCATTCCTCAGCGGTGGGACTCGGCATTCCTCTCCCGGGCGGAGGGACCGGCGGCCTCCGCACGGGGTCGGACCGGCCCCGCGGTGGGCAGGGCCTAGGATGCCTGGGTTCGACCGGGCAGGACATCGGGGGTACGTGGCATGAGCGGTTACGGCAGCGGTGGGTACGGTGACCCGGCGGGCGGCGCCGCGAACCCGCCTCAGGGACACCCCTACGCTCCACCGGTCCCCCCGCAGGGATACCCGTACGCACAATCCGGCCCGCCGCCGGGATACCCGTACGCACAGCCCGGCCCGCCGCCGGGATACCCGTACGCGCCGACCTACCCGCCGATCCCGCCTCCGCGAGCAGAGCCGTCGCGAGCCCGGAACATCCTGCGCGGCCTCTACAACCCCCTGTACGCCGCCCAGCGGACCTTCCGGCCCTCGCGCCCCGGGATCGTCGAGGACCGGGAGGTCCGCAAGCTCCAGTTGTGGCGGACCGGGCTGGGACTCCTCGCCTGGGTGGGCCTGATGGTCACCTACAACGCCGTCGCGAGCGCCACCGACGTCCAGGGCGTGGCGAGCGAACGCCTCGACCAGAGCTGGTCCAGCGTCCTGGTACTCGTCTGCACCTTCCCCCTGGTGGTCGGCGCCTTCGTGGCAGCCGCGCGGGACGGGCTGCGCCGGGTGTACCTGCGTCGGACCCTGCGCCCGCTCGGCTCGGTATTGGCCATCATGATGTCCATGGGCACCGCCGCCCTCGCCATGGCCCCGGAGTTGGCGGGTCTGCGGGATGCCGTGGGGATGCCCGGGAAGATCGTCATCGCCGTGCTGTGCCTGTGGTCGATCGGCTTCGCCCTCTACGGCATCGGCCTGTCGCTGGTGCACGTCTTCCGCACCGCCGACATCCACGAAGTGCTGCCGCCGATCCTCGCCTGCGTCCTGGTGTGGGAGATGGCGCTACTGGACGTGATCACCGGGGCCTACCACCAGGTCCCGACGGGTGCCCGGGTGGCCTTCATCCTCGGCGCCCCTGTCACGGTGACGGCCCTGTCCTGCTGGGAGCTGTACCGGCTGCGACGCAACCACGGACTCACGCTCCGTACGGCTCTGCGACGCTGACGCCTCCCGCCGTCCGCCGTCCGTCCGCGCCGCGTGGCCGTTCACCGGGCGGCGCGCCGAGGGCGAGGTAGATGGTCGCGCTCTTGTCGTAGCGAGTGGCCAGGCCGCGCCACTGCTTGCGCTTGGAGCGGACTCCCGGCTTCCGGCGGGCCACCGCCACCGGACCGACAGCTCCCGGCATACCGCTGCACCACGGCCCCGGGTGTGTCCGCCAAACAGCACAACTTCACCCCGCGCATAGCCGGGTTCCACGGCCTGGAGCGGGACGAGTACTAGCTTGTGGGACGGCGGCGGCCGCGTCCGTTCAT
This sequence comes from Streptomyces sp. NBC_00162, assembly GCF_024611995.1. Classification (GTDB taxonomy): domain Bacteria; phylum Actinomycetota; class Actinomycetes; order Streptomycetales; family Streptomycetaceae; genus Streptomyces. The sequence goes on along the minus strand of NZ_CP102509.1, from coordinate 8,194,064 downwards.
ACTGCGCGAGGGCGGCACCCGATCCAGCTCCGTACGTCGAGCGGGTTCCCCGAGGAGGACAGATGCCGGGCGATGCGGCGACTCTGTGCCAGAAGGCCAAGGACGCCTTTGCAAAGGCCAAACTGGAGACAAAACGCAAGCTGAAGGAGCTGAACGACGCCGAGCGCAAGCTAGGCGAGTTGGAAGCCGCACAGCCCCCGGACACGGCGGCGATCGAGGCCCAGAAGGCCGAGGTCGGCCAGGCCCTGGCCAACTGGAAAGCGGCGCGAAAGGAACAGAAGGACCGCCAGGAAGCGGTGGACGACTTCTGCAATCCGTAGCGCGGACGGATGGGGCGGGTCGCGGTTACCCGGACTGCCCTTCGGCGTACCTCAGCCGCTGGTAGGCGGTGCCTTCGCCAGGGCTCGTTCCGCTCCGAACCCGCCCCCGCCCACACGGGTCAGGCGCTTGACAGAGATGACGGGCGTCGAGCGGCCGCAAGCTCGAGTCCCCCAAGTGGCTTTGGACGCGAGGTTCTCGTGAACAGAGCCACCGGTCATTGCCCGATTGGGCGCCAAGGTCTGCCCCCGCAGCCTTCGTCGTACGCCGCCACCCGCGTGTATCAAGGAAACTTGCAACGTTAACCGTGGGGATGGTGCTCAGTGCGGACGCAGCGCAACGACAGATCGGGCGACGAGAGGAAGCCGGACCAGGGCCCCGCCTCAATGAGGGGGCGTCCGCCGCGCAGGGACGGGGCGAGTCAGGACCGCAGGGACTGCTCGCGCTGCAGAGTACGGCGGGCAACGCAGCCGTGGTCCAGATGCTCCGGCAGGCCGGCCATCAACGGGCCCTGGAAGAGCACCAGCACAGTGACAGTTGCGGCCACCAGAGCACCGCACAGCCCGCCGTGCAGCGCTCCGCCGTCCACGACGTCCTGCGCGCCCCCGGCCGGCCCCTGGACGACGCCACCCGCACGGACATGGAATCCCGCCTCGGGGCGGACTTCTCGGACGTCCGCATCCACACCGACAGCGCCGCGAAGGCCTCCGCAGCCGAAGTCGGTGCCCGCGCCTACACCTCGGGCAGCCATGTGGTCGTCGGCCAGGGCGGCGCCGACAAGCAGACCCTGGCTCACGAGTTGACGCACGTCATTCAGCAGCGGCAGGGGCCGGTCGCCGGCGCTGACAACGGTGCGGGCCTGCGGGTGTCGGACCCTTCCGACCGGTTCGAGCGGGAGGCAGAGGCCAACGCCCGTCGGGTGATGAGCCGCCCCGCCCCGCAGGGCGGCCTCTCGGGCGCCGACGCGCCCCCAGCGTCGGGCGGTGGGGACTCCGCGTCGTCGCCCCCCGTGCAGCGGGTCTTCCAGGGTGACCTGAGCAGTTACGACACCGCTCAGGCGATCAGGGAGCTGAAGGAGCAGGTCCCGGGTTCGGCACCGAAGTGGAGTGCGGTCAACGCGGCACGTACCGGCGCGACGGCCTACGACAGCCTCGGCGGCCTCGCGTCGGCGCTGGGTCTCCAGCCGCCGCAGCAGTCCGGGGACACGTCGGCTTCGGGGGTTGTTCCGGCGTCCACCACCCCGGCCACGACCACCCCGGCCCGACCCCTGCGGCCGGCGCCCAAGCCCAAGCCCAAACCGACCGGGCTCACCACGGCCGGGCAGCAGTCGAGCTCCACGGCCACCCAGCAGCAGGTCCCCTCGACGCAGGCCCCGGCACCGCACGCCCACACCACCGCGCCTCCAGTGCCGGTCGAGGAGCGGGAGAAGGGGGTCGCCGAGCAGGTCTCGGTGGAGGACTTCGCGGCGAACTCCGCGCAGGCCCGGGACGAACTGGAGATGGAGCGCGCCGCTCCCCGCAAGTACCTGCGCCGACGGGCCGCAAGCCAGTTGAACGACGCGGTGTTCCAGCAGATGGCCGGATCCGTGAGGCTCAACAACAAGGCCCAGATCATGCCGCACCTCATCGACCAGCTCTACAGCTGCCTGGAGTGGACCGGCCGGGCACCCATCGCGGTCTTCACCCATGAGGCCCAGGGCAGGGGCGACCTGATGCTGGGCGTCAAGACCGCCGACGCGTTGCGCGAGAACTTCCCGCGGACCGAGGAGAACAAGAACGACATCGCACTGCTGACCGCCGAGGCAGCGCACAAGAAGCAGCCAGGCGTTTTCAACGACTCCGGCCACCCGTTCACGGTGCTCGACGGCGCCACTCCCACCGCTCCGCAACTCGGTCCCGGCAAGGCCCCCACCCACACGGTCGTTGCCCCGCAGCTGGCCGCTACCAAGAACTTCCAGCAGAGCGTCCACAAATGGGGCAGCACGGTCTCCGCGATGACCGAGTACTCCAAGAAGGAGTCGCTACCGCCTGGCGCCGCCGGGACCGGCTACACCACCGGACTCGGTGCCGGAGAGGTCGGTATCACCTTCGACGCCGGTCTGCGGTCCTACAAACAGAACCAGGACAGCATTGCGGGCGAGGAGAACAAGCGGGCCGCCCGGTTGGAGAACCTCCAGGCGCTCAAGTCCAAAGGTCTACTGACCGCGCTCTTCCCGGAAGACCAGGAGCAGGCGGCGAAGGAGTATGCTGCCGCCGCCACTTCCCGGCTGTACTTCGCCTACTCCAACAAGAGCGCGATGCGGTTCGCGCTCACCGTGGCCGAGGTCGAAAACGGCAACAACAACGACGTGCACGTCGTCCAGTCCTCGCCCACGCAGATGCCGGCGCTCGACGACACCATGAAGCGCGACCTCGCGGGGCTCGGGGTGGCCAAGATCCGGCTGGTGGAGGTGTCCTCCGAGAAACCGGCCCCGACGATCACGGTCCAGGACACCGGCGGCGCCGGCAAGACAATGCACTGGATCACGACCGAACGGGTCCCGCACGACGACATGCTGACGCTGATCAAGGCGAGCGAGCCGATCGTGATGACGACCGGCAACCAGAGCACCTCCGAGGCGCTGTCGGCCGGCAAGACCATCATGTACGAGAGCATCGGCATGGAGCAGAGCAAGGCGTTCCGGCAGTCGCTGTACGCCGGCGCCGGGGTCAAGCAGCCGGACATCGACAGCATCGCCGCCGTCAGCCGGGACTTCGACCAGCGGGGTACACCGGGACCCGGCCAGCCCCAGTTCAAGGCCGCGGCGGCAGCTCTGCAGAACATGCAGCAGGAAGGCAGGATGGGGGCTTTCAGCGACCAGGCCTCCGCCACCAAGGACCTCGGCCGCTGGATCGGCGGGCAGCACCTGCGCGACTTCCTGATGAAGACCGACCTCGCCTCCGGTCTGCAGAGCAGGGAAGAGAAGCTCAAATCGGACTACCGGAAGCCCGATGCCTACAAGAGCTTCGTCGACCACCTCCTCGGACTCCCGGGCAGCGAGTAGCAGCTTTTCCGACGGAACTGGGCGGCACCCATCGGGTGCCGCCCAGTTCCGTCTCCCGGGGCGCCCGGCCCACTCGGGTGGACTCGCCGGGTACATCGCCGCGTTCGACCGGGACGAGTGCCTGGCCTTCGACGAGCTTCTCACCGCCGGCGAAGTCGACGAGTACCGGAACGACCTGCACCAGCTCACCTCACGTCCGCATCCGGATGCCGGCGATCAGCGAACTGTTCGCCCGCCACAGCCCCGCGGCCCGCACACACGCGGCAGCAGGCCGTCAGGTACGCGGGCCGACACAGCCGCCCGCCCTAGGCAAGCCCCGTCCGAGCCGGCCCACGCCTTTCGCTGCTCGGCCGGCCAGGGCCCCCGACTCCTCGGCACAAGCAGAGTGTGGCGCGCGATACCGACGACGGTCCGATGCCTGGCCGTCCGGGTGAGGGTGGACCGTTCCTGCACCTCACCCTCCCCGCCGCGGCACCGGCCGGTCGCTAGCGTCGGCCGCACCCTGGCGGCATCCCCGGCCCGGTCACCGCCTATCCGGGCTGGCCTACAAGAACGAGAGCACCATCGACACCACCGCCCGCGAATGGGGCTTCAACCGGACCCGGCACCACCACACCCGGTTCACGCCGCCCTTCCCGCCGGAGGACACTCAGGCGTACACGATCGCCAGCGACAAAATGATCATCACCGGGTTCCGGGGCACCGAGCCGGCGCAGATCCGCGACTGGCTCTCCGACGCCACCACCCCGCCCTGGCCAGGACCGGGAAAGACCGGCTACATCCACTACGGCTTCGGCCAAGCCCTCGACTCCGTCTTCCCCACGGTCAAGGACGCCCTCGCCGACCTGCGGGACAACGACCAGAGCGTGTGGTTCACCGGCCACAGCCTCGGCGGCGCCCTCGCGATGCTCGCCGGCTGCCGCATGTATCTGGAAGAGCCGCGCCTGCAGGCCGACGGCATCTACACCTACGGCCAGCCCCGCACCTGCGACCGGCTGCTGGCTGCCTCCTGCAACAGGGGCTTCAAGGACCGCCTGCACCGCTACGTCAACAACAACGACATCGTCCCCCAGCTGCCGCCCGAGCCTGCCTACACCCACGCCGACACTCTGCACTACATCGACTCCACAGGCCGCGTCCGCTCCTCGATGCCGCTGCTGGGAAGCCTCACCGACCGGGTCAAAGGCGCCACCGCCGACCTGTTGGCCCCCGCCGGCGACGCCCTGCGCGACCACGCCGTCAAGCAGTACGTCACAGCGCTGGAGAAAAACCTCGCCTGAAATCCGGCAGGGCGCGGCGTCCTGGCAGTCGGCAGGGAGCAACTCGGCCGCCACAACCGGGTGAAGCCGTCGGACGTGGGCTGCGGGCGGCCTGGCTTGCCGACGTCTCGACCGCCTCGCCCCCCAGCACACGCCCGAAGCGAGAACGGCCCGTCCACTGGACGGCCGCCACCCCTCCGCGCTGTACGGGCCGGCCGTCGGCCTCGGTTCGACAAGACCGACTGCCACGTGACCTGGATATTTGTCCGAGTCAGGCGCCTTCGTCGGTCCGCCCACAAGGCCGTCCGGATTACGTGGCGTTCTGACCCCGGCCCTTCCCCGGGTGCTGGCCCGACTCGTCGCCCGACTCGTGGCCGGGATTCCTGCCGGGCTCCCTCCCCGAACCTTGGTCCGACGCCTTGCCAGGGTCCGGGTCCTGGCCCGGCTTGCTGCCCGGCTCGCCGCCAGGCTCCTTCCCAGGCACCCGATCCGGCGTATGGCCGAGATCCTTCCCCGGGTCCTGGCCCGGGCCGTCGCCCGACTCGTGGCCGGGATTCCTGCCGGGCTCCCTCCCCGAACCTTGGTCCGACGCCTTGCCGGGGTCCGGGTCCTGGCCCGGCTTGCTGCCCGGCTCGCCGCCAGGCTCCTTCCCAGGCACCCGGTCCGGCGTATGGCCGAGATCCTTCCCCGGGTCCTGGCCCGGGCCGTCGCCCGACTCGTGGCCGGGATTCCTACCTGGCTCCCTCCCCGAACCTTGGTCCGACGCCTTGCCGGGGTCCGGGTCCAGGCCCGGCCTATTGCCCGGCTCGCCGCCAGGCTCCTTCCCAGGCACCCGGTCCGGCGTATGGCCGGGGTCCTTGCCTGGGTGCTGGGCTGGGTCGTTCTCCTTGTTGCCGTCCCTGTCGGGCTCCCTGTCCTTGTCCTTGTCCGTGGACTTCTCCACTGATCCCGGATGGGGCGAGGGCAGGACCGGGTACGGCGAGTCGGGTGTGCGGCCCTCCGGCGGAGGTATCTCGCGGTCATGCCTGCCCCACACGTCGCCGCTCTGGCGCCCATACCATCCCTTGCGGTCCTGGTCGAACATCGTGACGGTCTTCACCGGCTTCTCGGCGGGTTTGACCGCAACGCGATCGGAGGACTGGAACGATGGCCACGCCTTGCCCCTGTAGGTCTGCCTGCCCTTGACGGCGACGGGCGGGGTCAGGGGTTGCCGCAGGAGCAGCGGACTCGAGGCATGCCGCGGTCGTCGACCAGGACGGGCGTGCCGGCCTGCAGGATCGCCTGATAGCCAGTGGACGCGCCGTTCCTGTACCCGTGGTTGGTGACCCGGGTGTCCCAGCCCAGCTGAACGGGCGTCAGAGACCGTAGATAGGAGGGGATGTCGGGCTGTCGGATGCCCAGGGGGGCGGCGAAGGCCTTCCCCTTGTCCGATTGCTGCGTGAGGAACGTGATCTGCCTCTCGACGTCGCAGCTCGCGACGTTCCGCGTGCCCCCGTACAGCCCCGGGTGCGCACCGTTGACCTCGAGGGTGCGCGTCCCGCTCGTACCGTCCTTTGCCTTGCCCGCGGTCGCGGGTGTGACTCCGGCGTCCTTGGACTCCGTGGCCGTCGAGGGGGTGAACGGATCGGGGCCGGCCGCCGAGGCGGCCGTGAGGAAGACCTCTCCGCCGGCTGCCTTGTTCCCGCCCATGACGGTGACGGCGAAGACCACCGCCGTCGCCAAGACCACCGCAGTGCTCGCACTCAGGACGGTTCCGCGCGAACGCCACCCCCGAGCCGACCCTCGGCGGCGCCGGCCCGGCTCACCTGACTCGCCGCTGCCGGGCGGCGGACCTGCAGACCTCGGCGGGGGCGGAGGTGCTGGTGGCGGCGGAGGCGGTGGCCCCGCTGATGGTGGAGGCCCTGGCGGCGAAGTCTGCCCATTGGTCGGCCGACCGGACAGCGGACCGGCCGGGGGGCCGGTGGGGCGCTCGGACGCAGGAGGAAGGGAGCTCACGACACTCGCCCCCCGACGTAGGACATCGGGAAAATCACGACTATTCGCATGCGCTGGCTCCTTATCGCAGTTCCGTTCCCGCGAGAAAAAATGAAAAGGCGGCCAGACGGGCCCCTCTCTCCACCAGTGGACGCGGTTGGGCCCACCTGTCGTGCGTGAGCCCATGTCTTGATTAAGCCCCTGGCCTCGGTAGGCGTCATGTTGCGGATTTTCGGGACTTGACAGGCGACAGTGGCCTCACTAGGCAGATTCGCCCGCTTCCCCAGTGCGTGACGAACGACGATGGGAGATGGGGGCGCGACGCGCGGACGGAGGTCGGGCCGCGGTCGTCTTCGGCGTCGGGCCTCGACGCGATACGCCGACCGCCAGGGCGTAGGCTTCGCTCAGCATGGACGCGGCGGGGGCGGGGCGCATGAGGGCAGAGACGGCACACAGGTGGGGCGCGACCCTCGATTCGGTCGTGGTGTACGCACAGGGCGCGGTCTGCCGCCGCCTGGCGCGGGGCGTCGTGCCGCCTGACGGCCGGGTGCGGGTGACGGGACTGCCCCTCTCGCTGGACCCCGGCTCGCTGCGGGCCCGAGTCCTGGGCGCCCCCGGGGTGCGCGTCACCGAGGCCAGGGTGGAAGTCGAGGCCGAGCCGCTCGGCACGGGCACGCCCGACGCGTTGCGGCGCGAGGTGGAGCGGCTGAGCGACGCGTACGCGGCAGCGCAGGGCCGCCGGGACCGACAGCTGAGCCGGATCGAGGAGGTCAGGGCCCTCCACCCGGTCCCACCCGAGCGCAGCCCCGAGGACCCGCACCGCCGCACCCCGGTCGACGCGTGGCTGGAGCTCGCCGACTTCGTCGACGAGCGGTTGAAGGGACTGCAGGACCGCCTCGTCGAGCTGGAGGAGGCGCTGCGCGACGTCGGGCACGAGCTCTCCGCCACCGCCGACCGGCTCGCCCGCGCCTCCACCGACGCACCGTCAGCGCACGTGGAGACCACTCCCTGCGCGGTTCTGACCCTCGACGGCGCCGGTGACACCGAGGTGGAACTGGAGTTGGAGTACGGGGTGCCGGGCGCCGTCTGGGTGCCGACGTACCGGCTCACTCACCGTCAGGGCGACGGCAGCGGCCGTCTGGTGCTGCGTGCCTCGGTCGCCCAGCGGACCGGCGAGGACTGGACCGGCGTGCGCATAGCCCTGGCCACCGCCGATCTCCGGCGCCGCACCGGCCTGCCGAAGCTCCGCTCGATCCGCATCGGACGCCGTCAGGCCGCCCCCGCGCCTTCCGGCTGGCGCGAGCCTCCGGCGGGGCTCGCCGGCCTGTTCGCCGGGTACGAGGCGGCCGGCCCGCGCCCTGCCCCGACCGCCGCTCCTGTCGCCGTCGGGGCCGGATCCGCTTCCCTGGCTGCCGCGGGCGGCCCCGCATCCGGTCCCGTTCCGCCACCGGCGCCTCCCCCGCCGCCGGCACCGCAGGGCTACGGCGGTCCGCCGACCGCGTTCCCGATGCCCGGCGGCGTCGACGGGCTCTCCCCGGAGGTCTACGGCGGCGCGATGCCCACCCTCGCGCGGCAGGCCCCGCCGCCACCGGCCGCCAGGCCGCGTACCGGCGCCGGATCCTTCGCAGGAGCACCCGCCCCCATGGCACCTGCGGCTCCCGGCCGGGCTGCGCCGCCCCCTCTCCGGCACCGGTGACCGGTCCGCCGCGGCCGAGCGGCGCCGAGCTGGACTACGCCGCCCTCGTGCTGTGCGGCCCGGACGAGCAGGGCGCTCGCCGGGGCCGGCTGTTTCCCGGCTCCCCCACCGACCCGGTGGCGGCCGAGCACCGCCGTCGCGCCGAGGCGGTGGCCGCGCTGCCACTGCCCGGACAGGCCGTGCGGCCGCGCGAGTCGGCCGGGTCCTTCGACCACCGCTTCGATGCCGCCGCCCGCGCCGACGTTCCCTCGGACGGCACCTGGCACACCGTCACCGTCGCCGAGATCCCGGTCGGCCTGCGCACCGAGTACCTCTGCGTGCCGTCGGTGGAGCAGACCGTGTACGCGACGTTGGTGCTCTCCAACGCAACCGACCAGGCACTGCTGGCCGGACCGGTGGAGGTCATCGTCGACGACGACTTCCTGCTGACCGCCGCACTGCCCACGCTCGCCCCCGGCGGTGTCCGCCGGGTGGGGCTCGGGCCCGCCGAAAGCATCCGGGTCACCCGCCGTACGAACCTCCGCGAGTCGACCTCGGGCCTGCGCAACAACACCACCGTGCTCGACCACCGCGTCCACGTGGAGCTGGCGAACCGGCTCGCGCGTCCCGTCACCGTCGAGGTCCGCGAGCGGGTGCCGGTGACCTCCGAACCGGATGTCCGGATCGAGGAACGGGCCGACTGGACGACACCCGAGGAAGGCACCGGGCCGGAGCACCTGGCCCCGGGCACCCGCGTCTGGCGGCTGGACCTGCCCGCAGGCGCCACCGCCGCCCTCGACGGCGGCTACGAGATCCGCATCCCGACCGGCAAGGCCCTGGTCGGCGGCAACCGCAGGAGCTGACGCACCCCATGTCCACGGCCCCGAAGCCGATCGCCCTCCCCGTCACCGCCGTCACGTGCCTCGAGGATCGCGCCCATGTCGAGCGCGCCGTCGTGCTCGACCTGGCGGCGGGGGTCCAACGGCTGCGTCTCGGGCCGGTCAGCGCGCTGGCCGTCGACCGGACCCTCCATGCGGAGCTGACCGCCGGTTCCCCCGCGACCGTGCTCGACGTGCGGATCGTCCGCAGCTGGACGCCCCGCGGGCCGCTGCCGTCCGCCGACGACGACTCCGCCCTGCGCCACCGCGTACACGCCCTCGGAGAGGAGCAGCTGGCCCTGGGGCGGCGACGCGACCGGCTGCACGCCCGCCTCGGCCTGCTGGGCCGCCTCGCCGCCGATCTGCTGCGGGAGATCGGCGAGGGCGCCGGCTCCGGGGAGACCGAAGGGACCCGCTGGGCCCGCGAACTGGACCGGGTGGACGACGAACGCGATACGCACGGCGAACAACTGCGCACCGTGGAAGCCCGGCTGGCCGCCCTCGCCGCCGAACTCCGGGACGTCCAGCACGCCGTGCACGTCTCCGACGAGGAGCCCGCCGAGCTGGTCGGCCACATCGAGTTGACCGTGGAGGCCACGGCCGCCGGGCCGGCCGAACTGCGCCTGAGCCACCTCACCCCGTGTGCGCTGTGGCGGCCCGCCTACCGGGCCGTGCTCGACGGGGACGCCCTGACGCTGGAGACCGAGGCGATGGTCTGGCAGCGCACCGGTGAGGACTGGTCGGACGTACGGCTGACCTTGTCGACCGCCCGCTCGGGGCTGGCCACCGACCCGCCACGGCTGGGCGAGGACCGGCTGACGCTCAAGGACCGCTCCGCAGCCGAGCGCCGCACCGTCGACATCGAGCTGCGCGAGGAGGAGATCGGGGCGCTCGGCCCGGCCCCGATGCTCGGCCTGCCGGGGGTGGACGACGGCGGCGAAGCCCGCGTACTGAGCTCCCCCGCGCCGGTCTCCGTGCCCGGGGACGGCCGCGCCCACCGCGTGCCGCTCTCCGTCTTCACCACGGCCGCGAGCAGCGAGTACGCCTGCTCGCCCGAGGTGTCTCCGCTGGTCACCCAGGTGGTGCAGTTCGACAACCGGTCCGGCCACGCGCTGCTCGCCGGGCCGGTGGACCTGGTCCGCGGCAGCGGATTCAGCGGCCGCGGCACGCTGGACTTCACCGCTCCCGGCGGCCTCGTCGAGCTCGCCTTCGGCAGCTGCGACGACCACGCCGTGGTCCGGGAGACCGAGGAGGTCCGCGATTCCGCCGGAATCATGCAGCGGACCGTGGTCACCCGCACGGTCCGGCTGCACCTGTCCCGCTTCTCCGCCCCCGGGGAGCGCGGCGATCGCGTGGTCGTGCTCCGGGAGCGGATCCCCGTCTCCGAGGTCTCGGCGGTGGAGGTACGCCTGCGGAAGGATGCCTGCTCCCCGACGCCCGAGGAGGTCGACACCGAGGGCATCGCCCGCTGGGACGTCACCCTTCCACCCGGCGGCCGCCGCACGCTCACCCTCGTCTACGAGCTCTCGGCGAGCGCCAAAGTCGCCGGGCTCTGAGCGGGGCAGTCCACTGCACGCATGCACTGTGGCTCCTGCTGGAAGCACCCGAGCACCCGACATATCCGCGAGGAGGCCGGCGGGATCCGGCAGCCGCAGTGGGGCCCTGCGGCTGCCGGACGACTTTCCCGGCCCCGCCGGCCTGGCTACGCGGCGCCCGTCATACGGGCGAACACCACCACGTTGCTGTCGTAGTAGTGCTTCTTCGGGTCGAAGTCGCCGCCGCAGGTGACCAGGCGAAGGCCCGCGTGGTCGAGGTTCTTGTAGACCTCCAGCGTGGGGAACTCGGCCTTCGGGTACTCCGCGACCCGGTCCACCGTGAACGTGACCGTCTTGCTGTCCCGCCGGGTCACCTTGATGGTGTCACCGGCCTTCATCGTCTTCAGCTTCTCGAACACGGCGGATGCTCCGTTCCACGTGACATGCCCGGCGATGACGGCCGGTCCCTGGGAGCCGGGGGTCGGACCCGGCTCGTACCAGCCCGCGAGCGCGGGGTCCTTCGGGGTCTGCATGGTGCCGTCCGCGTTCTGCCGCAGCGTCTCCAGGGAGCTGGACAGGCCGAGGGAGGGGATCGTGATCTTCTGCGGCTCCGACCGGGCGAGGACGGGCCCGGCCTGGCCCGGACCCGTGCCCGTACCGCTCTGCGATCCGCCCTCGGGTGACGCGGAGTCACCGTCGGCGGGTGCCTTCCCGGTGGGAGCGGCGCCGACGGCCCCCGGTGCCCCGCCCTGGAGGGCTTGCCCCTCAGGGGCGGGGGCTTCACCGCGTGCTGGCCGGCGCACCCCGCGAGGAGCAGCCCGGCGAGGGCGGCGGCCACCAGGGGGCCTGCGGTCCGGCGGCGAAGGGGCCGTGCGGCGGATGCGGCCAGCGCCGGGGCCGGCTTCACGCGCCGCCCTCGGTGGTCTCCCCGCGGACGGGGACGACAGCGGCCCTCTTCCGCACGACGGCCACCACGCCGGCCACCACGGCGAGTACGGTGATCGCCGCACCGTCGCGCACCGTCACCGGCACGGCCGCGTGCTGCGGAGAACCGCCGCCGGTCTCGATGCCGCCGACCGGGATGGACCCCACAGCCGCGCCCTTGACCTCTCCGCAGTTGGTCGGAGCCGTGGCCTCCTGGGGTAGCTTCGGGTCGAGCTCGCTCTTGCCGGCCCCCTCGAAGTCGTACTTGCCGTTCTTGTTGCGGTCGATGCCGTGCTGCACGACGTGCAGGTCCTTGATGTGGTCGACCACGTCCTGGCCGACGGCGATCGTCCGCTTGTAGGAGACCTTGCCCTGCTTGTCGGCGACGGGCATCCGCTCCACGGCGAGACCGCTGGTGGCCTTGGTGTCGCCGGCCGTGGTGAGTGAGATGTTGATGTCGCCGTAGTCATGCGTGGCCTCGGTGTTGCTGAGGACCCCGTCGCCGTCGGTGTCGTCGGTGGCGTCCGGGCAGTGGAAGTCGTGCCCCTTCGTCGAGCCGTGCAGATGCTGGGCCGACGGCTGTCCGGGCACCATGCCCTCGGACTGGATTTGCACGGTGAGTTGGTTGCCTTTGAGGCTGAGCATGACCGTACCGCTGGAGCCTGATTCGTTCAGTTGCGCCAGATCGATCTGGTAGGCCTTTCCGCCCTCCGCGAGAGCGGGTCCAGGAAATCCAAGAGTCAGGAACACGGCGGTGGGTACGGCGGCAAGTATTGCGAGGCGACCGGTGCGCTTGACTATCACATTCGCTCCTGTTCCCTGGATCCCCAGGGAGGGAATCGCAGATCGTACGGTTGAAATGAGCCCCTGGTGAGGGCCTCACTCCTTCTTTGGCGCCCCGAGCCGAACGGCAGCGCTTCCGTTCGGCGGATTCCCGGCGCGACCGAGTCCCGCACGTTACGGACTTAGACCGTGTCCTACATGGTGAGGTTGAGGAAGCGTTTGTAGCAGCAGATGGCTGCGGCCAGGCCGAGAAAGGCCAGGTAGTTGCCGGGGTTCCGCTCATAGCGGTGGTTGAGCCGGCGGTAGCCGGTAAGCCAGGACATCGTCCGCTCGATCACCCACCGGCGGCGACCCAATCGTTCGCTGGACTCGATGCCCTTGCGGGCGATGCGGACCCCGATCCGCTTGCCCCAGAGCCATCGCCGCAGGTGGGGGATGTCGTAGGCCTTGTCCGCGTGGAGTCGTGTCGGCTTGGAATCGGCTGCGTGGGATTCGTGTCCCATGTGGAAATGAGACAGCATCGGCTTCAGCCCGAGGCTGTCGTGGGTGTTCGCCGCGGAGAGTCCGACGCGTAGGGGCAGTCCATCCGCGTCCGACAGGACGTGCATCTTGGAACCTGACTTGCCCCGGTCCACGGGACTCGGACCTGTGAGTTCGCCCCCTTTTTAGCGCGGACGTGTGCGGAGTCGAGTACCGAACGGGAGAGGTCGACCAGGCCCTGTTCGTCCAGGAGCTGGAGGACCTTCTGGTGAAGCCGGCCCCAGACCCCGGCCCGCGACCAGATGACAAACCGGCGGTGCACAGTCGACTTCGACGCCCCGAAGCACGGAGGCAGGGCCCGCCAGGCGCACCCGCTGACCAGCACGTAGATGATGGCGGCGAAGACCGCCTCATCATCGATGTTCGCGATCCCGCCACCTTGCGGCCGGACCCGTGCCGGCGGCAACAACGGCCGCACTATCTCCCACAGTCCATCCGGAACGATCCATCCCCACCGTCCACTCCCCATGCCCACCACAACGGTCAACGAGCCATGTAGGACACGGTCTTATACCTCCGGCGGGGCCTGCCCGTTCTCGAAGGTGTTGCGAAACCCGACAATGCGAAGTCCCGTATTCTGCAGGCGGCTCGATGTGGAGCTCGATGAACAAGCCTCGCTGCTGAATGTGCACAGGCGGGCAAGGCATTCCTCCATCATCCCCGTCGCCGTGTTCGGTCCGGTCCGGTCCGATCCTTTGTAGTCGGTCTGGCGGCGGCCGGGCGAATAATTGGCCTCTGATGCTAAGAAATCAGCGCCCTGTGCTCAGATCCTGGGACCGCTCGGTACTGCCATCGACGAGAGGCCGGCCGGTCCGCCTGGGCGTATCTGCGTACGGACGCGGCAGCAGTTCAGCGGCCGGCACCGAGGGCACAACAGCCGGAACAGCCCTGGCGTTACACCGGGCGGCAGGCGCCGCGGCTCTGGCAGCGGGGCAGCACTGGCGTCACGCGGGCCGGTTGTCGCGGGTGCATGGTTCCGGGCCTGATCCAGTACTGCTCGCCGCTTTCCTCGTCGGTGAGCTCGGCCTCGCCCTCCAGGCAGACGACCGCTTCGATGTGGTTGGCGTACCAGATCGAGGTTTCCGTCCCGGCCGGACGCGTACCAGGCGGCCCACGGACAACCGACGGTCGTCGGGCCGGCCTCCCGAACCACCCTGGCCCGCCCTGCGGGTCTCTCCGGCCCGGGGCAGGGTGGGCAGCTGGGGCGGCCGGTATCCCGGTGCCCGTTCCACAGCGGCACGGACCCACCAGGCGCGCGGTGGCCTCAGTCTTCGCTTCCGACACCGCGATCGGGTGCGCTCATGTCCCCCGTCGCGGGAGTGCCGTCGGCGAGCCCGTAGCGCAGGTACACGGTGCCCTTCGGGCTGGCTACCGGGGGTGCGAGGAGCCTGACGTTGGTGGGCACCGCGCCGTCGTCGAACACCTTCTTCCCGACGCCGAGCACGATCGGGTGCAGCCAGAGGTCGAGACGGTCGAAGAGCTTTTCGCGCAGGAGGGTCTGAACGAGGTTCAGGCTCCCGACGACCTTCACGTGCTCGTGCCGGTCACGGATCTCACGCACCGCGTCGGCGAGGTCCGGGCCCAGCTGCGTGGACCCGGCCCACGAGAGGTCGGGCCTGCCGCGGGAGGCCACGTACTTCGGGACGCTGTTGAAGAGCGTGGCGATCTCGTTGTCCTCGCCGCCCTCCTGATGCGGCCAGTAGGCGGCGAAGATGTCGTACGTCCGCCGGCCGAGCAGAAGGGCGTCCGTGCCCTCGTACGCGGCACCGACCTGCGCCCCGGCGACCTCGTCCAGCAGGGGCGCCTGCCAGCCGCCGAACGGGAACCCCACCGGGTCCTCGTCGGGGCCGCCGGGCGCCTGCCCGACGAGGTCGAGGGTCGCGAACAGCTCGATGTGGATGAGGCCCATGGCTTACTCCCGATGAGTCGGTTGTCTCCGTCAAGAGATAGACCTGCGGGCGCCCGCAGACTCATCGCCGCGACGCCGGCTTCACCCAGTCGGGCGGAATGACCACGAGGCCGCCTCGCCGGTGAACGGTGAGGGGACCTGTCCGTTTCTGACCGCTCCCCGCGCAGCGGTGGAGCGCCCACGCGAGGGTGTCGGTGATCACGGGCACCGCGATGGGATCGCCGAGTTCGGCTATGCGGGACAGATGGTCGGCGGGGAGGGGCCCGTGCAGGCCCGGTGCGTCCCACGCGGCCTCTCTGCGTGCGATCGGCGAACTCGACGATCGCAGTGGTCCTCTCGGCAGGCGTCGGTCGTAGGACCTAGCTTTCGAAAGGTTCGAAGCGGGCGTCGGCCGCGGGCCAGGCCCGGTCCATGAACGACGCCCGGTCGAGGCCGTCGACGCAGCGCATCAGGAAGTCGGTGAAGGTGCCGCTGGTGCGGTACCACTCCGCACACTCGCTGCCGACCACGATCTCCCAATTGCCCGGATCCGGGTCGCTGGCCAGGAAGTAGTACTCGCTGCTGTGCTCGTCGTGGCCCCAGGGGATGAGCCCGCCAGGGTCGGGGTGGAAGGGGAAGGGGTAGAGGTCCTCCCACCCCCTCCGTGCCTCGCGCCAGCTGTCGAGGGACCAGAACCCTCCAGTTCGGCCGGGGTCATGAGACCCGTCGGCCGGTCCAGGTCCCCGCACCCTGAGCGAAAGCCGGTCGAGTACCGCCGGGCAGTGCCGTAGGGTGGGGTTCACCGACGCGGGGTGGAGCAGCTCGGTAGCTCGCTGGGCTCATAACCCAGAGGTCGCAGGTTCAAATCCTGTCCCCGCTACTGATGGAAGGAAGGGCCCGGATCCTCAGGGATCGGGGCCCTTCTGCCGTGTCCCAACGTTTAAGGCTGGTCGGCCAGTACCTGAATCTCGTCGGTGCTGGCGGAGTTGAATGTCTCGCGGTAAGTGCGCGGCGGTACCCCGACGCGTGCCTTGAACAGGGTCCGGAAGTTGGCCGGCGTGCCCAGGCCGCAGCGCCGTGCGACAGCCTCGACCGTCAGGTCACTCGATTCCAGGAGTTCCCGTGCGAGGCCGAGCCTTGCGTCGAGCAGCCAACTCATGGGCGGCCGACCGGTGTCGGAGTGGAAGCGACGGATGAGGGTGCGGCGGGACGTGCCGGCCTGGCGCGCCAACTGGTCGACGGTGACTGGCTGGTGCAGGTGGCGCAGGGCCCACTCGTACACGGGCGCCGTTCCGCCGGAGGCGTCCGCGGCCACCGGCAGGTCGGCGAACTGGGCCTGACCGCCGGTGCGGTGTGGGGCGGTGACCAGCAGGCGGGCCTGCTGGTTCGCCAGGCGGGCGCCGTGATCGCGGCGGATGAGATGCAGGGACAGGTCGAGCCCTGCGGCGACGCCGCCTGAGGTCAGCATCTGGCCTTCATCGATGTACAGCTCCTGCGGCTGAACCGTCACCTGCGGGTACTGCCGGGCCAGCGCCGCGGCGTACCGCCAGTGCGTGGTGGCCCGGCGGCCGTCGAGCAGGCCGGCGGCGGCGAGGGCGAACGCCCCCAAGCAGATGGACACCATTCGGCTGCCGCGGGCCGCCGCCTCCGCGAGCGCGGCGGTGACCGCGGCGGAGGGTGGGTCGGGCTCCAAGTACCCCGGGACCATCACGGTGTCCGCGGTCCCCAGGGCGTCCAACCCATCGGCGACGGACAGTGCCGGGCCTCCGTGCACCGAGACCAGCCCAGGCCGTTCCGTGCACACCGTCATCGAGTACGGCCCGTCCGGCCAGCTTCCGAAGACCTGCAACGGAATCCCGATGTCGAGTGCGAGGACGTTCTCGAGCGCCACCACGACCACGTGGTGGCTGCCGCCGGAGGTGTGAACTCCCATGGCACGATTCTATCGCTGCATGGCACGAGTGCCACTGACTCCCTCACTCTGTTCGTGCCTACGGTCATTTCATGACTGATGGAGGCGCTTTCCTGCCGTCACTGCCGGACGTGGTGGTGGTGGCCCAGCGGACCGGCGAGGACGCCTCACCGGTGCGGTCCGCCGCCTCACTGCCACCCCGGCCAGGCACATCGAACCTCACGACGAACGGGCGCTACGGGAAGCACCGGAACGTCTGGCCCGCGGCGACCGAGGAGCTCATCAAGCAGGTCCAGGAAGCCGCATGGACCCGCACGGTGTGATCCGGCACCGGCGAACGCCGGCCAAGGCCAGGGCCCGTCACGCCGACACCACGCGACCGGCGCCCCGTCAGCGCTCCACAGCCGCGGCTCCCACCATCCGCGGCCTGCCGGCCGGCCATCACGCCGTTCCGCCCGGTGCCGCGCACATCCGCGCACTTCCGCACACGAAAGAGAGATGCCGTGACCAACCACGCACCCCTGCCCGTCTTCGAGCGGCTCGGCCTCCCGGACACGGGCCTTGCCCGGGACACCTACGCCTTTGCGGCGGGGGCCACGCCCGCCTTCGTCTTCTTTCACAGCGTCCGCAGCTACGTCTTCGCCCGCGCCCACGCCCGGCACCAGGGGCTGCGCGCAGGTACCGACTACGATGACGAACTGCTGTTCATCAGCTGCGTCCTGCACGACATCGGGCTGAGCGAGGAGGGCAACGGCGATCAGCGTTTCGAGGTCGACGGTGCCGATACCGCAGCGGTGTTCCTCCGCGAACGCGGTGTCGAGGAACGGCGTATCGCCATCGTCTGGGACGCCATCGCGCTGCACACCTCGGACGGCATCGCCGGGCGGAAGGGCACCGAGGTGGCGCTGGCGCAGGCGGGCATTGGCACCGACATCCTCGGAGTCCGGCGCGAGAGCCTTCCGGCCGGCCTCGCCGACGAGGTGCACGCCCTGCTCCCCCGCATGGACCTGGGCTACGCGCTGAGCGACGCGATCGTCGCCCAGGCCAGGTCCAAGCCGCAGAAGGCGTCTCCGCTGACCTTCCCGGGAACGCTGCTGCGCCACCATCTGCCCTACGGCGCCCACCCTGACTGGTACGACCTGATTGCCGCGGCAGGCTGGGGCGACAAGCCCGTCGGCGCCGTCGCCCGGCGCCGTGCGGAGACGCCCGAGCAGGTCGGGGCCATGTTCATGGAGTACCTGGAAGCGGGCGACATCGAGGGTCTGGTGTCGCTGTACGAGCCGCACGCGCACTTCGTCCCCACCCCCGGAACCCACCTGGTGGGCACCGAGGCCATCCGGAACGCCCTGCAACAGCTGATCGGCAACGGCGCCCGCCTCAAGCTCGAGCTGCGCGAAATCCGGCAGGTGGACGACGTCGCCCTGGTGTCGAACACCGCCACCCTGACGGGCGTCGGCCCCGAGCCGGTGATCTCCACGACCACGGAGATCCTCCGACGCCAGCCGGACGGCGCCTGGGTCCACGTCGTGGACGACCCGTTCTTCAGCTGACCGCATCGGCGCTACGCAGTCAGGCTCGGGCTCGGGTCCGCCTTCCGCGCGGCGATCGCCGGCTCGGTCAACGCCCACTGCGCCTACCGGTACCCCCGTACCTTGGCGGGCTGAACGCCAGGTCCGATTCCCGCCAGCGCCGGCGATCGCCGTCTCGTTTCATTGAACCAGCAACCAATGACGAGGAGAGCGCATGAACGGCAAGGCGGTTCTGGTGACGGGTGGCAGCCGGGGCATCGGCGCGGCGATCGCACTGGCCATGGCCGAGGCGGGAGCCGATGTGGCCATCACCTACACGGCCAACGAGGCGGCGGCCAAGGAAGTGGTCCGCAGGATCGAGGCGATCGGCCGCCGGGGCGTCGCCGTCAGGGCGGACGCGGGCGACGTCGGTGACGCGGCGGGTGCCGTTGACTGGGCGGTGCAGACACTCGGCCGGCTCGACGTGCTGGTCAACAACGCCGGCGCGGGCGTCCTGGGCCCGCTCAACGGGCTGACGCTGGCCGACGTCGACCGCGTGCTCGCGGTCAACGTACGAGGTACCTTCCTCGCCTCGCAGGCCGCAGCCGCTCACATGGGCCGGGGAGGCCGGATCATCACCATCGGCACCTGCATGACCCAGCGCGTACCGGGCCCCGGCGGAACGCTCTACGCGATGAGCAAGTCGGCGCTGACCGGGCTCACCAAGGCGCTCGCCCGGGAGCTCGGCGGACGGGGCATCACCGCCAACATCGTCCACCCCGGGCCGGTCGACACCGACATGAACCCGGCCGACGGACCCCACGCGGACCCCCAGGCCGCGATGACGGCCCTCGGCCGGTTCGGCCGTCCTGAGGAGATCGCAGCCACGGTCGCCTTCCTCGCCGGAGACGGAGCCGACTACATCACCGGCTCCGAGTTCTCCGTCGACGGCGGCCACGCCGCCTGATCGGGCCGGACAGTGCCCTGTCCTGCCCCTCGTCGCCTTGCATTTGGCGACGGGGGGCAGGGCTTCGACCGCAGAAGGCCGCCTCCTCCCGGAGACGCCACCAAGGAGACTTGATGGAGACTGGCAACGAGACCGCGCTGATCGTGCGGCCCGAGGAAGCCGAGTACGTAGCACTGCCGCACGGCGGAGGCTTCCGGCTGCTGGCCGACGCCGCCGATACCGGCGGCGCGCTGGGCGCCAGCCGCCTCGCTCTCGGCAAGGGTGCCGACGGCGCACGGCCGCACTACCACACGGTGTCGACGGAGCTCTTCTACGTGCTCGACGGGAAGGTGGAGTTCCTTGTCGGAGAGGAGAGGGCGTCGGTGGGGCAGGGCGGCATGGTCGTCGTGCCGCCGAAGGTGGCGCATGCCTTCGGTGCCGCTGCCGGCTGCACCGCCGAGCTCCTGGCGGTCCTGACGCCGGGTATCGATCGCTTCGGATACTTCCGGACGCTGGGCCGCATCCAGCACGGCCTGGACTCCTTCGACAGCCTGCTGCCCGAACAGGCCCGCTACGACGTGCACTTCCTCGAAGCGACAGCCTGGCGTTCCGCCCAGACCGCGTAGCGGCCCGGCGATGCCGGGACCCGGGCTCGGCTCCTCGTTGGCGCCGACTGGTCGTCGACGGTGCAGATGCTCTGGATGCCCGTGCCCAGGAGGACCGGGGGCGGTGGTGATGACGAGTTCGTCGAGGATGCCTTCGCGCAGGAACGTCTGTGCCAGTGGAACCCGGCCTTCGCGCGCCCCGCAGGAGGTCAGACAGCCCTTAGTACTGCAACGGTCTTTGCTCTGACAGGTTGGCAGTCTCTGGTGGTGTGTGGCCGCGTTGTTTGTAGTGGCTGGTGCGGGCCTGGAACTGTCGTCTGCGGCGCCAGTGTGACCAGTGCAGGACGTGTTCGACGGGTGCTGGTCGGCGGTGGGTGAGGCGGGTGATCAGGCGTCGGATTTCGGGGAGGGTGAGGGGTATGAGCTGGGAGGATCCGTTTCTGCTTTCCCTGTGTTGGCCTCGCGGGCCTTCAGGACGGTGAGGCAGACGTGGGCGGCCATGGCGAGGGTGATGTGGCGGTGCCAGCCGGGATATCGGCGGACCTGGTAGTCGTCCAGGCCGCATTCCTGTTTCGCGGTCTGGAAGCATTCCTCGACCGCCCACCGGCTGCCCGCAACGTGAATGAGTTCGTCGAGGGTGGTCTCGGCGGGGCAGTAGGCGATGTAGAAGGAGATCTGGTCGGGCCGGCTCACGCTTCGGCGGGCGATGACCCAGTGCCGGCGGTCCTCGCGGTGCCAGGGCCGGACCTCCACGCGTGCCCAGTCGTAGACCCGCGGGCCGTGGGCGCCCATCCCGCAGGAACGACGCTTCCACTTCTGCCTCGCAAGGCCGTTGAACAGGTCGTGGACCGGGTGGTCCATGGCCCAGCGGGAGACGACAGTGTCGTGCCGGGTGGTGGCCATGACGTGGAAGACATCAGCCCGCTCCAACTCGGTCCGCCAGCCCTTGGAGAAGCCGTAGGCAGCGTCCGCGGTCACCCAGCGGAACGGGATCTTCTCCGCGATCGCCCGGCGGACCATCGCCTTGGCGATGACCACTTTCGTCTCGAAGGCGACCGTGTCCTCGATGCCCGCGGCCCGGCACCGTTCCCGGTCATCGGTCCACGACGTGGGCAGATACAAGCGGCGGTCGATCAGCGTGCGACCGCGTTCGCCGGCATAGGCGAGGAAGACACCGACCTGGCAGTTCTCCGTGCGGCCCGCCGTTCCCGAGTATTGGCGCTGGACGCCGGCCGAGCGGATGCCCTTCTTCAGGAAGCCGGTGTCGTCCACGATCAGGACCGCTTCGGGGTCACCGAGATGCTCGAAGACGTAGTCGCGGACGTCGTCGAGGACTTCATCAGCGTCCCAGTCGCACCGGTTCAGCAGCCGGTGCATGCGGTCCGGGCCCCCATGCCCAGCCTCTTCCGCGAGTGTCCAGCCGTTCTTCCGCTCCAGCGGAGATACCAGACCCCGCATATACGCCAGTGCCGACTCACGCGGCTCCGACCGGGCAAACCGGTGCACGAACCGCTCATGCACCTCACCCAGACCCGCCGCCCACGCCCTCACATCACCAAGTACCCCACCCATATCCAGACCAACGACCAACCTGGCCACCAGTCACACCAAACGCCGTTGCAGTATTAGACGGCCCGCACTGCCCGCGCACGACACGGCGCCCGGACCGGGAGCGTGAGCTCCCGGTCCGGGCGCCGTCCTGCGACGCGGATGCCCCGAACCCGCCCTCGTCACGACCGGATCTGCACGTGGTGATGAAATGTGCGCGATGCGCTGTGACTCGTCACGCTGCTGAGCTGCACTGTCGTCTCGGGAGTCGAACCCGATGCGCTGCTCTCCGCGCGCCAGCCGGGCCGGTAACCGCCGGCCCTCGGTTGTGCACGCCTCCGGAGCGACTACCTGCTCCACATCGCGGGTCTCAGTCCAGGAGGTCGGCCTCCCAGTTGGTGCGCTGGATGCGTACGTCGATCTCGCGGATCTCGCGGGCGGCATCGTCGGCGCGGGCGCGCAGCTCGGCGACGGGCAGCGCGGGGAGCACCATCAGCTCCGAGCGCAGCTGGCGGCCGTAGCCCCGGTCCCCGCTGCCCGCGGCGGCATCGGCAGCCGAGGTGAGCACGGAGTGGCGCAGGCGCAGGGTGTCGCGGCGCGCGAGGGCGTCGGTGAGGGTGCCGTCGGCGCCCATGTCGACGGCGGCGTTGGTCCGGTTGATACGCCGGATCAAGGACTCCAGGGCGTCGAGGGTCTCGGTGACCTCGGCGAGCAGCGCTGCCGGGTCCTCGGCGGGGGTCTCGCCCTCTTGGTGGCGGGCGTTGGCCACGATGCGGGCCCGCAGCTGTTCGACGCGGCGAGCCGCCTCCGCGCGCTCCGCCAGTGCTTCGCCGAGCTTCATCGTGATGGGTCCCATCCCCTGGTGCCATTCGTCGCGCGGTACTGCGGTACCGCTGCGCCGATCACCCTACGTCACGTCACGGCACGGCCGGCCCGGAGTGAGAGCCGATGCCGGGAATCACCGACATCCGCTCTTCGCTCTCACCTGCGTAGCCATTCCCACACTTCAGCAGCCCCCGGACGCGAGCTCCTCGTTGTAGGCCAAACCGTGTGTTCATCAGTCCCGCGTTCGGTCAGCGCGGCTCTCGGATGCTGTCGATGATGCGGGTCCAGTTGTCGCCGCCGTGTCCGTTCTCGATCGCGCGCCGGTAGTGGGCTTGCACGGCCAGGGGGAGAGCGAGGTCGAGGCCGAGTGACGTGCTGGTCTCGACGATGTGGTCGGACGTCGCGCCCATCATGGTGACCGTGCTGAGGTCGCCGGGATGCTCGCCGGCATCCAGCGCGGCGCCGGGGGTCTTTTCGCCGCCCTCAGGATGGCGCCGATCGAGTCGGCGGAGGAGAGCAACTCCGGCAGTGTTTCCTTGGCCTTCATTCCTGCGGTGCCCAGCATCGCTGTGGCGTGCATGAGTGCGGACAGGGTGGTGAGGAACACCGCGAGTTGGGCTTGATACATCATCTGGGCAAGGCCCGGATCCTCACCCAGATACTTTGGCGTGCCGAGCGGTGCCAACGCCGCCCGGTGATTCTCCATCACCTTGTCGGGGCCGCTGTAGTAGACATGGGCCGCCTCCGTGCCGATCATCGGCGCCGGGACCATGACACCACCGGTGAGGAAGGCGGCGTCGTGGCCCGCCGCCCAGGTTGCTGCCTTGCGTGTGCGGTCGGGCGTGTCCGAGCTCAGGTTGACCAGCGTCCGGCCGGCGAGTGATGCGGTGGCGCTGTCGAGGATGTCGTACATCGCCTGGTAGTCGGTGAGGCTGAGGATCACGAGGTCACTCGCCTCGACCGCCTCGCCAGGTGTTGCCGCGAGCGTTGCTCCGTCGGCGACGACGCCGTCGGCCCGGCCGACGGTGCGGTTCCAGACGGTGACCGGGTGGCCGGCGGCGAGGAGGGTGCGCGTCATCGCCTGGCCCATCGGGCCAAGCCCGATCACGGTGACAGCGCTGTATTGCCTGGTGGTGTGGTTCTGTTGTTCGTTCACCCCTCCATGCTCGGAGAGCGCCACTACTCTCGGAAGTACCCACTATTTTCTGCGGTACTTACCTTTTAGTAAGGAGGGTCAGTGATGGCCAAAGCGCCGAGGCACGGGCCTTACATCTGCGGCATCGACGCTGCACTCGACGTGGTGAGCGGCAAGTGGAAGGGACTGATCCTCTGGGAACTTGAAGCCCATGGCGTACGCCGCTTCGCCGAGCTCCGTCGCGGTCTGCCCGGAGTGAGCGAGAAGATGCTGACCCAGCACCTGCGTGAGATGGAGGAAGACGGACTCGTGCACCGGGAGGTCTACGCCCAGGTGCCGCCACGGGTGGAGTACTCCCTGACCGAGCACGGGCGCACGCTCAATCAAGCGCTCGGGCCGCTCGGCGCCTGGGGAGGTGAACGGATGCATCGCGAAGGCTTCGAAGTGGTCGACGTAGCCGACTGCTGATCGCACTCGGCGCTGAAACCGCGATGGCTGGCCATCAGTCCGGATTACCCCAAAAAAGATCACCAACGGCATCCGGAAGGGCGGTCAGAACCCCCTAGTTGGCCCTGCTCTTCCTCGACCGCCCCTGCCCCGACGCGGCTCGGCCGCTTCAGCCACTCGTAGACGCCGATGCCGAGCACCCCGCAAACCGACGGGACAGCCAGCGCGTAGAACCACCAGACGCTGAGGGTGACCCCGAAGTACACGCACGCACCGCCCAGCACGGCGAGCATGGCCATGGAGAGCAGGCTGGAGTAGAACGTGACGGAGTGATTCTTGGACACATGGACGCCCGGGTGCGGACGAAGGCCGTCAGCATAGATGCCCCTCCCGCCTGCCGGCTCCGGAGAAACCAGAACGCTCACACGCCAAGTGGCCGGCTTAGCCGAGCCAGACGATGTCCAGGACCGTCAGGTGCCGAAGCGCACGGTTCGCGAAGTAGATGACGGACAGGCGGCCGGCGGACGCTATACGGACGTCTTCGCCTTCAGGGTCACCGGCGTCCCACTGGCGGAAGCCCCACGGGTCGGCCGCGGCGGCGTCCAGCAGATCCCACACCGTCTCTTCCGCGTGCTCGGGCAGTGCGGCGAGCACCTTTGCGGCGGGCGGCGACAGCCGGACCGCGTACGGTCGGCCGCTCACCGGCGCCCGTTCCGGAGCTCCTCCATGTCCACGAACCCGGTCTCGTCGCGGCCGGAGGCGAGGAACGCGTCGACCGCCGGGGCGGAGGCGACGCGGGCCTGCCAGACCTGGACGACCTCGTACAGTGTGGTGAGGGAGAACGAACGGCGCGACTCCTCCAACGCCGCCGCCCACTCCCGTTCGAACGCCGGCACCCACCGCTCTGCGCGGCGGTCGGCACGCAACTGCGCGAGCAGTTCACCCGGGGCCCCGGGCGCGGGCGCGTACGGCGGAACGGATACGTGATCGGGCTGCGCGCTCATCGGCTGGTCCTCCCGGCGGGGGTCATACCGCCACGGTACGCGCGCGGGACGGCCGTGGAAGCCGGCATGGGCAGATCCCTCCTGCAGGGTCGAGGAACGGGCGACGGCCTAGACGTGATTCCGCAGCGGGTGCCCTGCTTCTCTCAGGCAGTCTGCATAGTTGAGGAGGCCGGCCCTGGGGCAGGCGGAGTCGGGCGAACCCCTGTTCAGCACACAGCAGCAGAGCAGTAGAGCAGCGCCCCGGACCGAAACACGTTACGGGGCGCTACTGCTGGTGCTGCTCGGCGGTCACAGCAGTCACCAACCGGACAGACACATCCGATCAACTGACCAACCCATCAAAGAGGCACGCCGGCCCGGACACGCTCACGCGGAAGCCACGACCTCACCGGCCATGACCTGAGGAGGGTTGGGGAGCAGTGACGCAAGGTTGTCCCGCACGAAGTCCGCCGCCCTCGACACCGATTCCTCGGCACCTGCCCGGTCCCGGAAAACGCTGGTCGAGACCATCACTCCGTCCCCGGCGTCGACCCAGTAGTAGGCCACGAAGCCGGAGACCTGCTGCATGAGCGGCACGAACCCCTCCTTCACCAGCCGTCCTGCCTCGGCCGGATCACTCACCCCTTCGTACCGCCGGACTGCTGCGTACATCGTCGATCTCCTCACCGGGGTTGTGCGTTCATCACCCGCCGAGTCGTCGTACCCCTGGGACAGCGGCCCGGCTCGTCAGAGGTGCGGCAATCACCTGAAGGGCGGCCTCAAATGATCCGAACGGCGGCCGACCGCTGAACGGTGTGCGACCGCCCGTACGTACACCTCACCCCGGCAGCGGCTCGCCAGGCCCCGCCGGCTCCGGACACGTCCCGTCAGCCGGCTCGGCCACGTGCCCCTCCCACACTGCGCCTCCCGTCGAGATCCTCGGCCGCCTCCGCTCCGACCGCTTCATGCGCCGGCCCCCACCCCCCCCCCCCCCCCCCCCCCCCCGGGGGGGCTACGACCCAAAGAGCTGCCGACCGCCCAAGCATGGGGGCTGGTTCATCTTGGTGGCCGCAACCGGGGGCACCGAGCAGGCCGTGACAGACACCGACACCCGTCTCTACGGGAAGGCGACCGCTCAGGCGTGGGGCAGGCCGCGATCCCGACCCGGCCCCGGCCGCCCGCCGGGCTCGAAGAACCGCCGCCACCCACCACAAACTCGCTTCTCCCTCATCCCCACAGGAGCGATGATCTCCACGAGGGCTCGATGAGGGTAGGGGATCATGGACGACCGACGACCAAGGCTGGTACTCCTGTGCGGCCTTCCCGGTGCCGGGAAGACCACGGTGGCCAAGAAGTTGGAGCGGGAACTTTCCGCTGTGCGTCTGTGCCCGGACGAGCGGCTTGCGGAGCTGGGCCTTGACCTCTTCGACGGCGAGGCTCGGGACCGCATCGAACGTCGCCTGTGGCAGCAGGCCCAGGATCTGCTGACTTCCGGAGCCGTTGTGATCTTGGAGAATGGGTTCTGGCAGCGTCAGGAACGCGATGAGAAGCGGCTCCGAGCTCGCGCGCTCGGGGTCGAAGTCGAACTGCGCTACCTCGATGTGCCGATGGCAGAACTGGAGCGGCGCCTCGCCCTCCGGAACCAGGAGCCGGGCTCGGTCGTGCTGACACCCGAGCTGCTCAGGGAGTGTCAGAGTCAGTTCGAGGCCCCGACTCCGGCCGAGCTGGACCTGTTCGATCCGCCACTGCCTTGAATGGCGTGTGGATCGTGCCCGTGACCGTGCAGCGGATACCGCGCCCGCGTAGGCGGGCGCGGCTCTTCCGGGACGCGTACGCCGTGTCCGCACCTACCCGGCGAGGCCGGGTAGACCCGGCCGTGCCGGACGCCCCCTCCCCCGAGTCGCCCGGCCGGGCCGTGTGGCGTATGGCGGGTGTGCCCGTCAGGGGGCCGGGGGCGGGGGTCCCGGGTCTTTGCGGTCGCGGTCGTCCTTCGTCTCCCCGGGTGCCTCGTCCTTCGCCGGGCCGATGCGGATCTCGAACTCGCCCGCGTACTTCTCGTGGCCCGCGATCACAGCTTCCTCCATCGCCTCCGTGGCGAGTTCGCCGCGGACGATCAGCGGGTCCCGGCGGAGGTCCCGCAACAGGGCCCAGCACATGCCGATCATCACCAGGACGAACGGGGCGGCAACGAGGATCGTCAAGTGTTGCAGGCCCGCGAGGGCGTCGCCCTTGCCCTCACCGACGAGCAGCATCACGGCCGCCACGCCACCGGTCACCACGCCCCAGAAGACGACGATGAACCGGGCGGGTTCGAAGGTGCCCCTCTGGGAGAGGGTGCCCATCACGATCGACGCCGCGTCGGCGCCGGAGACGAAGAAGATGCCGACCAGGATCATCACGAGCAGGCTCATCACGCCGGCGATCGGGAACTCCTGGAGCACGCCGAAGAGCTGCGCCTCGGGCGTGGTCGCGTCGCCGAGCTTTCCCTGCTCCTTCAGGCGCATGGCCGTACCGCCGAAGATGGCGAACCAGACCAGGCTCACGGTGCTGGGCACCAGGATGACGCCGCCGACGAACTGACGGATCGTACGGCCCCGGCTGATGCGGGCGATGAACATGCCGACGAACGGCGTCCAGGAGATCCACCAGGCCCAGTAGAAGACCGTCCAGCTGCTCAGCCAGTCGGCGACGTCACCGCCGCCGGTGGACGCCTCGGTACGGCCGATCAGCTGGGGCAGCTCGTCGAAGTACGCGGCGAGGGAGGTGGGGATCAGGTCGAGGACCAGGATGGTGGGGCCGACGATGAACACGAAGACCGCGAGGACGGCGGCCAGCACCATGTTGATGTTGGAGAGCCACTGGATGCCCTTCTCCACACCGGAGACGGCGGAGAAGACGAAGCAGACGGTCAGCACGGCGATGATGGCGACGAGCAGCCCCGTCCCGGCCTTGCCCAGCCAGCCCACCTCGTGCATGCCGCTGCCGATCTGGAGCGCGCCGAGTCCCAGGGACGTGGCGGAGCCGAACAGAGTGGCGAAGATCGCCAGGATGTCGATCACCCGGCCGGGTGCGCCCTCGGCGCGCTCCTTCCCGAGGAGCGGGATGAAGACGGCGCTGATCGTCTGCCGCCTGCGGCGCCGGAAGGTGCTGTACGCGATGGCCAGGCCGACCACCGCGTAGATGGCCCACGGGTGCAGCGTCCAGTGGAAGAGCGTGGTGGCGAGTGCCGTCTGCATGGCGTCCGCCGAGTCGGTGGGGTCGGTGCCCGGCGGCGGAGTGGTGTAGTGCGCGAGGGGTTCGCTGACGCCGTAGAACATCAGGCCGATGCCCATGCCGGCGCTGAACATCATGGCGACCCAGGAGACGGTGCTGAACTCCGGCTTCTCGTGCTCCTGGCCCAGCTCGATCCGTCCGTACCGGCTGATGGCGAGCCAGAGCGCGAAGACGACGAACCCCGAGGCGACCAGGACGAACGCCCAGCCGGCGTTGTGCATCAGGCCGTTCAGCAAGGTGTCGGAGACGCTCTCCAGCGAGCTGGTGGCCGTGGCGCCCCAGATCACGAAGCCCAAGGTCAGCACGGCCGCAACGCCGAAGACCACCCGGTCGGTGACGGGCGCCTTGTCCTCGTGCGGGTGCCGGCCGGGCAGTGACGCCTTCACGGGCAGCCGCAGCCTCTGCCCCCGTTTGCGTTGCTCCTGAGACACAGGCGGCACCTTTCGCGATCACGGCCCGATTTGGCTTCTGCTATCCCGTACCACGGCGCGCACACCTGTCCCGGCATCAACAGGCGTCGATCGGGCCCCTCTGTCAGGTCATAGGCCGCACGGGTGTCTAGAGGGGTGTCGAGGAGGATCCGCACGAGAGCTCGCTGCGACTGTCGCCGCGCGCGGTACGAAGATCACGGCATCCGCACCCCATCCAGGCGGGCCGCTCATCCGTATCGGCTCACTTCGTGGAAGAAGCCGTCGATGACGTGCAGTTGCCCGGTGCGGGCGGCCTCGTCGTAGACGTGTTTGCCGACGGCGAGGTCGAGTACGCCCAGTCCGAAGGGTGAGAACACCACCGGCCGGTCTTGCGGCAGTGCCGCGCGGCCGGTCATGACGTCGTGCAGCGTGCCGGTGAGGAAGTCGCGGTTCCCGGTGAGCTGTTCGGCCAGGTGGGGTGAGGTGTCGGCTTTGAGGCAGTGCTCGATGTCGTCGACGATGTTGGTCGAGGCCAGCAGGATTTCCGGGGCGAGGTCGCGCAGTGACACGTGCAGGACCAGGGGGTTGTGGTCGAACCATGCCGGGTCGGTGATGTGCGGCCGGTCGGCGACGGTGGCGAAGACGAGCAGGTCGCTGGAGCGGATCAGCTCCTCGGGACTGTCGTGCACGGTGATCCGGGTGGTCGGATGGGTGGCTTGCAGGTAGCTGCGGAAGCCGGCTGCGCTGTCGGCACTGATGTCATGGACGCCGATTTCATCGAAGGACCAGCCGGTTGCGGTCAGGAAGGTATGGATGTAACGGGCGATGAGGCCCGTTCCGAAGAATCCGATGCGGGCCGGTCGTGTCCCGCGGCCTTGGCTGAGCGTCTTGGCCGCTGATGCGGCCATCGCGGCCGTTCGGGTGGCGCTGATGATGGAGCTTTCCAGGCAGGCGAACGGGTAGCCCGTGTCGTGGTCGTTGAGTATCAGCACCGCCGAGGCCCTGGGGATGCCGGCCTGCACGTTGCCGGGGAAGCTGGAGATCCACTTGATGCCGTCCACCCGCGCCTCTCCGCCGATCGATGCGGGCAGCGCGATGATGCGGGCGGTCGGGCGGTCGGGGAAGCGCAGGAAGTAGGAGGGCGGGTTCACCGACTCCCCGACGGCGTGGAGCTGGTAGGTGGCCTCGATCAGCTCCATGATCTGGTGTTCCTGGCCCTGGAGGGTGTGCTGGACCTGGGCTCCGGAGATCACGGCGAACGGGGGCACGGCGAGCGGCGGTGACACTGCGTGCGGGTCGGACATCGGGGGCTGCGTGGCAGTGGGACGGGACGTGGTCATCGCGTGCTCCCTTCGGAGGCTGCGGTCGGGGTGGTCGGGGAGAAGGTCGGGGTTTGAGGTGCGGCCATGGCGACGAGGACCTCGCGCGGCGGCTCGAACGGTTCCCTGCTGTGGGCGGTGCGAATGTTGTCGATGAGCATCAGGTCGCCGGACTGCCACGGCTCGCGGATGGTGTGCTCGGCGTAGACCGTGTTGATCAGCTCGACGATGTCCTCGCCGATCGGGTCGCCGTTTCCGAAGCGGGTGTTGAACGGCAGGGCTTCGGGGCCGTAGACGTCGACGAGGTACTCCCGTACCTCGGGCGCCAGCGTCCACTCGCTGAGGAACGCGATCTGGTTGAACCAGCAGCGTCGGCCGGTGGCCGGATGGCGCACCACGGCGGGGCGGCGCTGGCGGGTGCGCAAGCCACCGTCGTCTTGCCAGGCGAACTCGATGGCGTTGGCGCGGCAGTAGTTCTCGACGGCTGCCCGGTCGTCGGTGCCGAATGCCTCGGTCCAGGAGGCGCCGATGTCGTCGTTGTAGGTGCGGGTCAGCAGCCAACCGTCCTGTTCGAACCGCTGGACGAGTTCCGGCGGCAGCGCATCCAGGACAGTGGCGGAATCCGCGAGGGCCGTTGCTCCGCCGGAGGTGGGCGCCGTCAGGCAGGCCAGCAGCAGCAGACCGGGAGGGCTGTGGGTGTAGCTGAGCTCGTGGTGCATGCACATGGGCTGGTTGGCCGGCCACGCCGTGGAGGAGTACACGCCGGGGGCGTGGGTCTGACGGGGGCGAAGGCTTCGGTGTCGGTCATCAGGGCGTGGGCCAATCGGCCGAAGACGGCGCCCACCTGCTCTGTGTCGCACAGGCCGAGCCCGCGGACGAGAACGGCGCCGTGTTCGGTGACGAGTCCGTGCAGTGTGTGGCGGTGTTCGGCTGCCCAGGCGTGCAGGTCGGCCGGGACGGGGCTGGGGACGTGCAGTATCGGGGGTTTGTCGGGATGCAGGTCTACCCGGGGCACGAACGCGGAGGAGGGCACAGGGCTGGGGCTGATCGGGGCGGGGCTGGTGAATGACATGGTCTTTGTCCTTTCGGTGGTGCTGAGGAGGAGGCCGGCGATCAGGGTGAGGCCGGCTGTGCGGTGGGGCGCCGGTGGGATGCGGTGTCCAGGAACCGGGCCAGATCGGTGAGGACGGGGTGGCGGATGACGTCTGCCGGAGATACGGCGCGGTCCAGGGTGATGGCGAGTCTCACGGACGAAAGGGAGGTGCCGCCCCGGTCGAAGAAGTTGTCGCGCCGGTCGATCCGGCCTTGCGGAATGCCCAGCACGCGCGCCCACGCGGCCGCCAGCCGCTGTTCGGCGGGCGTGTTCGGCGCCTGGACGTCGTCCTCGGCGTCGTGAAGTTGCGTGGCCAGGGCCGTCAGGGCCTTCCGGTCGATTTTGCTGTTGGCGGTCAGCGGGAGGCTTTCCTGCCAGTGGATGACCGAGGGGACCATGTACCCGGGCAGTGACGTGCCCAGCCGGTCCAGCAGGACGCTGGTTTCGAGCGGCTGCGGGGCGGTGTAGAACGCCACCAGGTGGGTGCTGTGGTCGGGCCGTTCGGTGACCACCACGGCGCTGTCGCGGACCCCGGGTGCTCGTAGCAGGGTGTTTTCGATCTCGCCGGTCTCGATACGGAAACCGCGGATCTTGACCTGGTTGTCGCGGCGGCCGAGGAATTCCAGCTTGCCGTCGAGCAGCCAGCGGCCGACGTCGCCGCTGCGGTACAGGCGCCGGCCCTCACGGTGAGGATCGGCAAGGTACGTGGGCCGGGTGCGCTCGGGGTCGTTGACGTAGCCGCGGCCGACGCAGACCCCGGAGAAGACGATCGTGCCGGGCGCGCCGAGCGGCACCGGGTTGAGGTGCTCGTCGACGACGTAGAGGTGCACGTTGTTGACGGGCCGGCCCAGCGGGACCCAGTCGGTATCCGGTGTGCGGTCCATGATCTCGTGGTTGGTGTCGTCGCTGGTCTCGGTCAGCCCGTAGGCGTTGACGAGTTTGATGTCGGGCTGGGCGGTGAACCAGCGCTGGGCGAGTTCCTTCTTCAGCGCCTCACCCGTGACCGACACAAAGCGCAGGTCCGGCAGCGTCCGGGGGTGCTGCTCGAGATGGGACACGACGACGTCGAGGTAGGAGGGGACGACCTGCAGCACGGTGACCCTCCCGCGGGCAACGGTGTCGACGAACCGTGCGGCGTCGAGGATCGCCTCCTGCTCGATCAGCAGGGTCCGCCCGCCGACCAGCAGTGGGGCGAGCAGTTGCCACAGCGAGATGTCGAAGCACTGGGGCGCGGTCTGGGCGACCACCTGCCCTTCGCCGATCTCGAGGTCGTCGATCTTGGCGTAGAGGTGGTTGAGCATGCCCTGGTGTTCGCACATCGCGCCCTTGGGCTCACCCGTCGAGCCGGAGGTGAAGTAGATGTACGCCAGCTGGTCGGGTGCGACCTCGATACCGAGGTCGGTCCCGGAATGCTCCTGGCCGAAGGCGGTGTCGACGAACAGCGTCTGGACCGCGGGCTGGGAGGCGAGGGCCGGCTGGAGGGTGGTGGTGGCGGCCGGTTGTGTCATCACGAGCCCGCACCCGGCACGGGCCAGCATGGCCTTGATGCGTTCGGCCGGCAGGTGCGGCTCGATGGGCAGGTACGTGCCGCCCGCTTTGAAAACGGCCAGGACGGCGGCCAGCCAGTCCAGGTTCCTCTCCATCGCCACCGCGACCACCCCTTCACGGTGCAGTCCTTGGGCCCGCAGGGCTCGGGCCAGCCGGTTGGCGCGGGCGTTGAGCTCCTCGTAGGTCCACGTCCGGTTGCCGTGCTGAGCGGCGACGGCGTTCGGGTGGTGCCGTACACGCTGCTCGAACAGCTCGTGCACTCGGTGCTCGGGCAGGTCTCGGTGCGGCCCGGCAAGGCCATGGAGCTGGAAACGAAGTTCTTCGGCCGAGACCAGGCTCTGACTTGCGTGATCGGCATCCGGGTCAGCGGCGATCAGGGCGAGCGCGGTCAGGTGGTATCCGGCGATCCGGGCGGCGCAGTCCGCGTCGAGGACGTCGGTGCGGTAGCGCAGCCGCAGCGTCAGCCGTCCGTCGTCGTGGTGGGCGGTACCTATCCACAGCGCCGTGTCTGCGGCCAGGGTGCTGCTGTCCGGGGCCGGCTTACCGTCGGCGGCGGGGAGGTCGCCGCTGATGCCGGTGGGATCGAGCACGGTCTCGAAGGGTGCTTCGGTCAGGCCGAGTTCGCGCCTGAGGTCATCGACGGGGAAGTCCTGGTGGGCCAGCAGCTGCGCGATGGTGTGGTGGGTGTGCAGCAGCAGGCTCCGCCATGAGCCGGGGCCGGCCGTCAGCCTGCACGGCAGCGGCCTGCCGCCGACGGCAGCGACGTAACCGGTGGTGATCTCCTGTTCGCCGCTCAGCGCGGCCAGCACCTTCGCGTGGGCGGTCAGCAGCACACAGTTCAGCGGCACTGCCAGGTCGTCTGCCAGTCGGCGCAATACTGTCGCCTGGCCGGCCGGGACCGGCGTCTCGTACTCGGCCACGCCGGCAACCGGCACGCGGGTCCAGCGTGGAAGCGGCGTGAAGCCGCTGCCGGCGGCCAGGACGCCATGCCAGAACTCTCTACTGGTGGATGCTTTGAGCGCCATGAGGGGTCTCTCTCCTGTGCTGGTGCTGGTGCTGATGGGGTTGGGGTTGGGGTTGGGCGTCAGATGCCGCCGAGCGGGTTGGGGTGTACGGGGTGCAGGGGCGCGGCGCCGGACGGGTGTGCCGGCAGCGCTGCGGGTGGCGGGGTGTTGTCGGTCAGCTGCCGGGCCGGGTTTCCTGCCCACCGGGCCCGTTGCGGGACCTGCTCGCCTTTCATGAGGAAGGAGTCGCAGGCGAGCTGGACGCCGTCTGCCAGCGTCACGCCGTAGTGGACGAACGCGCCGACACCGAGGGTGCAGCCGTCACCGATCGTGGTGCGGTCGGACTTGAAAGCGCCGTCCTCCTGCGAGTGGCACTGGACCACCGTGCCCGCGTTCAGCGTGCAGTCGTCCCCGATGGTGACGAGGGTCCGCTCCGGGAAGAAGCAGCCGTCGTCGAAGACCCGCTTGCCGATCCGCGCGCCCAGCAACCGCCAGATGACGTTCTTGAACGGGGTCCCGTCAAAGACCTGCGCGTAGTCGACCGACGCCAACTTCCAGAAGCGCTCGTGCCGCCAGAACGACGGTTCGTAGATTGAGCAGTACAGCGGGTTCTGGGCCTTGAATCCGGTGGTGGCCCGTTCGATCAGCGCGAAGTAGACGGCGGTGAACAGCAGTGTGAGGACACTGGCCAGCGCGAACGCCGACACACCCAGCGAGGGGTAGAGGGTTGTGGCGCCCAGGGCGACGAGGGTCACGGCGAAGACGTGGAGCCACCGCGCCATCAGGTACAGCCCCGCCGTGACGGCATTGTGCCGGTTCTTGGCGGCCAGGCGCCGGCGCAGCTCGCTGCCGCTCTCCAGGTCCTGGAACCGGGTGTCCCGCATCACCGTGCGCGGAATGGCGAAGGGAGGCGAGCCCAGCAGGCCCACGTTTTCCCGTACCTCTCCGTCGACCGGGACCATCACCTTCGTCGCCAGCAGACAGTTGTCACCGGTCTTGGCCTGCGAGGGATAAGCGATGCGGTTGCCGAGGAAATTGTGGGCGCCGATCGAGACCCGGGACAGCCTGAACGACGTGTTGGAGAAATCGGTGTTGATGACCGACAGGCCGTCGGCGACCATCGTCTTGCTGCCCACCGAGGTCAAGAACGGGCTGTCGTGCTTCACTTCGGAACCGAAGTTCGAACCGGTTTGTGTGACGCGGGACAGGTCGTAGCCGAGATAGCGCAGGTAGTGGACGATCGCGGAGCTGTCCCCGAACAGCGCGGTGAAGAACTTCCTGTTGGTCAGAAGTGTGATGGCCCGCTGCAGACCGTAGTGGAAGCCGTAGAGCGGATAGACCGTGTCCGGCTTGACCGCCCGATTGAGCAGGCGCGGCACGACGCCCTGGATGACCAGCCCGGCCAAAGCGGCGCCGAAGAACAGCACGAAGGACGCGGCCAGCGCACCTAGGTAGAACGTCCCGCTGGTGAACGCCGAAGTCCCGGCCTGAAGCGGTGTGGTCAGCTGCGACAGCGGGGCCAGCAGCACGGTGACGCCGCCGGTGGCCAGGGGCAGATACACCAGCACCATGGCGAGCAGCTGCCCGGCGGTGTAGCGGACTTTCCTGGCGGTGGAGCAGTCGCCGGAACCGACCGTACGGAAGTCTGTGCTGGTGGGCTCGGCCGGTGACCCGTGCCAGCGCTCGCCGGCGGGGACGGTCTGCCCGGCGTGCAGGCTGGAGGCGTGCCCGAGCTGGGCCTGGCTGCCCATCGAGGTGTTGATGTCGAGGACGGTCTGTTCGCTGACGAGGACATTGGTGCCGAGGGTGACGGGGCCGGTCTGGATGAGACCGGCGTGTGCCCGGTAGCAGGAGAAGAGCACGTCCTTGCGGATCACCGTTCCGTCACCGATCGTGAGCAGGTCGGTGCAGACAGGGATGTGAGTGGAGAAGATCGCGACATTACGCCCGATCTTCGCGCCCAGCGCCCTGAGATAGGCCACGTACAACGGCGACCCGGTGAACAGACGGACAGGACTTGTGCGGATCAAGGTCTTGACCAGCCACCAGCGCAGGTAGCCGAGGCTCCAGACGGGGAACTCGCGCGGCGTGAAACGACCGATGAGGGTCCACTTCGCCACGATCGGCACCATGCACACGCCGGCAAAGAGCGCGCTGCCCACCAGTACGGATCGCAGGTAGACATCGAGCACACCCGTGCCGGCGCTGACCCACTCGAGG
Organism: Streptomyces sp. NBC_00162; assembly: GCF_024611995.1. GTDB lineage: Bacteria > Actinomycetota > Actinomycetes > Streptomycetales > Streptomycetaceae > Streptomyces. Next base: position 8,158,471 of record NZ_CP102509.1, on the reverse strand, counting down.
CCTCGGACCGTGGTCAGGGCAGCGAGGTAGGAATAGCCGAGGAACACCAGGAGCTGCAGCATTCCGCACAGCAGGTACTGCCCTGTGCCCGCCCGCGCCGCGATCCTGCGCGCCGAAGCAGACACCGAAGCGGACGTCGAAGCAGACGCCGAAGCAGACGCCGGCGTTGATGCCGGGACGGCCGGATGGACGGATACGGGTGCCGAGGCTGCGGGCCCTGCGTAGGTGGACTCAGAGGCCGCCGCGGGCGCGGCGTGGGTGAGCGCGGAGGCCAGGTTGTCGACTGTGGGATGCCGGTAGACGTCCTTCATCGATACAGGCGGCAGGTCCGCCCGCTTCCTGACCCGGGCACAAAACCCCGCCATCACCATCGAATCAGCGCCCAGCTCATCAAAGAAGTTACTGTCGCCGGGCACCTGCTCCACACCGACGACATCCGCCAGCACTTCCGCAAGGAGCCGCGCGAGCTGCGCGGTCTCGGCCGCCTGGCCTCCGGACATGCCAATTGGCCTGCCTTCGGGCCTGCTGCCGGAAAGCGTTGAGGTGCCGGGCGGGCCGGCCGTCCAGGCATCGGTGGATTTCTCTAGCATGTGCGCTCCTCGACGACGACGGTTCGGGCGCCGGGGGCTCTCATCGGGTCACCAAAGAAGAAAAACATGTTTAATCCACCTAAATGCGCGTGTTCCGCTGTCGGGAAATGCCTTTCGGCATCGATCGGGTTCGTGTTGCCGCCCCTCCAGTAGGCCCGGCCGGCACATATCCGTCACGCCGCTGAATGTCGGGACTTGACACCACGCACCTGCAGCGGTGGGCACCGCCGGACAGCCCGGAAGCCCGGCCGCGTGCATACGGGAAAGGCGCTCAGCCAGGTAGAGCGGTCAGCGCTCGCCGGTGTGGCAGGGCATGCCGCCGCGCAAGCGTGTACGGGAGAGCCGTGTACACGAGAGCCGTGCCGCCCGGCGCGTATCCGTGATCATGGCCGGCGTCAAGCCCCGACATCCGGTGACATGACAGAGCCACGGTCATCCCGCGTACTGGAAGAGGCCCGAAGACGTGGCAGCAAGCGACGTCTTCCCCGAGCCGCCCCCACACAGGCCGGCGGCCCCAGACACCAGCCGTGAACGCATACAAGGAGGTGCCCCGTGCCGGTCATATCCACCCCCCAGGAATTCAACCAAGACGACCTCTACGTCGACCTCGAGGCGGTCACCGGGCACCGGATGTTCCTCAAATGCGAAGGATTCAACTTCGCGGGGTCCATCAAACTCAAAGCCGCAACCGCAATGGTCGAGGCCGCCGAACGCGACGGCCTGCTCACCCCTGGCTCCATCCTGGTCGAATCCTCCTCCGGCAACCTCGGCGTGGCGCTGAGCATGATCGCTGCCAGCAAGGGCTACCGGTTCGTGTGCGTCATCGACTCCCGCTGCAACCTGGCGACCCGGCTCCTCCTGGAAGCCCTAGGCACCCAGATCCACATCGTCACCGAGCCCTCCCCCACCGGCGGCCTGCTCGGCGCCCGCATCGACCGCGTCCGCGCCCTGTGCGCGTCCGACGACCGCTACGTATGGCTCAACCAGTACACCAACCCCAACAACCACACTGCTCACTACCGCACCACCGCACCGGCCATCGCCCGCGCCTTCCCCGACCTTGATGTCCTCTTCATCGGGGCCGGCACCACCGGGACCCTCATGGGGTGCGCCCGCTACTTCCGCACCTGGCACCGCCCGGTACGCATCGTCGCGATCGACACAGAAGGCTCTGCCACCTTCGGACAGACGCCCAGTCGCCGCATGATCCCCGGCCTCGGCACCAGCATCCGCCCTCCGCTCCTCGACACCTCCTACGTCGACGACGTGGTACACGTCGACGAAGCCGAGACGATTCGTACGTGCCACCAACTGGCCCGCCACGGCTTCATCTTCGGCGGCTCCACCGGCACCGTCGTCAACGGCGCCACCCAATGGCTGGCTCAGCAGGATCAGCAGGTGACCGCGGTCGCCATCGCCCCCGACCTCGGCGAGCGCTACCTCGAAACCGTCTACCAGACCGACTGGGTGCGAGACCTGTACGGCGAGGACGCACTCCAGTCCCAGACCGTCAGCGCCGCCGCCCCGGCTGCCTGACCCGCCGAGCGCGCCACGGCCACAGGCACCCGCACACCACGCACCAGTGCGAGACATCCCGAGCGTGCGGCGGTCACCCACAGTGAAGGGCCTATGGCGCCCTGTCGACTGAACCGCGAGCGTCGGGACTCTTACCGCCCCTCAACGTGATCCGGACCGATATCCCCGGCCTGCAGAGGCGCGGCCGGGCCGGCTCGTTCACACTGGCAGGACGACGAACGCAGCTGGGAGGCCGGATGAGCTGGGCATCATGGACCACCCGCGGGATTTTCGCCGGACGGGACGGAGTGCAGACCGGCGAGGCCGGCCCCGTCCTCACCGGCGAGCTCGATATTCACACCACGTGGACCGAGGCCGATGGTCTGGCGCATGTCACGGTGCAGTACAGCGGAGGGTCCGACTGGCTCCCCCTCGCCGGAAGCCCCGTCCCGTGCCCCAGCGAAGAGGCGAGCCGGGCCCTGCATGACGCGGTCATCCATTCCGTACGCGCCGGCGCGATCCTCCCCCTGAGCACCGACCGCCCCTGATCCTGCCCGGCGGCAAACCGGCCGGCGAAGGCGTTCTCGGCTTCACAGCACTGCTCCGGACCAGGCCGACGGCAGCGTTGCCGGCTAGGGCATGGGCGATGCCTGGGTGAGAGACATCCAGTGCCGGACGGTCTTCTGGTGGGAACCGATCGCCGTGCCTCCGGCGACTGCCTCCGCGTCCGCGACGGAGCAGGGCACTCCTGAGCGGGTCAGCAGGACGAGCGGCCACTCGGGGCCTGTGCCGGGCCCCGCCGCATCGAAGGCGGTCCAGCTCCAGGGGCCGTCGAACAGCCACGCCCGCCCGGCCGCGTCGGCGACCTCGTCGCCCGGCCGCAAAAAGGCGTACGGCCGCATCAGCAGCTCAAACGCAAAGGGGATCCCGTCGCCCGGGTGAAGGGTGTAACCCTCGCCGTTGAGATGGCTGCCGTCCGGAAACTCCCGGTACGACAGACCGCGGCGCAGCACGACCACGGTCAGCTCGGGGCGGGGTAGCCAGCCCGTCTCCAGTGGAGGCGCATGGTGGTCGACAGCAGTCACGTGGACTACGGTCGGCGGGACCCCGACCCGGCAGGCGTCCCCCGCCTTCAGGTGCTCGGGCGGCGGATCGGTCCGGAACAGTTCCGCCCCGGCCTCCGCCGAGACATACCCGCCACTGTCCACACCCAAGGCAACGATCCCGTTCCAGTGGAAGAAGGCGCTGTCGGTGTCGATCCGCCACCACGGCCACCTCACCGACACGTGGTCCCACATCACGCCTCGTTCGACCCTGGTCGGCGTGAACGGGCAGGCGACCGACAGCACGTCGCCGACCCGGAAGTCCCCCTCGTACATCATCGAGCCAGGCTAGAACAAGCAGAGCTCGCGGGTCGGTCACAGCAGAGGTCTGACAACCGCTCGGGCGAGGGCCGCGGCGCGGACTGGGTGGGCGCGCCACGGGACCGCCTCGCCGCCCAGTGGCTCGCCGCAGACGGCAGCGCCGCGACGAGCCGGCCGTACGCTTGACGTTCAACTCTCGCGTGCGTGCCATCAAGCGTGAGCGGTGCGGGCCGCTCGCTGGGACTCCGTGCCTCAGGACTCACGCAGGCGTACGGCAAGGGCGGCGATGTCGTCGTCAAGGCGTCCTCTGGTGTAGCGGAGGAGGTCGCGGTGAAGATCCGTGAGCAGTTCGCGGGGCGGTGTCGGGGGCTGTCGACGCATCCAAGCTGCCAGCGGGAAGAACTCGCCGTCGCGGGCGCGGGCCTCGGCGATCCCGTCGGTATAGAGGAGCAGCAGGTCGCCGGGGGCGAAATCGTAGGTGTCGACGCTGTAGTGATCGCCGATGAGCTCCGCGAGGCTGAGCAGTGGCGAGGGGTTGTCGGACTCGAGGACACGGAGCTTTCTGCGGCTCAGGAGCAGCGGCGGGGGTGTCCGCAGTTGAGGATGTCGATACGTCTGCCTTTGTGCGGGATCTCGACGAGGAGGGCGGTGGCGAAGCGCTCCATCGGCCCCTCGGGGGGAAAGGCGGCGTTGTAACGGGTGCTGCTGGCGTCCAGCCTGCGTGCGACGTTGACCATGTCGGCCTCACCGTAGGCCGCCTCCCGGAAGGCGTTGACGATCGCAGCGGCCGCCCCCACTGCCGGCAGGCCCTTGCCCCGCACGTCACCGATGAGCAGCCTGACCCCGAATGGCGTGTCGACCACCTCGTAGAAGTCTCCGCCGATGCGCGCCTCCGCCGCGGCCGCGAGGTACAGCGACTCGATCTCGACGTTCCGGAAGCGGCGTGGGATAGGGCTCAGCACCACCTGTTGCGCCGCTTCGGCGACGAGCCGTACCTGGAAGAGGGTGCGCTCCCGCTGCAGCCGGACATGGCTTCCGTACGCGGCGGCCACGGTGACCGCGATGATCCCCGCGGCTGTCCACCACGTTCCCAGGTCGGGGAAGACGAGGCTGAGGCCGATCATCAGAAAGAGGCAGACCGTCCCGAGCAGGACGGTGGGCAGGACCGGCCACATGGCGGCTGCCAGGGCCGGCGCCGCCGGCAGGAGACGACTGAAGGCCATTTCCGGCGGAGTGGTGTAGGCCAGGCTGGCGATTACGACGGTCAGAATGACCGGCGACAGCCGCACGAGCATCCCCCGGCCGTAGCGCCGGCGGAGCCACGGCCGTCCAGACTCGATCACACTTCCCAGAATATCTGCGCAATGGGGGCATAGCGCCCTGACGAACAGAGTCGGCCGCCCCGCCCCTGCCGTTTCCGCAGTCGATGAGCGCCCTGCCCCCTACGGCCCGCGCCACTCAAAGTTTGGTACGGCCGTTGACCTGACAGGCCACTCGCGCAGCCAATCGAACGTGTGTCGCAATAGAAAGGTGAGGGCACCCTTCCGCGTCCCTGATGACCTGCTCACCCCGCAAAGGGCGCGGCTGCGCACCTACGCCGATCCAGCGAAGGCTGGCCGCGTCCGGCACGGCCGTGCTGGGGCTCAGGGGCCTTCCCAGCCTCTGACGTGACCCGGGCCCGGGCCCGCTCGATCTCGTTGATATGGGTTTCCGTCCACTGGCGGAGCGCGGTGATCGGCTCCGCGAGGCTGCGGCCGAGCTCCGTCAGGTCGTATTCGACCCGGGGCGGAACGGTGGGATACACGGTGCGGGCGACGAACCCGTCGGCTTCGAGGCCGCGCAGAGTCTGAGTGAGCATCTTCTGCGACACGCCCTCGATGCGCCGGCTCAAGTCGGTGTACCGCAGGGTGCCTTCGAGGAGGGCGTCCACGACCAGAATGGTCCACTTGCCGGAGATGTGATCAAGGACCTGGCGTGTGGGGCACTTCGCGGAGTAGACATCGGCCGGCAGCCCGGACGATTCCACAGTGGTCTTCATGCGGGGAGAGTAACGCACAAAATAGTGCCTTCTTCCCGATGAAGAGTGACTCTCCAATAGTGAGTGACATGACGAGTCCCACGATGTCTGTCGCAGAAGCGATCCGCACCCGCCGCACCGTCCGCCACTACCTGCCCGACCCGATCCCGGAGACCACGCTCGACGCGCTTCTCGGTCTCGCCGTCGAGGCCCCCACCAGCTGGAACCTGCAGGACCGGTCGATCGTTGCGGTATGCGAAGACGAGGGCCTTGCCGGACTGGCATGGGCCACGGGGGCCAGCCCCAGCCGCAAGAGGCTCCGGTCGTACTGGTCTTCGTCGCCGAGCCTCAGTCCTGGCGTGATGACCACAGCGACGTCTACGAGCAGGCGCGGTGCAGCGGAGCGTGGAACGACGAGTTCGTCGCGATGTTCTCCGCCGCGTCACGGGTGTTCCAGGAGGATCTCGACCAGCGAGGTCTGCTCCGGGAGTACGCGGTCAAGGACGCCATGATCGCGGCATCCTTCGTGATGCTTGCCGCCACGGAGATGGGCCTGGCGACTTCGCCCATGAACGGCTGGGACGAGGCGAAGGTGAAGCAGGTGATCGGGATCGGTGGCCGTGACGACCTGGCCATTGCCTTGCTGGTGTCGGTCGGCTACCCGGCGGAGGACCAGCGCCATCCAGGTCGGCGTGCCCGGGAGCGCACCGTCTTCCGCGAATCGTACGGAGCCGACGGGGCGGGGAATGACACGCGCCAGGAATAGGTGCCCTGCACCGGTAACACCGATCCGCTGAGGCAGCGGCTGCCTGCGCAGTCGAGGACAGCGTGTCCGCGGCCGGGCAGGGCCACGTCGGTCCCCGGTGCTGATCCCGCAGGCGGCGAGGCCCTGTGCCGGGATCCACTCTGCCGCGCCGGCCGCCACCCGCTGACTGCCGGCCAGGGCTGCCTCGTCGGGTACAGCGACATACTCCACCGTCCGTCCAAGGGCGGTGGAGAGCCGGTGGGCGACCTCGGTGAAATCACGAAAGGGATCCCCGCCGAGCGCAGGCGGTGCTCGATGCGGCCGTGCTGATTGCGCAAGGTCGGCGCCGGGGCCGAGTGCGGCAGTGGCTCGTTCCGGGTCGCGGGTGAGCGCGCGGTGGGGGATGCCTCGCCGGCGCAACTCGCTCACAACGTGCTGTCCGACGTTCCCGGTCGCGCCAGTCACCACTACGGTCGTCATCCCCTGCCGCACGGTCCGGCTAGAGCTTTGCGATGTCCTTGTGGATCACTTCGATCCCGCCGTCGTGGTAAGCGGCCAGACGCACTTTGAGCTGATGACCCTTGGGCGCCTTGATGATCCGGTTGAGCGTCTCCCCCATGCTGCCGCCGTAACACGGAGGCTCGGAGTTGAGGGCGGTCCAACCGTCCCCCAGGTCCTTCGGGTCGTTCCACTCCACCCAGACGCAGTCGGGCTCGCCGGAGTAGGCCTTCAACGAGATGATCTTGACCGAGTTCACCGCGCCGTCGACTCGCTCATAGGTCACAGTCGCGGAATTGTGGTGGAGGCCGGTACCGGCCTCCAGGGGGACCGTGCTGAGCACCGTGTCGGCAGCGGCCGGAGCCGCTCCTCCCGTTATCGTCGCGGCCACCACCGCGACGGTGACAGACAGGGCAGGTATGCGCATGTTCCGTCTCCACGAAGCTAGTTGAGGAGATCTCACCCTAGCCGGGCATGCGGACTCGCGCTCCGACAACATCCGCCAATCGGAGGCCGGAATCGAACGGGCCGTAGAGCGGGGCACGCCGGCGATCCGTTCCGGCGGGCGCGGAGGCGTACTTCCTTGGGCAGCAGGGCTCCTGCATCATGGCCCGGCAGCGGAGTACACCCGTGCGGGCTGCCGCCCCGCGCCCCGCTACCGACCGCGACCCGGAGGCCCGTGTGCCGTCGCACGACCAGACAAGGCGCGATGAGCTGTACCTCGACCCGTACCCGCTCTACGCCCGCGCCCGCCGGACCGAGGGACTGACGTACGTACCCGAGTTCGACGCGTGGCTGGTGGCTCGGGACCAGGACGTACGGGAAGTGCTGCTGCGCGCCGAGGACTTCTCCTCCGCGAACGCCCTGCTGCCGGACATCCCGCTCTCGGAAGCGGCGCTCGGCGTCCTGCCGCGGGGGTTCGCACCACGCCCCACCGTCGTCACCACGGACGGCGCCGACCACCGGCGGCACCGGGCCGTGCTGAACCGCGGGCTGTCCGCCGCACGCGTGGCGGCCCTGCTGCCGTACGCCCGGGAGTGCGCGCGGGAACTGGTGGACGGCATCGCGGCGACCGGATCGGCCGAGCTGATGGACGCGTACGCCCGTCGGCTGCCCGGGCAGGTGGTCGGCCGGCTGATCGGACTGGACCCGGCGGACGTGCCGGCCGCGGTGCACGGCGGGTACCGGGCCGAAGAGCTGCTGTTCAGGCCCATGCCGCCGCAGGCTCAGTCGGCCGCCGCCGCGGACGTCGTCGCGCTTCAGCACCTCCTGGACGGATACATCCGCGACCGGCGCGCCGCTCCCCGGGACGACCTGTGCTCGGCCATGGTGGCCACTCTCGCTCCCGGCGGCGGCGAACTCACCCTGGAGCAGCGCCACGAACTGGTGGCGAGCCTCCAGAACCTCCTGATCGCCGGATTCCTCACCACCAGCGCAATGATCGGCACCACTCTGCTGCATCTGCTGCGCGACCGGCCGCAGTGGGAGATGCTCTGCGCCGATCCCGCGCTGATCCCGGCCGCGGTGGAGGAAGCAGCACGCTTTGACACGCCCGTCCAGGCCTTCCGCCGCACGGCCACCCGGCCGGTGTCCCTCGCCGGCACGAAACTCCCCGCCGGTGCCACGGTGCTGGTCGCCTACGGTTCGGCCAACCGGGACGAGGACCGGTACGAGCGCGCCGACCGGTTCGACATCCGCCGCCCCGCCCGTCACCACCACCTGGCCTTCGGCCACGGACCCCACGGCTGCCCCGGCTCACAGCTGGCCCGCGAACAACTGCGCCTGACCCTGGAGGTGTTCACCCGTCGACTGCCAGGCCTCCGCCTGGATCCCGACGCTCCCTCGCCGACCATGCGCCCCACCTTGATCCACCGCTCCCCGCAGACCTTGTACGCGACTTGGTGAACACCTCCTGCGCGGGAGATGCCTCTGTTGTTGGCAACGGCGGGTTGGTGTCGCCTCGGAGGGTGGCGGTGGCGTAACGCTTCCACCCCCAGTGGTTGAGCTTGATGAGCGGCTCGTCGAGCTGCCGGGAGCGGGCCGCTACCTCGGCGGGGTCTCCTTGGCCGACTGGGGAGGCTGGTACGTGTGGGTTCGGTGGCGGCAGCGCGGATCCGTGCTCGTGTCGAGACGACGGTGTACGGGGGTGATCTGTCCTCGCGCCTGGCCGGCCCGGCGGGCGACCCTGGGCTGTTCGGCCCTGACAGTATGGTCTGGCGCGTCCACAGCAACCTGCTGGGGATGTTCACCGGCGGGTTCGCGTCCCTCGTTTTACAGTGCCTGCACCCGCTGGCGATGGCGGGTGTGGATCAGCACTCCTCATACCGGCAGGACCCGGTCCGCCGCCTCAACCAGACCACGGGATTCATCGCGGTGACCAGCTTCGGGTCGTGCCAACAGGCGCGGGCGGCCATCGCCAGGGTCCGCCGGCGCCACGGACCCGTCCGCGGCACCGCGCCCGACGGACGGCCGTACGCGGCCTCTGATCCGGCTCTGCTCACGTGGGTGCACGTCGCTGAGGCGAGCTGCTTCCTGTCGGGCTATCAGGCATACGGGGAAGCCCGCTGACGGACGTGCAGTGCGATCGGTATTTCCGGGAAATGGCCGTCATCGCCGAGGAACTGGGCGCCTCCTCCGTCCCCGCCTCGACCGACGAGGTCCGCTCCTACCTGGCCTCGGTTCGCCGCGACCTCGCGCCCAGCGACGCGGCCGTGGACACCGTCCGGTTTCTTCGCGGTCTGGGCCAGGACGCGCTGGAGCGTACGGCCGTGCGCATCCTCATGAACGCCGCGGTACGGGTTCTGCCCGTCTGGGCCCCACCACAGCTGAACCTCAACCACCCCGGCCCGGTCCTCGACCTGCTGCACCGCGCCGCTGCCCACGCCCTGGGCGCTGTCCTGCGCTTCGGCTGCGAGCCCTCGCCCATTCTGGAGACGGCCCGGGCCCGCGCGAACACCCCCCATGCCGGAGGCTGCGTCGACCATGCCGCGCATCCCGGACCCGTTCTCCCGAGAAGCGCTCCTGTCGGGGAAGTAGCCGGAACTGTGGTCCGGGCAAGCCTCGATACCGGACCACGGGTTGTCCGTGGGGTCGGCATCGGTGGCGTCATTCGTGGTGGGCTCGGTCGGCCTGCTCCTCGCGTGGCCGTGCGGGGGTGGGCAGTGGAGCGGAGCAGACCGTTTGCAGGGCCTTACGGCTCCAGGCGCGAGTGATCGGGCGTTCGTAGCAGCGGTAGACCACCCAGGCCGCACCCACCGACAGGCCGGTCAGACCGAGGGCCAGCGGGACGCCCGTCCAGGTGCCGAATGTGCGCTCGGGACCCGCCAGCCAGCGGGCGAGGAGCAAGAGGGGGAAGTGGACGAGGTAGAGGGCGTACGAGGCATCACCGAGCGCGACGGCAGTGGGCCGGGCCAGGAAGCCGGAGCGCCCTTCGATGTCGGCCAGGGCAAGGCCGGCGATGACCACCGTCATGGGAGCGGCCATCGCCGCGCCCAGCGCGAACTGCGGCGGCACGAAGGGCAGCGTGGCCAGGACCGCCACCGGCAGACCACGCGACCACGCGCGCGTCGGGCGCGGAAGGAGGCCGGTCTGCAGCAGCCTCGCGGTCACGATGCCGAGAACGAACTCCGGCAGCCGGACGGGCGGCAGCACGTAGCCGAACCACAGACTGTTCTCGTTGACGGGCAGCCAGTCATACAGGGCAGGCCCGGGGATGCGCCCGGCGACGGCCGGCAGGACCAGGATGACCAGGACGACGGCCACCCACACCGCGCGCAGCCGGCGGGCGCGAATGCGCATCGTCAAAGCCAGCAGGGCCGGGAACAACGCGTAGAAGAACGCTTCGCACGAGATGGACCAGGCCGGAGTGTTGAAGCTGAAGAACCAGTTGGCGTCCGGAACCCAGGCCTGCAGCAGGAACAGGCCGGTGACAGCGGCGCCCGAGCCATGGCCGGTCTCCATGCTCAGCACCCGCCCCGCGCCCGTGCACCCGAAGAACACCACCGCGAGAGACCAGCCCAGGACATGGTTGGGGAAGATCTTCCAGAAGCGGCGCCGCCAGAACGCCCGCGGCCGGTCCCCGGGACGGTGCGCCCAGGTCAGGACGAAACCCGACAGGACGAAGAATCCAGTCACTGCCGTGCCCGCCAGCGGCGCGAGTCCCCCGAGCGCCATCTGCAACGGTCCGTCGAACAGCCCGGACACATGGAACACGTGGCTCAGCACCACCACGAGGGCGAGAACGAAGCGGACACCCGTCAACGACGGCAACCTCAATGGCCCGGCCGGCTCCGTCATCGCACGCCTTCCCTGGGGCCTCGCCCACTGCACAGAAGCACCTGGCACGGAACGCGAGGCGTCACCCACGACAACCGCAACCAGCGCCTCAGGTCACGGCTACCCAGCCGGCAGGACGTGGTCGCCGACCTTGTCGGTGCTCAGGCACAGCGAGCAGACGACCGCGTCGTGGGTGACACAGGCGGTGAGGTCGGGGCGCTCGTAGGACTGACGGCAGACGTGGCAGTCGAGGGTGACCGCGCTCGGGTTGCCGTCGGTGTCCAGCAGAGGCTCGGTGATGCCGTCCTCGGTGCGGCGCAAGTAGTAGCGGCCCTTGGTGATCACGGCCATCAGCGGGGTGACGACGAAGGCGATGACGGCTGCGGCCACGGGCGAGTACGGCTGGAGGGTGTCGCCGAGGAGGTGGAAATACATGGCGATCGACAGGCTGGAGGCGGCGACGAAGGCCACGACGCCGACCGGATTGACCGCGTGGAGCATGCCCCGGCGGAACTCCGGCTGGAGCGGGGACAGCTTCAGCACGTACTTGTTGATGCCGATGTCGGTGGCCACGGTGACCACCCAGGCGATCGCGCAGTTCGAGTAGAAGCCCAGGATGCTGTTGAGGAAGCTGAACATGTCGGCTTCCATCAGGGCGAGTGCGAAGGCCAGGTTGACCAGGACGAAGACCATGCGGCCGGGGTAGTGCTTGGTGACGCGGGTGAAGGAATTCGTCCAGGCCAGCGAGCCGGAGTACGCGTTCGTCACGTTGATCTTGATCTGGCTGATGACCACCAGGACCACGGCCAGCGGGATGACCATCCAGGACGGCATCATCGCGTCGAAGGCGCCGCGGAACTGCTGGATGGGCTCGGGCGCAGCGGCCGGTCCGACCTCGGCGATGATGTAGACGGCGAGGAAGACGCCGATGGCCTGCTTGAGCGCACCGAGCACGACCCACCCGGGCCCGGCCATGATCACGGCGGTCCACCAGGTGCGCTTGTTCGCCTCGGTCTTGGGCGGCATGAAGCGCAGGTAGTCGATCTGCTCGCCGATCTGCGCGATCAAGGACAGGCACACACCCGCTCCGAGCAGGACGGAGGCGGTGTTGACGGCGCCGTCTCCGTTCGTGCCGGGGTAGGCCAGGAAGCGGTCGACCGTGCCGGGGTCGTTGGCGATCAGGTAGACCAGCGGGCCGACCATGAGCAGCAGCCAGATCGGGGTGGTCCACACCTGGAGCTTGCTGAGCGCCTTCATACCGTAGACGACCAGCGGGATCACCATGAGCGTGGAGACGGCGTAGCCCAGCCAGAGCGGCAGTCCGAGGCCGAGTTTGAGGCCCTGGGCCATGATCGCGCCTTCGAGGGCGAAGAAGATGAAGGTGAAGCTGGCGAAGATGATGCTGGTGAGGACCGAGCCGTAGTAGCCGAAGCCGGAGCCGCGGGTGATCAGGTCGAGGTCGATGTTGTAGCGCGCGCCGTAGTAGGCCAGCGGGAAGCCGGTGATGAAGATGACGACCGCGGCGACGGTGATGGCAATGAGCGCGTTGCTGGTGCCGTGGGCCAGGCCGATGCCGGCGCCGATGGAGAAGTCGGCCATGTAGGCGATGCCGCCGAGGGCCGTGGTGGCCACGACCATGGGGGTCCAGCGGCGGTAACTGCGGGGTGCGAAACGGAGGGTGTAGTCCTCCAGCGTCTCCTTGACCGCCTGGTCGGCAGCGGGCTCCGTCGTGTCCGTCGTGATCTGCCGTGACTCGGTGGTGCTCATGCCACGCCTCCCGGTGGGGCTGGATGCAGGTGCAGGTGCAGGTGCTGCGATGCGGTGGGGAGCCCCGTGTGGCGCCGTTGACAGGACGGGGAAGGGATGACGGGCCGTCATCAGTGGTTTCCGTCGGCCCTGTATATGGCTGTGATCCCACGGTCGGCCACGCTAGAAAGCGCTTGTTACCCCGGGTGCGCGTTGTGGTGAACGCCGTGTTTCCGCAGGCTGCGTACATACTCCGCACGCGGCGCAGGTGCGTCTGCTGCTGTCCTGGACCGTGTCCCAGGGTGCGACCTCGGCCCAACGGTGCTGAAGGTGTGCCGCAGCCCGGTTGCGACTTACGCAGCCAACCGGGGGTACCGGTGCGTGCCGTGGGCCCCGGTGCGGGGCGCGGGCTGCTAGGCAGGCTGATGTACGGCTCGGGTCTCGCCGGCCCCGCCGCCCCACCGCACACCAGGAGACACGCACGTGCTGACCCTCGCCCGCGGACGCCGCCTCCGCACCGGACTGTCCGCCACCGCCCTCGCCGCCGCCGCGCTCGGAGGGCTGCTGCAGCCCGCGCAGGCAGCCGGCGACCCCGGTCCGGCTGATGGCGGCCCGCGCCACGACAAGCGCCTCCAGCAGCAGCTCGACCGGCTCGTCGCCCAGGACGACGGCCCGCCCGGGGTGATCGCCCTCCTCACCCGGGGAGGGCGTACGGACGTGTACACCGCCGGTGTCGGCGACATCGCGACCGGCCGACCGCCGCACCCCGACGACCACATGCGCATCGCCAGCATCGCCAAGGCGTTCAGCGGGGCCGTCGCCCTCCAGCTCGTCGACCAGGGCCGGCTCTCCCTCGACGACACCATCGGCGAGCTCCTGCCCGACCAGCCGGAGGCCTGGCACGCGGTGACCCTGCGTCAGCTCCTCCAGCACACGAGCGGCCTGCCGGACTACACCACCGCCCCCGAGTTCGTGGAGATCCTCCGCGCCGACCCGCACCACGTCTTCGACCCGCGCACGCTCCTCGACTTCGTGGCCGGGGAGCCGCTGCTCTTCAGCCCCGGCTCCCTGTACGAGTACTCCAACTCGGACAACATCGCCGTCGCGCTCATGGCCGAGGCCGTCACCGGCAGCCGCTACGAGGACCTCCTCAAGGACCTCGTCTACCGCCCGCTGGGTCTGCGCCGCACCAGCCTGCCCCTGGGCTACCAGCTCCCACGGCCCTACCTGCACGGCTACGACGTCCTCCCGCCCGCCGAACCGGAGGACATCAGTGAAGCCCTCGGCGCCTCCAGCGTCTGGGCCTCCGGCGGCATCGTCTCCACGCCCAACGAGCTGGGCGCCTTCATCCGCGCCTACGGCGGCCCCACCCTGCTGTCGGAGAAGACCCGCAAGGAGCAGCTCACCTTCCGCCCCGGGGACTCCTCGGAGCCTGCCGGCCCCGGCACCAACGCCGCCGGGCTGGCGATCTTCCAGTACACCACCCGCTGCGGGGTCCTCTACGGCCACACCGGGAACTTCCCCGGCTACACCCAGCTCGCCGCCACCACCCCCGACGGCACGCGCTCGCTGACCTTCTCCATCAACACCCAGACCAGCAAGAGCAACAAGCCCGCCCTGCTGGCCCGGCTGCGTACCGTGCAGGAGGATTTCGCCTGCGCCCTGCTCAAGGGGCACTGACTGGCGGGCCGCCACCGGGTGGTGGCCCGCACCGGGGTCGGCCCGAGAGCGAGGCGGCGGCCGCCGAGTCCTGCCGGGAGTTCCGCCCGTCCAGGCAGGCAGTGACGCCTGTCGTCACCGCCTGCCGCCAGGACCGGGCGGATCAGTGGCCCGCGCCACCAGCCGTTCCCGTGCCCGGTCCCGTTCCCACGGCGTCGGCGCCCGGTTCCACCTGCCGGAGTTCGGCCAGGAGTTGGCTCTGCCCTGCCAGCAGCTCGGTCAGGATGCGCCGGGCCGCGCGCAGCAGGTCGGCGACGTCGCCGCCGGCGAGGGCGTAGCTGACGGTCGAGCCCTCGCGGGTGGAGATGACGATGCCCGAGCGGCGCAGCACCGCCAGTTGCTGGGAGAGGTTGGACGCCTCGACGTCGATCTCGGCCAGCAAGTCCCTCACGGGCATGGGCCCGCCCTGCAGGAGTTCCAGGACCCGGATGCGGACCGGGTGTCCGAGCATGCGAAAGAACTCGGCTTTGGCCTGGTACAGCGGTACTTGCACTCCCACGAACGCTCCTGCTGTGTTGCTTGGACCGTGGCCGCGGCTGCGGGTCTTCGAGTCGAGCCGGTCTTTGGTGTCCATCGTCGCGTCCGATGGGCCCGCGCATGCCCGAACTTGACCGGTTTCGGATGTGCCGGGTTGAAGAAGTCTTCAACTTGTGGGCATGCGTGGGCCCCGATCATGCGGCGTTACAACTCCAGCGCTGCCTCGATGCGCTTGAGCTGGTGGCGTGCCATGGCCAGGTTGGAGTTGTTCTTGTCCAGCACCACGTACAGGAACAGTCCGTTGCCCCCGCGGCCCTTGAGCAGCCGGAGCAGGTGGTACTGAGTGCCGAGCGTGATCAGTAGATCCTCGATGTCGTCCTGCATGCCCAGCATTTCCATGGTGCGGACCTTGGCCCGGATCACATCGGTGTTGCCTGCGGCGGCGACCGTCAGGTCGAGCTCCTTCCCGCCGCCGAGGGTGCCCAAGGCCATTCCGCTGGTGTAGTCCACCAGCGCGGCACCCAGCGCGCCCTCGATCGAGGTCATCGTCTCCTTCAACGAGACTTCCACATTCGCCATCGCCGTCCGCGCTCCCTTGCTGTTCTCTCTCCACGCCCGGCACTCGGTTCCAACTGAGGGCCGGACCGTCTGTGAGACAAAAGCTACTGAGCGTGGGGCGACCTGCGTGCTGAATGGTGAATTCGGCGGAAACCGGCCCCTGCCCGGCTATCATTCGCCTGGCCTCGGCCGCTGTACGGCGCACCTACCTCTGTGCGGGACGAGCCCGGATCCTTCGCGCCGGACGGGCGTGAAGGCGAGGCCGGCTGCTGACCGTCTTCCTGGTCGACCAGCGGTAGCCGAGCGAGCCACGGGCTACGGGCTACGGGCTACGGGCTACGGATCGAGCGGTGAGCCTGGGCGTGCTGTACCTGGGCAGACGGCGGCCTGGTTGCGGCCGTCGCGTGGGCCGAGGCTGGGGTCATCACCCACCCTGCACAGGCCCACGGCCCTGGCATGACGGACAGGACTTCCCCTTGACCATCTCCGATACCACCAGCCCGGCCGTACTCGAACAGCTTCAGCGCCGGTCCGGCGACCCGAAGCGGCGCATCCTGTTCACCGGGGCGACCATCGTCACCATGGACCCCGACCGCGGTGTCCTGCACAACGCCGATCTGCTCGTCGAGGGCGAGACGATCACCGCGATCGGTTCTGGCCTGATCCGGGACGGCGCGGTGGTTGTCGACGCCACGGGCACGATCCTCACGCCGGGCTTCGTCGACACGCACCGGCACGCCTGGGAGACCCAGCTGCGCCGGATCATGCCGGACGTCGACGACCTCGGCGCCTACGTGATGTCCACTCTGGCCGGCTACGCCACTGTCTACCGGCCCAACGACATGTACGTCGGCACCAAGCTGGCCGCTTTGACGGCGATCGACAGCGGCATCACGTGCATGCTCGACTTCTCGCATAACTCCCGTACCCCCGCACACTCCGACGCCGCCGTCCAAGCGCTGATCGACACCGGTATCCGCGGCGTGCACGCCTCGATGGGCCCGCACTTCGGTGACTGGGACGAGCAGTGGCCCGGAGACCTGGCCCGCCTCAAGGAGAAGTACTTCGCCGGCGACGACCAGTTGCTGACCCTGCGCCTGGCCGCCCTGGCCACCGACGAGATCGCCGGGCCCGCCCTCGCCTACGGTCCCGAACTGGCCCGCACAGCAAGGGAACTGGGCATCGGCGTGAGCGTCGACGCCGTCTTCGGCGCCTCCTCCTCGGCGGCCGTACTGAACTGGGAGAAGGAGGGCCTCCTCGGCGCGGACGTCACGCTCATCCACGCCACCGGCCTGACTCAGGAGGCCTGGAAGGCGATCGGGGAGAGCGGCACGACCATCTCCCTGGCCCCGACATCCGACGCCCAGATCGGGCTGGAAACCGCGATCCCCGCCGTCGACGAGGCCTTGACGGTCAGGGTCCGGCCCGGTCTGAGCATCGACGTCGAGGTGGCGCTGGTCAGCGACATGTTCACGCAGATGCGGGCCTTGCACGCCATCCAGCGGATGCGCGCGGTCAACGCCGTCTACGGCACCGACCAGCAGCCGGCCCGCATCACCACGCACGACGTACTGGACTTCGCCACCCTCCAGGGAGCCCGCACCAACGGCCTGCAGCACGTCACCGGATCGCTCACTCCGGGCAAGAAGGCAGACCTGCTGGTCATCCAGGCCGAGGACCTCAACAACATGCCGCTCAACGACCCGATCGGCACCGTCGTCCTGGGCTCGGACGCCCGCAACATCAGCGCCGTCCTCATCAACGGCGAGCCGCGCAAGTGGAATGGCCAGGTCCTCGACGTCGATCTGGCCGCCTTGCGCGACGAGGTCCACGCCTCCCGCGAGTACGTGCTCCACACTCCCACCGCCTGAGTGCTACTGCTCCGTGGCGGACTCCTGGCGGGATGTGGCGTTGAGGCTGCCGAGCAGGGCGAGTGCCTGATCGCTGGGGCTTCCCGGTTCGGCCTGGTAGATCACCAGCTGCTGGCCCGATGCTCCGCGGACGTCGAAGGTTTGGTAAGTGAGGGCGAGCGGCCCGACGTCGGGGTGGAGAAGATCCTTGGCGTCACGGGTCTTCCCGTGCACGGTGTGCGCGGACCACAGGGCGGCGAACTCCTCGCTCGCCTGGGCCAGGGAGCCGACGACATCGCGCAGGCGCCGATAGTGGGGGTCGAGGCCCGTGGCGTGGCGCAGTCCGGCAACGACTGCCTCGGCTGCCCGCCCCCACTGCGTGAAGAAGCTCCGGGCGGCCGGGTCGAGGAAGGTCATGCGGGCCATGTTGTCCACGTTCTCGAACGGTGAGAACAGTGCGTCGGCCAGAGCGTTCGAGGCCAGGAAGTCGTTGGCCGGGTTCAGGACGAACGCCACGGCGTTCCGGTGTCCGTCCAGCAGTTGCCGCAGCGCAGGACTGACCGTTTCCCTCGGCTGCGGCCGCTCACCGTCCGGCGCGATGCCCGCCAGCCGGAACATGTGCTCCCGTGCTTCGTCGTCCATCCGCAGCGCACTGCTGATGGCCTCGAGGATCTGCGGGGAGGGGCTGCGCTCGCGGCCCTGTTCGAGGCGGGCGTAGTAGTCGCTGTTCATGCCGGCCAGGACGGCGACCTCCTCCCGCCGCAGACCCGCCACCCGGCGAGCGCCGTAGGGGGCGAGCCCGACGTCATCGGGTCGCAGACGAGCGCGGTGGGCGCGCAGGAAATCGCCGAGATGGTTGCTGGTCACCCCTCCAGGCTATGCCGCTCCCCATCCCGCGTGCCTGGGTGCGCCATACCCGGGCACGCCTCGTCCTGGCTCCCTTTCCCGGGGATCGACGAGATGTTCACCAGGGTCGCCTTCCCCGTCCAATTCCCTGATGCCCGGGGGCTGCGTGTATCGCGGGCGTATCGAAAATCGCATACGCCACCGCAACGGCCCTCCGTCTCCAATGGGGGCATGAACCACAACGCTTCCATGTCAGCACCTCCCCGCCGCGCGCGCAGGATCGTGCTCCTCGGCCTGGCGATCCTCGGCATGGCGAGCGCAGTGTTCATCGTGCGGGGGCCGCTCATGATGTCCGCTCCGATGTGCATGGCCGGGCGGTGGCACGGCTGCTTCGATACGTTCAACGGTGTGGTGCTCATGACGTTGGTCGCGTTGCCGTTGGCCCTGCTGGTGGTGTGGGCTCTGGCACGCCGTCGGCGTGCCGCCGACGTCACATCGGCGTGGCGGATGTCGCTGGCCGAGGTGGGCATGGTCCACGGCACGGCGCCGTTCATTTGGATGACCATGATGCCGGGGGGCGGGGCCGGCACCGTCCCCGCCCGGGTGAGCCTGGTACCGCTGCGGGACCTGGTCACGATGGGGCCGCTCGGAATCGTCGGCAACCTGCTGGTCTTCGCGGCGCTGGGGTTCTTCGCCCCGATGCGGTTCGCGGCGCTGGCGTCCCTGCCCCGGATCCTGACGCTCGGGGCGGGCTGCTCGGTCCTGGTCGAAACCGCACAGTACGTCCTGCGGCTGGACCGGGTGTCCTCCGTGGACGACGTACTGGTCAACGCCGCCGGCGCCGTGCTGGCCGCGATGGCGTCGCGCCGCTGGTGGCGCACCACGGCGCAAGCGCCGTCGGACCAGCCTCGCCCCGCGCTGGCACCGGCAGGCTGATCCGCGTGTCCGGTCTGCACACGTCTTTGCACGCGTCGGCGACATGTTGTGCCGCTTAGGCTTCGGACATGCGCGTACTGATCGTGGAGGACGAGCCCTACCTGGCCGAAGCCGTCCGTGACGGTCTGCGGCTGGAGGCGATCGCCGCCGACATCGCCGGCGACGGCGACTCCGCCCTGGAACTGCTCAGCGTCAACTCCTACGACCTCGCGGTCCTCGACCGCGACATCCCCGGCCCCAACGGCGACGAGGTCGCCCGGCGCATCGTCGCCTCCGGCAGCGGCATCCCGATCCTCATGCTCACCGCTGCCGACCGCATCGACGACAAGGCCTCCGGGTTCGAGCTCGGCGCCGACGACTACCTCACCAAACCGTTCGAGCTGCGGGAGCTCGTCCTGCGGCTGAGGGCGCTCGACCGCAGACGCGCGTACGCCCGGCCCCCGGTCCGCGAGATCGCGGGCCTGCGGCTCGACCCCTTCCGCCGGGAGGTCTTCCGCGACGGACGTTACGTCGCGCTCACCCGCAAACAGTTCGCCGTGCTGGAAGTCCTCGTCGCCGCCGAGGGCGGGGTCGTCAGCGCCGAAGAGCTGCTGGAACGGGCCTGGGACGAGAACGTCGACCCCCTCACCAACGCCGTGCGCATCACCGTCTCCGCACTGCGCAAACGGCTCGGCGAACCGTGGATCATCGCCACGGTGCCCGGCGTCGGCTACCGGATCGACAACGGCAGGGACACCATCGCCCCCGGCAGCACGCATGCATAGGCGCCCAGGGCTCAGCGCCCGGCTGAAACTCACCCTCAGCTACGCCGGATTCCTCGCCGTCGCCGGTGCTCTTCTGCTGGCCGTGGTGTGGGTGTTCCTGCTGCGCTACGTACCCGACAACTCCCAGGGCCTTCTCGGGATCTCACCCAACCGCTACCTCCTTGTGCACACCTTCGCCCCCGCCGCGGCCGTGGCGATGGTCTTCCTGCTCGTGTTCGGCCTCCTGGGGGGATGGATCCTCGCCGGCCGGATGCTCGCACCGCTCACCCAGATCAGGGATGCGGCACGGATGGCCGGGAACGGGTCGTTGTCCCACCGGATCCGCATGAAGGGCCGCCAGGACGAATTCCGTGAACTCTCCGACGCGTTCGACTCGATGCTCGAACAACTCGAGTCCCACGTCGCCGAGCAGCAGCGGTTCGCCGCGAACGCCTCCCACGAACTGCGCACCCCGCTGGCGATCTCGCGGACGCTCCTCGACGTCGCCCGCAAGGACCCCACGCGGGACCGGGGCGAACTCATCGAACGCCTCAGCGCTGTCAATACGCGGGCGATCGACCTCACAGAGGCCCTTCTGCTGCTCAGCCGCGGCGACCGCGGAGATTTCACCCGCGAGAGCGTCGACCTCTCCCTCACCGCCGAAGAAGCCGCCGAAACGCTGCTCCCCCTAGCCGAACAGCGCCGGATCACGCTCGACGTCACCGGCGGGGCGGCCCGGACCAGCGGCTCCGCGGAGCTCCTGCTGCGGATGGTGACGAACCTCGTCCAGAACGCCATCGTCCACAACCTCCCCGCCGGCGGCACCGTGACGGTCCACACCGAGGCGCAAGGCGACACGAGCGTGCTGCGGGTCGAGAACACAGGTCCTCGGCTCTCACCGGAACTGGTACCGACCCTCACCGAACCCTTCCAGCGGGGAACGGAACGCGTACGCACCGACGAGCACGCCGGCGTCGGCCTCGGCCTGGCCATCGTGCACAGCATCGTCCGCGCCCACGACGGAACCCTCGGCCTCGTCCCCCGTCCCGCCGGCGGCCTCCTCGTCACGGTCCGGCTTCCCGGCACGCCGCAGGCACCGTCCCCGAGCGGGGCCCACTAGATCCTCAGGACGAGTCTCCGTAGCGGGTGACGATCGCTGCGGCGCGGTTGCGCAGGGAGGCGCGCAACGACTGCGGGGCCAGGGCTTCCGCGTCCGTGCTGAGCTGCCACAGCGCCCATTCCGCGTGTCGTGAATCCTGGAAGGTCACCTCCAGTCGCAGCCAGCCGTCTGCGTCGGGTTCTTCTGCGCGGACGGCCAGCGCGGTGGCCAGCAACTCCTCGCGCCGCGCCGGGTTCACCCGTACCAGCACGGTGATGTGGTCGCCGCCGGAAAGAAACTCCGCGGAGCGTTCCCGCCAGATCCGGTCCAGATCGACCCGGTTCGGTCGCTGTGCCGTTTCAGGGAGTTCCTCGGCGGCCAACACCCGCGACAGCCGGTAGGTGCGGTTCTCGCCAGATCTCGTGGCCAGCAAGTAGGCCCGGTCGCGTACGGTGACCAGGCCGATCGGGTCCACTGTGCGCCACTGTGGTGTCTGGCCCGTGGCCGCGTAGTGGATGCGCAGCTTGTGGCCGGCGAGCACCGCGCGCCTGACCTCGATCATCGTGGCGCCGGGTACCTCCTCGGCGACCATCCGGCGTGAGAGCAGGTCGGTCTCCGGGTCGACGAGAAATCGCTGGGCCGCGTCGCTCGCGGTGGCCTGGTGACTTTCGGGCAGCGCGTCGACCACCTTCCGCATGGCCGAAGCGAGCGCCGAGCCGAGGCCGAACACCTGCTCGCCGCGCCCCGATCCGGCCGTCAGCAAAGCGAGGGCCTCGTCGTGGTTCAGTCCGGTGAGCTCGGTCCGGAAACCCGGCAACAGTGCGAAACCGCCGTGCCTGCCGCGTTCGGCGTAGACCGGGACGCCGGCCGCGGAGAGCGCCTCGATGTCGCGCAGCACGGTGCGGGTGGATACCTCCAGCTCGCGGGCCAGCGTGTCCGCAGTCAGCCGACCGCGCTGACGCAGCAGCAGCACCAGGGAGACCAACCGGTCGGCGCGCATACGAGAACGTTAACGGAATACATGACAGAGGGTGTCGTGATTTGTTGGGAGGCTCGTTCACGCGACGTCGAAACCGGTGGCTACCGAGCCGTTGGACGTACGCACTCCCGATGAATCGAATGGAGCTGACGTGGCAGTGGAACGAACGGCGGTCAACCCGGTGACGTGGTCGCAGGAGTTGGGATTCAACCAGGGTGAGGTCGTCTCCGGGCACACACGGACCCTGTACATCTCGGGGCAGACCGCGATGAGCGGCGAAGGCAAGCCCCGGCATGACGGTGACATTGCGGCGCAGTTGACGCTGAGCATCGACAACCTGGAGGCCGTGCTCGGCGAGGCCGGCATGTCTCTCGCGAACCTCGTCCGGCTCAACGTCTACACGACCGACGTCGATCGGCTTTTCCAGCACTACGGCGTGCTGGCGGCGCGGTTGGGTGCCGCCGGGGTCGCGCCGACCTCCACGATGCTCGGGGTGACGCGACTGGCCATCCCCGGCCAGATGGTCGAGCTCGAGGGGACCGCGGTCGCGTGATGTGACCTCACCGCCCCTGCTGCTCGGGCCGGTTGAACCGGCACGAGCAGCAGGCAGATGGGTGGCTGCCGGCGCGAGGTGCGGGAGCAGTTCGTTACGGGTGGAGTTCGAGAGTGATGTGCGGGAACAGCGCACTCAGGAAATCGGGGGCGTCGAACATCTCTCCCGCCGAGGCGACGCCGACCGCATGGGTGCGCCCGGTGAGGACTCGCTCGAGCGCTTCCACGACGAGGGGCGCGGTGACGGCGTAGATGTCCTGACCGCGCGCGACGGCTCGTCGTTCGGTGTCGCCCGAGCGCACGACGGCGTCGATGAGGAAGGTCTGGTCGGACCGGCCGCTCTCGTCGGCTGCGGCCGGCGCGGGCGTGTCGGAGGCCACTACCTCGCGGGCCGCCTCTGCCGTCATGTAGGTGGTCACGTCGGGGATGGACAGGTGGCTGGGTACGGTCACGACGTCGGCCATCGTGAACTCCCCGATGACGGAACGCGGGCCCATCGGCTCGGGGAAGGGCCATTCCAGGGTGGGCGGGGCGTCGGTGCGGTGCTCCCACTGGCCGCCGGTGTAGCGCAGCCGGTAATCCCCGCGCCGCTCCCGGGAGACAGCGCTCGACAGGCGCGTCCCGGCGGTGGGGTGCCAGCTGCTCAGTCCGAACGCGATGTGCGCCGAGTCGGCCCTGGTCCAGTCGCCCATCGCCGCGGTGGCCAGCAGGTCGCCGAGACCGCCGAAGAAGGCCATCGCGGGGACGATGACCGCTCCCGCCTCGCGTGCCCGGTCGGCGAAGTGCGCGAAGGTGTCGAGGTTGGCCTCGATCTCGGCCGCCACGTCCAGGTACGGGATCCGTGCCCGCAGGGCCGACTCGATCACCGGGGCGGTCGTCGAGGCGAACGGGCCCGCGCAGTTGATCACGGCCGCTGTGCCGGCCAGGGCGTGGTCGAGCGAGGCCGGGTCGTCGACCGACGCCACGCGAACGTCCAGCCCGGTCTCGTGCGCCAATGCCTTCAGCTTGTCGGCGTCGCGGCCGGAGAGAACCGGGACGTACCCGCGCTTCAGCAGCTCCGCCACCACGAAACGCCCCGTGTGCCCGTACGCACCGAACACCGCCACCGTCTGGCCCGATCCCATGAGGTTGCTCCCCTGCACTCGCCTGATCCGCAGTTGGTCGCTGCGATCTGTCATGGCCATCCTGGCGAGGAAGAGGACCCTGCACGAGAGTCTGGAACGACACGGCCCATACAATTCCGGACATGCGTACTGTCGCGTTGGCCGTCACTGACGGCATGCTGCATTTCGAACTGTCCATGGCGATCGAGGTCTTCGGATCGGACCTGACCCACATCGTGGACCCCTGGTACCACTTCTCGCTCTGCGGATCGAGCGCCGTGCAGGTCGACCGCTTCCGCCTGGAGCCCGACCACGGGCTCGACCACCTCGCGCACGCCGACACCGTGATCGTCCCCGGCTGGGCCGACACCGATGTGGACCCGCCGGCGGAACTCGTCGACGCCGTGCGCGCAGCACACGCGGCGGGCGCACGCGTGGCCTCCCTGTGCACAGGGGCCTTCGTCCTGGCCGCCGCCGGCCTGCTGGACGGCAAGCGCGCCACCACACACTGGGCGCACACCGGGGAACTGGCCAGGCGCCACCCGAAGGTCACGGTGGACCCGGACGTCCTCTACGTCGACAACGGCGACGTGCTCACCTCCGCCGGCAAGGCCGCGGCCATGGACTTGTGCCTGCACCTCGTCCGCCTCGACCACGGCTCGTCGAATGCCAACAAGATCGCCCGCCGGCTGGTCGTACCACCACACCGCGACGGCGGCCAGGCCCAGTTCATCGCCACCCCCGTCCC
The DNA here is from genome assembly GCF_024611995.1 of Streptomyces sp. NBC_00162. Taxonomy (GTDB): domain Bacteria; phylum Actinomycetota; class Actinomycetes; order Streptomycetales; family Streptomycetaceae; genus Streptomyces. Next base: position 8,134,111 of record NZ_CP102509.1, on the reverse strand, counting down.
CGCCCCGGGCAACAATCCGCTCGCCACCCTCTTCCCCTGGGCCCTCGGGCGGCTGGACGAACCCCTCACCGTGGAAGACCTGGCCCGCCAGGCACGGATGAGCTCTCGCCACCTGGGCCGCCACTTCAAGTCGCTCACCGGCACCACCCCGCTGCAGTGGCTCCACATCCAACGCATCCGCCACGCCCAGGAACTCCTGGAGACCACCGACGACACCATCGACACCATCGCCACGGCCACCGGCATGGGCACGGCCACCACCCTGCGCCGGCACTTCCACCGGACCGTCGGCGTCCCACCGGACGCCTACCGCCGCACCTTCCGCTCCCATGCCCGCTCCCACACCGACAACCGCGGGCGACACCACCGGCCAGGGGCTGCCGACGCAGCGGAAGCCCGCAGTGGAGTTCCCCCGATGCCGCACGTATGAACGGATGCTGCTCCGTGCTGCTCCAGTGGCTGACGTGGGGCCCGCGAAGTGCCACGATGATCCGTGCTTCAACAGTGTGCCGGTCGGGACGCGGTGAGAGCGGCGGCAGCGTGTCCCGAAGACCAGCCCTACCCCACGAAAGGGCGGACACCCCATGCGCGTCATACCCCTCGTATCGTCCTTAGGCAGCGACCAGGGCTTGGCCCCGGACGATTCGGTGCGGCTCTACTACACCCGCAAGACACAGGAGATCCTCCAGAAGTACGGTCCGGGCCCCCGAGTGCACTTCCACGTAGGGCTGTATCCCGACGACCCCCGGAGACCACCGTCTCCCAGAGCACACTGCAGCAGCGCCTGTCCGCTGCGCAGGAGCGGATCGTCGAGCACGCGGCCCGTTCGTGGGGCGCGTACGAGGCGCCTCCCCGGCGGCTGCTGGACATCGGCTGCGGCCTGGGCGGCACGTCGCTGTACTGGGCGCAGGAGCACGGGGCATCGGTCACCAGCCTCACCGTCGCGGCGGAACACGTCCCGATCGTCCGGCACTTCGCCCGTCACGCGGGGGTCACGGGGCGGGTGACGCCCGTACTGGCCGATGTCCACGACCTGGACGAGACCCGTGCGTACGACGCCGTCTACGCCAACGAGAGCAGCGGCTACACCGACCGGACCCGGCTCTTCGAGGTCGTCGCCAAGGCGCTGGTGCCCGGTGGATGGTTCGGGATCCAGGAGCACTTCGTGGGCCGCTCCGAGTGGCGCGAGTTCATGGACGGCTACTACAGAACGCGGCTGGGGCGGCGCGGGGAATACCTGGCCGCGGCCGAGGCCGCCGGCTTTGAACTGGTACAGGACGAGGACGTGACGGACTCGGTGGCGGAGTTCTGGGTGCAGTCCATGGCGTGGAACACCGCCGAACTCGACCGGCTCAGAGCGGGCGCCGGAGTCGGACCCGGCGCCTGGACCGGCGAACGGCTCGAGCAGTCGACGATCGCGCACAGCAGGTTCTTCCGGCTCTGGCGTGACCACGCGGTGCAGACGCGGCTGCTGCACTTCCGGATCGGTGGCGGCCGATGACCGTCTCCCCGCGCCCCTCCCGCCTCGGTTCGCGCCTGCCGTCCTTCTACTGCCCCCTGGAGCGCGACCTCGTCCATCCCGAGGCGAAGCAGGTGGAGGCCTGGGCGGTCGAGTGGCTGGACGCCTTCGGCCTGTACCCGGATCCGGTCGAACGCGCGTGGGGTCTCGCCACCCACAGCGCCGACTTCTCCTGCCGCATCATCCCCGACGGGGACGTGGAGGCCCTCCTGCTGTTCACCGAGTGGAACTACTGGGCCAACGCCGTCGACGACTGGCAGGATTCGGGTTCCGACGAGGTGGGGACGGGTGCCGTCGTCGAACACGGTGCGCGTCTGCTGCGAACCATCGAGGACCCCGGGGTGTCCGTGCTGCCCGACGGGCCCATGACCCGCGCGCTGCTGGACCTGGTGGGCCGCACCCACGCCATGCTCACCCCCTACGAACTGCGAAGGTTCGTCGAGGGGACGCGGGACTGGCTGCTCGGGGCGGCCTGGCGGGCCGCCCAGGCCGAGGCCGGGACCATGCCGGGGCTGAACGACTTCGTCGCCATGGGGCCGCTGGCGAACGGTACACGCTTCTCGCTGACCTGGTCCGACGTCGCACGCGGAGACCGGCTGCCGGCGGACGTGCTCTGTTCCCCCGCCCTGACGGCGCTGACGGACGCGGCGGGATTCGTCGTCAGCGCGGACAACGACCTGTTCTCCTACGACAAGGACGACCACCTGGAGCCGCGCGAGGTGAATCTCGTCAATGTCCTCGCCCATCAGGAGAACTGCTCCCCCGCCGAGGCGGTGCCGCTCGCGGTTGCCTTGCGTGACCGGGTGATGGTCCTCTTCGTGAGGCTACGGGCACAGCTGGACGAGGGTGCGGACGGGGAACTGCGCCGTCACCTGGCGGCGTTGGGCCACTACATGGCCGGCTCCATCACGTGGCAGAGCCGGGCCCCCCGGTACGCCAGTCCGCGCAATCGGTACGAGCTGCCGCTCGAGGAAGCCGGGTTCGCGGTCCGGTTCGCCGATGACCCCTGCGTCACCGGATTCGAGCCACCGGATCTGCCGGCTCTCGCGTCCTGGTGGCGCCGGGTACGCGGCTGAGCGATGTCGAGGGCCCCGGCCGGTGTGGCCGGGGCCCTGGCGCAGAGGGCCTGTTCAGCGGCGGCCGAGCAGCCGGCGCCACCAGCTGACGCCACGCCGGCGAACACCGACCGCGGGCGCTGCCGTCGGCTGCGGCGGGATCAGCGCGTGCGCAGAGTGCCCGGACGGCTGCTCGGGCTGGGGTTGCGGATTCGGCACGGAACGGGGGGCGAACCGTACCGGCAGTGACAGCAAGTGGCGTGACATGAGGGTGCCACGCCACTGGAGCTCGCTCGCGTCGACCGCCAGCTGGAGGTCGGGCAGCCGGTCCAGCAGGACTTCGATGCCGGTGTCCGCGATGGCACGCCCGATGTCCTGGCCCGGGCACTCGTGCGGTCCGCTGCTGAAGGCCAGGTGGGAGCGGTTGCCGTGGACGGAGACCTCGGGGTCCGGTCGGATCTGCGGGTCGGCGTTGCCCGCGGCCAGGCCGAGCAGGATCATGTCGCCGGCTTTCACCTGCTGGCCGCCGAGCAGGGTGTCACCGGTGGCCCAGCGCCCGATGATCGTATTGATCGGCGGGTCGTCCCAGAGGACTTGCTCCAGGGCGTCGGGCAGGGTCATCTGGCCTCCGGAGAGGCTCGCCCGGAAGCGCGGGTCGGTCAGTACGGTCCGCAGCGTGTTGGCGATCAGGTTGGCGGTGGTCTCGTAGGCCGCGATCAGCACGACGCGCAGGTGCATCAGCACTTCGGTGTCGCTCAGGTTCGCGGGATGCTCGATCAGCCAGGAGGCGAGGTCACGGGCGGGCTTGGCCTTGCGCTCCACGACCAGGTTTTCCAGCGTGTCAGTGACGTAGCGGTCGCTCTGGAGGGCCGTCTCGGTTCCCTGGAGCATGTCGCGTGCCGCGTTGACCAGCAGGGGTCCGTGTTCGTCCGGTGCACCGATGAGCTGCGTCATGACCAGCATGGGGAGCTGGTCGGAGAAGGCGGAGACCAGGTCGGCGTATCCCTCGCCTGCGATCTGGTCGACGAGCTGGTTGGCGAAGCGGGTCACGTAGCGGCGGATGCCGCGCTTGTCGAAGCGCTCCAGGGATTCCACCACGGCTGAGCGCAGCCGCTCGTGAACGGGCCCGTCGGTGAAGTTGCACACTGGCACCCAGGAGACCATGGGGCCGAGCGGGGTGTCGGCCGGTACCCGGCCCTCTCTCATGTCGCGCCAGCCCCGGGGATCGCGGGCGAAGCGCGAGGAGGTGCGCGCGACGTCCAGGTTCTCCCGGTGACCGAGGACCAGCCATGCCGGAAGGTCTCCGCTCACCAGCACCGGGGCCACCGGCCCGTATTCGGCCCGCAGCTTCTCGTACAGCGCGAGGGGGTCGGCTTGAGCCTCCGCTCCGTGGAGTCGGTACATGCCGTCCGCCGTTCCCGCCGCGTGGGCGGGGCACTCGGGCGGTGGGGTGGGGTGGGTACTCACATTGCCTCCTGGGTGGCTGCCTGGGAATGCAGGTAGCGCATGAGGGTCAGCAGGACATCGCGGGACGAGTCCCGTCGTCTGGCGTCGCAGACGAGGATCGGGACGGCGGGGGGCAGATCGAGGGCCTGGCGCAGTTCCTCCACCGGATGTTCGGGCGCGCCGGGGAAGGAGTTGACGGCCACGACGAAGGGGACGCCCCGCTCCTCGAGCCGTCCGATGACATCGAAGCTGATCTCCAGCCGACGGGTGTCGAGGAGTACGACCGCTCCGAGCGCGCCCTCGAAGAGCCCGCGCCACAGGAACCAGAATCGCTCCTGGCCCGGTGTTCCGAACAGGTACAGCACGAGTTCGTCGTTGATGCTGATGCGGCCGAAGTCCATGGCCACGGTGGTGGTGATCTTGCGGGCCACGCCCCAGGTGTCGTCGACGCCGACGCCGGCCCTGGTCATCGTTTCCTCGGTCGTCAGCGGCTTGATCTCGCTGACCGCACCGACCATCGTCGTCTTGCCCACGCCGAAACCGCCGACGATGACGACTTTCACGGCGGCCGCGGCCGTCTGCGGCAGTATGTCCGCGCGGGACGGCCCGGCGGGCGGGTCAGAGTTTCTGTAGTCCATCGATCACTGCCTCGATCAGAGCAAGGTCGGGTAGCTGCGCGGCGGGAATGGGCGGACGGACGTGCACGCGCTGTGCGGCCATCAGGTCTCCGACCAGCACGGTGACGACGCTCACGGGCAGGCCGGCGTACGCGGCGATCTCGGCCACCGAGAGCGGTGACTGGCACATCCGCAGGATGGCCGCCTGCTCGGGCTGCATCTCGGGCCGGACGGGCGCCTTGGCCACGACTAAGGTCACGAGGTCCAGATGGACAGCGGTGGAGGGTCCGCTGCGTCCGCCGGTGATGACGTAGAGCCGTTCGGGGCTGCCGTCCTCCCAGCTTGTGGGCGGCTCATTCACGCGGGCTGCCCGTCATGTCGGGGCGGGCTGCTCAGGTGCTCCCCCATTCGGGTCACCAGGTTGCGCATCTGCGCGCCCATCAGGCCCGCGTCGACACCCTCGTCGGCGAGGACCGCGAGGTAGGAGCCGTTGCCGGCGGCCATCAGGTAGAAGAACCCGCCGTCCATCTCGATCACGACCAGGCGCATTCTGCCCTCGGAGCGGGGCAGTTCCGCGGCCACCGCTCCGGCGAGGCTCTGCAGGCCCGCACAGGCGGCTGCCAGGCGGTCGGCCGTGTCGGTCTCGGCCCCGTGCTGCGCCACGCAGAGCCCGTCCGCGGACAGTACGATCACGTGCCGCGTCTGCGGCACTCCGGCGGCCAGGTCCTTGAGCATCCAGTCCATGCTGCTGCTTCGCTGAGTCATCACTGCTTACGCCCCTTTGGTCGCTGAACCCGACGCGTCCTGGGCGCCCTGCGCTTCTTGGCCGGGCTCACTGGACAGTCCGCTGTGGAACGCCTCCAGCCACATTCCGGGGCCGCCGTCGTCCGCCGACTGCGGCCTCGCGGCGGGCTGGGCGTCGGAGGTGGTGACACGGTCCTTCCGGCGTCGCTGCGGCAGGCCGGTCGCGGTACGTTCGGTGGTCGGCACGCTGCTGACAGGCACCGGCCTGGGCGCCGGTGCCGGTGCTTGTGCCGGCCGGGGCACGAACACGCCGGCCGACGAGCGGTCGAGGGGGTGCTCGCGCGGTGCGGCGGCCACTGCCCTGGGCCCCGAGGAGGAGCCGATGCCGTGGGCGAGACCGGTCGCCGCGGACGCCGTGGTGATCAGGTGCTGCGGCACGATGACCACGGCGCGGACGCCTCCGTAGGCGGAAGAGCGCAGGGACACCTGGAAGCCGTACGCCTGCGCCAGCCGGCCGACCACCGCCAGGCCCAGCCTCGGCGTCTCGCCCAGGTCGTTGAGGTCGATGCCGGACTGCGCCTGCGCGAGCAGCTTCTCGGCGCGTCCGCGCGCCTCGTCGCTCATGCTCAGGCCGCCGTCCTCGATCTCCACGGCGATGCCCGACTGCACCTCGACGGCGGTGAGGTGGACCCGGGTGTGCGGCGGTGAGTACCGGGTGGCGTTGTCCAGCAGCTCTGCCAGGGTGTGGATCAGCGGCTCCACGATCGGGCCGACGACGGCGACCTCGGAGACCGAGTGGAGTTCCACCCGCTGGTAGTCGATGATCCTCGACATCGCGCCGCGCATCACGCTGTACAAGGTGACGGCCCTGCTCCACTGGCGGCCGGGGCGCGCACCGCCGAGGACCGAGATGGAGTCGGCGAGCCTGCCGATCAGGGCGGTGCCGTGGTCCAGTCGCAGAAGGTCGCCGAACACGTCCGGGTTGCGGCCGTGCCGGTCCTCCATCTCGCGCATCTCGTGGGCCTGCTGATGGACGATCGCCTGCACGCGGCGGGCGACGTTCACGAAGGCCCGCTGCGCCGAGTCGCGAAGACTCTCCTCGTTGTCGACCGCGTCGATGACGTGGGCCAGCACGGCCTGCAGGGCGGCTCTGAAGCGCGGGGTCAGGGCCGCGTCCTCGCCCCAGCGGCTGCCGTGTCCGCCGCGCCCTCCCAGGGAGGTCAACACCTCTTCGGCCAGCTCGCCCTTGCGCAGTCGCTCGATGGCCTCGGGCAGCACCGCCGCGGAGAGTCGGACCGCCTCGGCTTCCTGCCGGGACAGGACATGCTGGAGAGCCGCGACCTGGGCACTGCGGGCGGCGAGCGCGCGGCCGCGCCGTACCGCTTCGACGAACACCGCGGCGGTGCAAGCGGCGCCTGCGGCGATCAGTGCGGTGCCCACCGGTTCCGAGGAGGAGGTAAGCGCCCCGACCAGGCAGGCGGCGGCCACGGCCGCGATCGCGGGCAGCGTCCGGCTTGTTCCCCCTCAAGGTGGTGGGCGGTTTCGGGTGGAATGTCTTTTTGCTCCATCGGCGTCCTCGAACTATCGAAAAAAGGGACCTTCTGATCGGTGGGCGGGAGCATAACTACGCCCAACTGCCCGCATGCGCGGTTTCGTTGGAGTTCATCGGACCGGAGGAACCGTTATGCGCCATCAATAGCGCCCGATTCCGCCACCGGCGGGAGCCCGCCCACGGTGAGCGGCGCCGTAGGGGAGGTCAACGGCATGTCGACCCGTTCCCGGCGAGGAAACTCGCACTTATGTTCCGATCGGTTCCGGCCGCATCGCTCTGTTCGGAAGTGGCGTCCCGGACGGAAAAACGCTAGGAGCACCCACGGCAGACCGGGGCGACAGTTACTTGACCTCAAGGTCAAAAATGCTGTTACGGTGGCACCATGGGCAGACCGAAGCAGTTCGATCCGGACGTGGCGGTGGAGCGCGCGATGGACGTGTTCTGGCGCAAGGGGTACGCGGCGACGACGCCTCAGGACCTCGTGGACGAGATCGGCATCGGCAAGGGCAGTCTGTACAACACCTTCGGCAGCAAGCACGCGTTGTTCGAACTGGCGCTTGCACGCTACCGCGACTCACAGGCCGCGTGGCTGGCAGCACTCCTCGACCATCCCGGCTCGGCGAAGGCCCGCCTGCGCGGCGCACTGGAGGCGCTGGTCGAGCTCGACTTGGGCGACCCGGATCGGCGCGGCTGCATGGCGGTCAACACCGCCGCCGAGTCGGCTTCCTCGGACGCCGAGACGGCCGACACCGTGCGCAAGATGTTCGCGCGTACGGAGAGCGCGTTCCGGGCGACCGTTGAGGAAGGCCAGCGAGCCGGCGAGATCGACGGTGATCGCGACGCGGCCGCGGTGGCCTCCTGGCTGCTCGCGACGGTCATCGGTATGCGGGTGCTGGCGAAGACCGCCGAGGATGCCACGCAGTTGAGGCGGGTCGTGGACGCGGCGATGGGGTCGCTGTAGTTCGACCCTGCCAGCCGGCGGCCCTTTTTTGTGGACTTGTTTTGTACCTGTAGTTCAAAATCCGCAAGGCGAAGGAGTCTGACATGGAGCTCAATCTCGTCGGGAAGACCGCGGTCGTCACCGGGGCCAGCCGAGGTGTCGGCCTCGCGATCACGCGGCAGCTCGTCGCCGAGGGGGTCCGCGTGGTCGGCGCGGCCCGCACGATCACCGCCGAACTGAAGGAGTCCGGTGCCCGCCCGGTCGCGGTCGACCTGAGTACACCGGAAGGCGCCGAGGAGTTGGGGGCGCAGGCGCTCGCAGAACTCGGCGGCGTGGACATCATGGTCAACAACCTGGGCGGCGGAGACACGTTCAACCTGCAAGGCTTCCTCGCGACCGACGACGCCCTGTGGGCGCAGAGCTTCGAAGTCAATCTGTTCGCCACGGTCCGGGTCACCCGCCGACTGCTGCCGAGCATCCTGGAACGCCGCGGTTCGGTGGTGAACATCTCGTCGATGACCGCGCGCCTGCCGGGCACGGGCCCGATCGAGTACGGCGCCGCGAAGGCCGGCCTCAATGCGTTCGGCAAGGCACTGTCCGAGGAGTTCGGCCCCCAGGGCATCCGCGTGAACACGGTCTCCCCGGCCCGACACGTACCGGCATGTGGGAGGACGACGACAGTTTCGGCGCCCGCCTCGCCGAGGCGAATGGCGTCGGGCACCGCGACTTCGTGTCCGGGGTGCCCGCGGCGATGGGCATGACCACCGGCCGCATGGCCGAACCCGACGAGGTCGCGGCCGTCGTCGCGTTCCTCGCCTCGGACCGCGCGGCAAGCATCACCGGCGCCGACTACGTCGTTGACGGCGGCGGCATCAAGACGGTGTGACGGCGCTCGTGGTGCCGGGAGCCTGCTGCCGGTGTGCCACGACGGGCTCACCGGCAGCAGGGCCTTCGGTCTGACGGAAGGCGGGGGCGGGGCCGGCTATTTCACCGAGCCCGCCATCACGCCCTGGACGAAGTGCCGCTGGAAGGCGAAGAAGACGATCAGCGGGACCACCAGGGACAGGAACGCCCCCGGCGCGAGGACTCCGATGTTGCTTCCGAACTGCCGCATCTGGGACTGCAGCGCGACCGTGAGCGGCTGGGACTCGCTGTCCGCGAAGAGCAGTGCCACGAGCATGTCGTTCCAGACCCAGAGGAACTGGAAGATCGCCAGGCTCGCGATGGCCGGACGGCCGAGCGGCAGCACGAGGCGGGAGAAGATCCGCCACTCGCTGCCGCCGTCCATCCGCGCGGCTTCCAGCATTTCGCGCGGTATCTCGGCGAAGTAGTTGCGCAGCAGGAAGATCGCGAACGGCAGCCCGTAGGCGACGTGGAAGAGGACGACGCCCGCGATCGTGCCGAACAGCCCCACCGCGCCGAAGAGTTTGGCCACGGGCAGCAGCCCGATCTGCACCGGTACCACAAGCAGTCCGACGACCACCAGGAAGATGCCGTCCCGGCCCGGGAAGTCCAGCCACGCGAAGGCGTATCCGGCGAGTGACGCGATGGCGACCACCAGGACGGTGGTGGGCACGGATATCAGGAGGGTGTTCCCGAAGGCCGCCGCGATGCCGGAGTCCTTCAGCAAGGCGGTGTAGTTGTCCAGGGACAGCTGGGACGGATCGGCCAGCGCGGTCCACCAGCCGCCGGAGGCGTTGTCCCGCTCGGAGCGCATCGAGGACAGGAACAGGCCCGCCAGGGGGTGATCCATACGAGTGCGGCCAAGATCAGCACGCCCTGGACGGCGGAGTTGCTCAGCAGGCGCGACACCCGGCTCCCGCGCCGCGGCCTGGGCGCGGACGGGGCGGGGACGGGCCGGACCGGCGCCGCCCGCCGGGACGGTCGGCGCTCGATGGTGCTGTGGCCGCTCATGCTCCACTCCTTCGGAAACGCCGGATGTTGAAGATCATCGCCGGGACGACCAGCAGGAGGAGCACCACGCTGAGCGCGCTGCCGAGCCCCTGGTCGTTGCCGCCGCCGAAGGAGACCAGCCACATGCGGGTGGCCAGCACGTTCGCCTCTTCCTGTACGGGTCCGGGCGCGATGATGTAGACGAGGTCGAAGACCTTCATCACGTTGATCACCAGGGTCACGAAGACGACGGTGAGTACCGGTGCCAGCAGCGGCACGGTGATCTTGCGGAATATCTGGCCCTCGGTGGCACCGTCCATCCGTGCGGCCTCCAGCGCGTCGCGTGGGATGGCCGCGAGGCCGGCGCCGATCAGGACCATCGCGAAGCCGGTCCACACCCACAGGTAGGCGCCGATGATGGCCGGGGTCACCAGCGCCGGACCGAGCCAGTTCACCCCCTTGTAGGGGGCCTCGAAGTTGGCCGCGGGCAGCGAGACGGTGTAATCGCCGTCGGCCAGCCCGGTGAAGCGGAAGGACCCGTCGTCGGCCGTGGTGGCGGTCGCGGCCACCCGGCCGTCCCGCACGGCCTCGACCGTCATGCCGGGCAGCCCCTTCTCGCCCGGGTCGACCTTGCCCGGTGTGCCGGCGCCGCCGGGGGCGAAGTCGAGGTAGACGACTCCCCCGATCTCCTGTGTGCCGGGCGCCGCCGCGGCCGCGGCCTTCGCGGCGGCGGGCATCGCGTCGCCTGCCACCCCGACGAACCCGAGGCTTACCGAGCGGCCGGGACGTACGGTCTCCTCGGTGCTGTACGGGCCGCCCGCCCTACCGGTCAGGCCTTGGCCCTCTCGGGCGCGGGCCGTCGGGTAGGCGGCAGCGTCGTCGAAGGTGTCGTGGACGCCGACGACAGCGGCGTTGAGCACGCCCCGGTCCGGGTCCTGTTCGTAGGCGAGCCGGAAGATGATGCCCGCGGCGAGGAACGACACGGCCATCGGCAGGAAGAGCACCAGCTTGAACGCGGTCGCCCAGCGCACCTTTTCGGTGAGTACGGCGAGGAGCAGCCCCAGTCCGGTCAGCAGGGTCGGGGCGACGACGACCCAGATGGTGCTGTTGCGGATCGCCTTGAGCGTGGCCGGGTCGTGGATGATCGTCGCGTAGTTCCCGGCTCCGACGAAGCGGTCACCGCTGGCGTCGAAGAGGCTGCGGCCGAAGGAGAAGAGGACGGGGTAGACGACCAGCGCGCCGAGCAGCAGCAGGGCCGGCAGGACGAAGACGACCGCGAGGCGGCGCTTCTTTCGGTGAGCCCGGCGCCGCCCGTCGGCGGCAGCGCGGGTGGTCACGGTGTCAGCCATGGGAGCCGCCTCAGTTCCCGTAGGCCTTGGCGGCCTCGGCCTCGAGCTTCGCGGCCGTGCCCTGGGGGTCCGACGGGTCGCGCAGGAAGTCCTGGAGGAGCTTCCACTCCCCCGCGCCCTTGGTGCCGCCGAACGCGGCCGGGGCCTGGTCCGACATGTCGAAGCGGATCGAGTCGCCCGCCGCGATGAGCGACTCGGCGGTGCTGCGGGTGACGGGGTCGCCGTACGCGGCCATGTCGACCCGGATGCTCGGGGACAGGAAGCCGCCCGCGCCGGCCCAGATCTCGGCCGCCTCGGGCCCGGCCAGGTACTCGACGAGCTTCATGCCGGCCTTGCTGTTCTTCCCCTGCTTGAGGACGACGGCCGCGTCACCACCGCTGACGACGGGCGCCTTGCCGCCGTCGACTGCGGGGAAGGGAAGGAATTTGGCGTCCTTGCCGGGCTGCTTGCCGAACTGGTCCTTGGCGACGCCGCCGACGAAGTCTCCCTCGTAGACCATGGCCGCCTTGGGCTCGGCGCCGAAGACCTGCTCGACCGACTTCGGGAAGTCGGTGCCCAGCGCGGTCTGGGCGCCGCCGGCGACGAGCCGGTTGTCCTTGAAGAGTTCCCCGAGGGTGGTCAGGGCTTTGACGACGCTGTCGTCGGTCCACTTGAGCTTGTGCTGGGCGAGCTGGTCGTACTTCTCCGGCCCGGCCTGGGAGAGGTAGATGTTCTCGAACCAGTCGGTGAGGGTCCAGCCGTCCTCGCCGGCTATGGCGAAGGCCGGGCGGCCGGAGTCGGCGAGGGTGTGGCCGGCCTTCAGCAGGTCGGCGTAGCTCTTGGGCTCGCTGACGCCGGCCTGGGTGAAGGTCTCCGGGGCGTACCAGATGGTGGACTTGTGGGCGGCCTTGAAGTAGAGGCCGTAGTACGTGCCGCCGACGGTGCCGTAGTTCTTCCACACCGGGGCGAGCGTGGAGTCGGCCGTCTTGGCGGTCTGGTCGGACAGCGGCTGGAGCCAGCCCTCCTTGGCGAACTGCTGGAGCACGCCCACCTGGGGGACCATCACCACGTCGGGCGCGTTGCCGCCCTCGATCTTGCTTCCGACGAAGGTGGAGACGTTGTCGCCGGAGGGGACGAAGGCAGTCGTGGCTCCGGTCTTCTTGGTGAAGGCGTCGAGGACCTTCTTGAAGTTCTTCTGCTCGGTGCCGGTCCACACGCCTGCCACGGTCACGGTCTGACCGGCCAGTTCACCGCCGCTCGCGGGTCCGGTGGTGCCGCCGCAGGCGGTGGCACCGAGGGTGAGAGCCAGGGCCGCCGTGGCGGAGGCCGCGGTCCGTCGGGTCGTCTTGCTGGTTCGTCGCATGATGAGGTCCTTTTCGAGGAAGTCCGGGGCTGCGGGGTGGGAGGGGCCTGGGGCGGATCTACTCGGGGTCACGGGGCAGGGCACTCGCCCGTCCACCAGGCGGCGGTTGCCGCGGGAAGCACACCGTCGGGGCAGGGTCCGCTGGCGAGCAGCGGAGTCCCGGGGACCGGGGCCGGCACCGGCTCCGTGCCGAAGTTCACCGCGCAGATCAGGCCCTCGCCGCGGACGATCGCCAGCACCTGCGCAGGCGCGTCCAGCCAGCGCAGGGTGCCGTCGCCGAGCTGCGGCAGGGTGCGCCGCAGCTGGAGTCCGTCGCGGTAGAGGTGCCAGAAGGAGCGGGTGTCCGCCAGGGCGCGGTCGGTGGCGTGCTCGGCGAACCACTCGGGCTGCGGCAGCCACGGCTTGGCGCCGGCCGCTTCCTGGCTGAAGCCGAACGGGGAAGCGTGCCCGGACCACGGCAGGGGCACCCGGCAGCCGTCCCGGACGTGCTTGCGACTGCCCGTGCGGTGGAAGATCGGGTCGGTGAGGACCTCGTCAGGCAGGTCGAGGACCTCGGGGAGGCCGAGCTCCTCACCCTGGTAGACGTAGGCGGCGCCGGGCAGGGCGAGCATCAGGAGGGCTGCGGCGCGGGCGCGGGCGGCTCCCAGTCCACTGCCTTCCACCCCTGGCTCGCCCGCGTAACGGGTGACCGTGCGGACCTGGTCGTGGTTGTTGAGCACCCAGGTGACGGTGGAGCCGGTGCCTGCGATGTCGCGTATCGCCTCGGTGATCGTCGCGCGGAAGGCATCCGCGTCCCAGGGTGCGCTGAGCAGGTCGAAGAAGAACGCCTGGTGCAGTTCGTCGGGGCGGACGTACTCGGCGTGCTGGCGGGCGGTCGGCACGGACACCTCGCCGACCAGCAGCCGCTCGTGGCCGTCGCGGGCGGTGTACTCCTCACACACCGAGCGCCAGCGGCGCCACACGTCGTGGACCTCGGGCTGGTTCCAGGCCAGCTGGTTGACGGCGTCGCGGGCCCGTTCGTCGGCTCCGGGGTCGTCCGAGTCGGGCAGCTCGGGGTGCTTGAACAACCCGGCGGCGACGTCGATGCGGAACCCGTCGACACCCCGGTCCAACCAGAAGCGAAGCACCCGCTCGAAGTCATCGCCCACGGCCGGGTCGCGCCAGTTCAGGTCGGGCTGCTCAGGCGTGAAGAGGTGCAGGTACCACTCTCCGGGGGTGCCGTCGGGCTCGGTCGTCCGGCTCCAGGCGGGCCCGCCGAACATGGCGTGCCAGTTGTTGGGCGGCTGCGCCCCGTCCGGGCCGCGGCCGGGCGCGAAGTGGAAGCGGGAGCGCGGTGCGCTGCCCGGTGCGGCCGTGAGCGCTTCGCGGAACCAGGGGTGCTCGCTGGAGCAGTGGTTGGGGACGATGTCGAGCAGCAGCTTGAGCCCGAGCCGGCGGGCGTCGGACACCAGCCGGTCGAACTCGGCGAGGTCGCCGTAGACGGGGTCGACACCGCAGTAGTCGGCGACGTCGTAGCCGTGGTCGTGCTGCGGCGACGGGTAGAAGGGGCTGAGCCAGATGCCGTCGACACCGAGCTTCCGCAGGTAGGGAAGCCCGGCCCTGACGCCGGCCAGGTCGCCGACGCCGTCCCCGGTGCTGTCGAGGAAGCTGCGGACGTAGACCTGGTAGATCACCGCGTCGCGCCACCAGGAGTCCGGTGCGGTGGCGGTGCGGGAGGGGTGGCCGGTGCCGGCCGGAAGGGTGCTGAGCATCTCGCGTCGACCTATTTCTGCTGAATGCGAGAGCGCCCTGGATCAGGTGCGCTGTTATGCATGCATGTTAAGTAGCAGCGACTGGAAGGTGTCAACGATGTGTCCAGAAACAACTAAAAGTTGGGGTGATTTGTGCTGAATATCCGGATGCACGACTGAGGGCCTCTACTTAACATGTAAGTAGAGGCCCTCAGGGGAGACGGAGAAGTGCGATCAGCCCTTGCGGGAGATGGCCCCGAGTTCGCGCGCAAGCCGCGCCACTGCCTGCTCGGGTGTCTGGCGCAGCGCCATCACGTCCTGCGCCACCGCCTGCACGGCGAGGCTCACCTGGTCGTAGCGCGGGCTCTTCGGCCGCGGTACCGCCGACAGCACGCTCTGCCGGAGCGTGGGCAGGTACGGATGCGCGCGGATCAGCTCGGGGTCCTCGTACAGCGCGGCGCGCACCGGCGGCAGCGAGCCCTCGGTGAGCACCTGCCGCTGGACCCGTTCACTGGTCAGGTAGGAGATCAGATCGGCCGCCGACGCCTGGTGGCGCGAGTTGCTGCCGACGGCGAGGTTGGAGCCACCCAGCACGCTCGTGCCGGGCCCGTCGCGTCCGGGCAGCGGCACGGCGCCGAACCTGCCCGCGATCTTCGACCCGTCCGCGCTCGCGTCCGCGTACACGTACGGCCAGTTCCGGAGGAAGAGCAGCCGGCCGTCCTGGAACGCCTGCCGGGACTCCTCCTCCTTGTAGCCGAGCGCGTCACGGGAGATCCAGCCGTCCCGCACGCCGTCCGCGAGGAACCGCAGTCCGGCGCGCGCGGCCTCGGAGTCCACGGTCACCCGGGCGCCGTCGTCGCGCAGGATCGAACCGCCCGCCGAGTGCACGGCCTCGGTGACGTTGACGGTGAGCCCTTCGTACGGCAGGAACTGGCCGGCATAGCCGTCCAGTCCGTACTTCGGGGCGATCGTGCGGGCCTGTCGGGCCAGTTCGGCCCAGGTACGCGGCGGCTCCTCGCCCTCCCGGTCGAGGATGTCCTTGCGGTAGTAGAGCAGTCCCGCGTTCGTGACGTACGGGACCGCGTACAGCCGGCCGTCGAAGGTCGCGGTGTCGACGACCGGCTGCAGGAAGGTGTCCAGCGGGAAGCGGTCACGCTCGAGCGGGGAGATCCATCCGGCAGCCGCGAACTCGGACGTCCAGGCCACGTCGATGTTCAGCACGTCGAACCGGCCACGGCCCGATCGCAGCTCGCTGATCATCTGGGCCCTCGTCTCGTCGGCCGAGTCGGGCAGTTCGACGAGCGTGACGCGCTCGTCGGGGTGGCCGTCGTTCCAGTCCTCGAGCAACGGGGAGAGGTAGCCGGTCAGATCGCCCGCCGTCACGAGCGTCAGGGGCCGCGGCCGTCGGAGGCCACCCCCGCGTCGGCGCGGACGCCGAAACCGGCATAGCCCGCCAGCACCACCGCCGCGACCAGGAGAGCTCTACCCGCGGCACGCATCCACCGCATAGATTCCTCCCAGTGCACGATCCGGCTGCGCCGCCGACCATCGCGGCCTATATATACCCGTTAGGCATGGGCGATACTAGACGTCCAGGCAGACGAGCCGGACGCGGATGCCATCCGGTCCGGTGTCGAGTGAACCGTTGACTACGGAGCGGGAAGGAGGGGAGCCAGTGCGGCTGGCGCTCCTTGCGCTCCTCACCCGTAGCCCTGCGCACGGTTACGAGCTGAAGCAGGACCTTGAGAAGCTCCTGGGCTCCGCGTACCCTCAGCCCAACGTCGGCCAGATCTACGTCACCCTCGGCCGGCTGGAGAAGAGCGGCCTGATCGAGGGCGAGGACGTCGAGCAGTCGGGCCGGCCCAACAAGCGCACGTACAGGCTGACGGACGCCGGGCGCGAGGCCGTGCTGGCCTGGTTCGAGGACACCGCGGAGGAGCCCCGGGTACGGGACGAGTTCTTCATGAAGCTCGCACTCGCACCGCGGTCGGGTCTGGCCGACCCTGTCGCACTGATCAACAAGCAGCGGCGGCAATACCTCAACACCATGCGGGACCTGTCCAAGCTGGCAGCAGCGGAAGACCGCGACAACAAGATCTCCCAACTGCTGATCGAAGGCGCCATGCTGCACCTGCAGGCCGACCTCGACTGGCTGGAACGCTGCCAGGAGGAGCTGGAATGAGCAACGACGCCACCACCGCTCCTGCCGTGCCCATCGTGCGCGCCGAGGGCCTGACCAAGACGCACAACGGCGAGGGCGTTCCGGTGCACGCCGTGCGCGGGGTGGACCTGTCCGTCCAGCCGGGCGAGTTCGTCGCGATCACCGGGCCGTCGGGAGCCGGGAAGTCCACGCTGCTCCATCTCATCGGCGGCCTCCAGCAGCCCGACAGCGGGAAGTTGTGGCTCGGCGGAGAGCGGGTCGACCAGTACAGCGAGGCCCGCTGGGCCGTCCTCAGGCGCCGCAGCATCGGGGTCGTCTTCCAGTTCTTCAACCTTGTCTCCAACCTGACCGTCGCCGACAACGTCGAACTGCCCGCCCTGCTCACCGGCGCCTCCCCGAAGGCCGCCCGCGAATCCCGCGCCGAACTGCTCGCCGAACTCGGCCTCGAAGGCCGGGAGCGGTCGATGCCCGGCGAACTGTCCGGCGGCGAACAGCAGCGGGTGGCGCTCGCCCGCGCGCTGGTCAACCACCCCGCACTGCTGCTCGCCGACGAACCGGCCGGCAGCCTCGACAGCAAGGGCACCCGCGAGGTGCTGCGGCTGCTCTCCCGTTTCCACCAGCGCGGCCAGACGATCATGATGGTCACCCATGACGCCCGGATGGCCAGTGCCGCCGACCGCGTCATCAGCTTCTTCGACGGGCGCATAGCCGACGACGCGCAGCTCGGCGACGGGCGCCGCGAGCCGGCCGGCGGCGTCCGCGGCGTACTCGAACTGAAGGAGTGACCGTGCGGGCCACTCTGCGCTGGGCGCACGCCGACTTCCGCGCACGCCGCGGCGAAGCCCTCTTCGTCGTACTGGCCAGCGCCGGGATCATCGCCTCGCTCCTGCTGGCCGGCGCACTGTTCAGCTACGCCGCCAATCCCTGGCAGCGGATCTTCAACCAGTCCCAGGGCGCGCACATCTGGTTGCACACCCGCGCCGGGGCGGACACGGACGCCCTGTCCGGCGTGGACGGGGTCGCCGCGGTCTCCGGGCCCTTCCGCACGGCGGCGACGACCGTCGAGTCGCGCGGCGCGCGGGCCGGGGTGACGCTGCGCGCAGCCATGGCGACGCCACCGGAGACAGGGCGGCCGCTCGTCACCGCGGGCAGCTGGCTGGCCGCGACCGACGGCAGCGCCGCGGCAGGCACCGTCGTACTGGAAACCTCGGTCGCGCAGGCGCTGTGGGCGGAGCCGGGCGACACGGTCCAGGTCACGGGGCCGGACGGTGCCCCGCACGCGCTGCGGGTGAGCGGGATCGCCGAGGCGGCCGAGCCCCGCTACCAGCCGGGCGGCGGACCTGGAATCGGCTGGGTGCTCTCCCCCACCCTGGACGAGATCGCACGGGAAGACACCGGACAGAGCGTGGGGCTGCGCCTGGAGGATCCGGACGACACCGACTTCATGGTCCAGCGCGCCGTGACCGTGCTCGGTGCCGACCGGGTGGCCGGCGTCACCAAGTGGCAGCAGGCCCGGGCCGAGGCGGGCGGCGACGACCGGCTCCTCGGGCAGTTGTTCGCCGTCTTCGGGCTCGGTGCGCTGCTCACGGCGGCGCTGGCCGCGGCGGGAGCGGTCGGCGCGCGGGTCCGCGGCCAGCTGAGGGACATCGCCATCCTCAAGGCCGTCGGCTTCACCCCCGGCCAGGTGACCCGCGGCTTCCTCGTACAGCACCTGGCTTTCGCGCTCCTCGGCGTTGCCCTCGGCACGGCGGCGATCGCCCTGCTGGGAGCCCGTATACCGGGGCGGATCGGGGAGGCGGCGGCGGTGTGGCAGGACCTGCCCGGCCACACCGCGCTGATGATCGGCGTCCCCTGCGGCGCGGTGCTGCTGATCGCGGCTGCCACCGCGCTCTCGGCCTGGCGGGCCGGACGGGTGCCACCGGTGCCGGTGGCACGGGCGGCGCTGCCGTCCGCCGCGCCGATGACCGCGCTCGGCAGGCGGGCCCTCGGGGTACGGGTCCCTCCGGCCCTGGTCCTGGGGTGGCGCGCGGCGTTCCCGCGACGCGGCCAGACACTCGTATCGGTGGCCCGGCTGGCCCTGCCGCTGATGCTCATCACGGTCGCGCTCGTCGCCTGGTCGACGCTGGACCAGTTCCGGAGCCGGCCCGCGCAGATGGGACTGCCCGCGGCCCTGACCGTACGGGCCGAACAGCCCGCCGGGTCGTCCGACGCGGAGCTGGAGAAGACCCTCGAGGCGATCCCGGACATCGCCACGGTCCATCCGGGCGCGGAGATGGCGGCGCTCGTACCGGGGCAGACCGGCACCATCACGCTCCGCGGGCTGGGTACGGCCCAGCACCCGTATCCCTCCGCTGTGGTGGAAGGGCGCGCGGTCGGCGGTCCGGACGAGGCAGTGGCCGGGCAGGGGCTGCTGGATCTGCTCGGGGTGCGGATCGGCGACTGGGTACGGATGACCGTCGAGGGACGGCCGCAGATCCTGCACCTGGTCGGCCGCACCATCGAACCCGAATCCGGCGGGCGGGTGGTCACCACGACCATCGACGCGCTGCGGGAGCGCGATCCGCGGCTGCGACCCGAGTTCCATGCCCTGGTGCTGCGCGAGGGGGCGGACCCCCGGGCGGTGAGCGGCGCGCTCACCACGGCGACAGGTGGAACGCTGGAGATCCGGGAGACGCCCAATCCGGCCGACCGGCTGGAACCGGCACGCGGAGTGATCGCCGCCCTGATCGCGGTGCTGGCACTGATCGGGCTGACCGAGCTTCTGACGCTGATCGGCACGGGCGTACGCGACCGGGGCCGGGACCTGCTCGCGCTGAAAGCGATCGGACTCACGCCGCGGCAGATCGGGGCGATGATCGTGACGGCCGCCGGTCTGACCGCGCTCGTATCCGCGCTGGTCGGGACGACGGTGGGTGCACTGTCCGGCAGCTGGCTGGTGGACACACAGGGTGCGTCGAGCGGGATCGGCGCGGGGATCGCCCACCTTCCGCCGTTGCCAGTGCTGCTGACGGTGATCGTCGGGGCCGTGCTGGGGGCGGTGGGGGCGGCGACACTGCCGGCGACACGGGCGGCACGGCGGCGGCTGGCGGACTCGCTGAGCGAGACGCTCTGACGGCGAGCTCGGCGGCCGCATACGCAAAGACGCCCGGCGGGGATGGCCCGGCCGGGCGTTTTCGTATGTCTGCTGTGTGGGTCTGCTCTGCCGCTGGTGGCTTAGTACCAGTGGTTGGCGGACCAGAAGTTCCAGGCGTCGACGGGGCTGCCGTAGCGCTCGTTCATGTAGTCCAGGCCCCACTTGATCTGGGTGGCCGGGTTGGTCTTCCAGTCCGAGCCCGCCGAGGCCATCTTCGAGGCCGGCAGGGCCTGGACCAGGCCGTACGCACCAGAGGAGGAGTTCGTGGCGGTGTAGTCCCAGCCGCTCTCGTGCGAGATGATCTTGTCGAAGGCGGCGAACTGGGCCGGGTCCTTGATCATCTGCTGGGCGATCGCCTTGGCACTCGACGGGGCGGCCTGCGCGGGAACCGCGGCCAGCATGGAACCGGCGACGCCCAGGGCGAGGACGGTACCCGCGAGGGTCTTCTTGGAAGCGGCGATGCGGCGGATGACAGCGTTGGACACGGATTGACCTTCCGAAGGGAACAAGGACGGTCGCGGCACGCCGAAGCATGCGTGAGCCACTCACGCGGAGGAGAGGGGTTCGTCGGCGGCGGGTGAACAACCCCTGCCGCCCTGCGACTCATCCAGTTCTACAGACCTCCCAACCCCCTGGCAACGACCCCTCCTACTAGGGGCCCTCGCAGTCAGGGACCGACGCCCCTCCGGCGGACCCGGACGGATCCGTGCAGGTGGGAGCCGGTGTCAGGCAGCGGGATCGGGCGTTGGGAAGCTACTAGCCCGGTTCGTACGTGACGTGGGTCCTATGGGGCGAGTCACCTCCAGGGCCCCCGAATCTCACCGATTGTCATCGCTCGTACCCCTTCGAGAGGCCCGTCCGCATATCCGAATCGCCCAGGAACAGGGCTCGAAATAACCGATCGACACCCTGATCGTGATGGCGTTAGCTGGCCGGCATGCCAGAACTGCGTACCGATCGTCTTCTGCTGCGCCGGTGGCAGGAGTCCGATCTCGAACCGTGGGCGGCGATGAACGCCGATCCCGAAGTCCGAGAACACCTGGGGGCACTGCTGACGCGGGAGCAAAGCGATGCCGCGGTGGCACTCATGCAGTCCGACTTCGACGAGCGAGGTTTCGGGTGGTGGGCGCTCGAGTCACGGGAGACCGGTGAGTTCCTCGGCCGCGCCGGCTTGGACGAGGTGGACGAGGACATGCCGTTCCCGGGGGTGGACATCGGATGGCGGCTGACGCGTTCGGCGTGGGGTTACGGTTACGCCACCGAGGCCGCCCTGGCCTGCCTGTCCTTCGGCTTCGAGGTCCTCGGGCTGCCGGAGATCATTGCGTCGACGACCGTCAACAACCTTCGTTCGCAGGCAGTGATGCGCCGGATCGGCATGACCCGGAACCCGGCCGACGACTTCGAGGATCCGAGCGTGCCCGAAGGACCGCTTCGCCGGTGCGTGCTGTACCGGCGGACCTCCCGCAAGATGCCCACGGGCTGCACGCCGCGGCGGGACACGGCCCCGTTCGGCTGAGCAGGTCAGAGTTCGGCGGCGGACGGCTCCGTCGCCCGCTCCCAGCTGCCGCACGGCGACGGTCCCGCGCCGGGGGCGGTCAGGCGGCGGGCGTGCGGGTGCAGGTCCGGGTCCAGGACGAGAAGGCAGCCGGGGGCGGCCAGGAAGACGTCGGCGGCGGGTGGCCCCGTGTCCACTGTCGTGCCGTGGGAGTCGATCAGGTTCAGGGCGGTGTCGGTCGCCAGCGCGAGCAGGCCCGACTCGGTGTCCCAGCGGGCGGGATGGAAGCCCGCGTCCGCGCGCTCCCATCGGAGCGTGCCGTCGAGAGCGTAGACCTGCGTCGTCGTTCTGGTGCCGTGCTCGGGGTCGCTGGTGAAACGCTGCGTGAGCGCCTGCGCGCCGAGGAGGGCGCACAACCCGCCGCGAGGGACGGCCAGCTCCCGGGGCCGCGCGGCCGGGCCTTCGGCGAGCGAGGTGGTGTGGTCGCCGACGAGGAGGGCCCGTTCTCCCGTACGGTCCAGGCAGGCGCTGCTCGCCGCGGCCTCCACGGCTGGGCCTGCGCTCCAGCCGCCGTCGCGCCGTTCGAGCGGGTGGTAGCGGGTGCCGGGTGACCGGAACGCCAGCACCGCGCGACTGCCGTCGCCGGACGTGAACAGCTGGGGGTCGGTGCCCTCGACCGGCTCGGGCGGTCCCTGCCGACCGGGCAGTCGGAGCAGATGGCCGCCCGCGCCCTGGGGACTGAGGACGAGCGCGTCCTCGGGAGAGGCGGCCCAGAGCACCAGGTCGGTGCGGCCCGTGTCGGTACGGAGCTCGTCGCCCAGGTGCCACACCACGGAGGACGCGGGGGTCTCGTCCGCGGAGCCGGAACCGACTGCGTCGGGGCACTGCGCTAGGCAGGAGACGTACGGCCGGGAGGCCATTTCGCGGTCGCGCCAGCGGACGCTGCCATCGGCGCGGACCCCCAGGAGCTCCCCGCGGTCACGGTCGAGGAGGATCGCGCCGTGGGTGTCCGCGGACAGGATCACGGGCGCGGAGAACGTGCCGGTGGCGGCCGCGGGCCGGCCACTCGGGCCGGACTGGGCCCGAGGTCCCCAGAACGCGGCCAGGATGACGCCCGCCACCGCGAGCACCAGCACCCCGGCCGGCCATCGTCGGGTACGCAACTCGATCGGCTTCCTCTCAACAGGTGCGGCCGGGCGGGAGACCGCCCGGCCGCCTCCGGTCAGTAGTTGATGTATGCGGCGCAGCTCTCGTCGCGCAGTCGCGAGTCGAAGTCCGCGTGCCCCTTGAAGTACGGCTTGTCCACCTTGGAGATCCGCTTGTTGACGGTGAACGTGCGGGTCTGACCGCCGCGGACGTTGTCCCCGCTGGTCCAGGCCCAAACGTCGGTTCCGTTCCCCTTGCGGACCCGCAGGTAGACGTTGTTGTGCGGGTTGCCGTTGCGCTCGATGGTGAAACTGACGTTCTTCACGTAGACGGTGTTCTGGGTGCCCTGGTCGTACTCCGTGCCGATGCTGAGGACCCCGGTGCTCTTGGTGCAGGAGTTGTACTTGGAGTCGGCGGACGCGCTCTGCGTGGCCAGGAGGGTGGCCGCAAGGCCCACCCCCACGGCCACGGCGACGGTGCGGGCCCGGACGGAAGCAGTCATCATCGAAATTTCTCCGGTGGAACGGCGCCCCGGGAAGGGGCGAGCGGCTGGGACGAGAGGAAACTACGGTCCGCGGCCGTCGCCGATCGACCGACGAGGTGTTGAACTCTTCCCCCCACCAGAGGTGGTGGACGGGGCCCGGCCTCGGCCACCGGGCTGAACCCTTCTCAACCGACAGGTTGAAGACGCGGCACCGCGGCGGTCCTAACATTCCTCGGTGCACATAAATCCAGCCGCCGCCCGGAGAGCCGCCGACATCGCGCTCGGCGTGGTCGTCGCGGCGGCAGGCTGTGTGGCGGGTGCGCAGTACCCCCGGACCGGTGGCTTCCGTTCGACGGATCGGCGTACCTGCTGACCGTGGCAACGGCGCTCACCCTCACGCTCCGGCGCGACCTGCCGGTCGCGGTGCTCCTCGCCTCCTGTCTGGGATACGGCTGCTACCTCGCGCTCGGTCACCCGCCCTCGCTGAACTTCTGGGTGCCGGTGATCGCTCTGGTGAACCTCGCGGCGCAGCGCGCCCCGCGCGTGTCGAGGGCCGCGGGGGTGCTGACGGGGGCGGTCGTCCTGTACAGCGGGCTGCAGGGCGGGCTGTCGCTGCTCCTCGCGAGCATGCAGGCGGTGGTCGTGCCCGCGGTCGCGCTGATCCTCGGCACGAACCAGCGCACCCTGGCGCAGCGCAACGCGGAACTCGCGCGGCTCACGGTGCGGCTGGCCCGGGCGCAGGAGGAGGAGGCCGGCCGGGCAGTGGTGTACGAGCGGATCCGGATCGCCCGGGAGCTGCACGACGTCCTCGCGCAGCAGATGGCGGTGATCACGGTCCAGTCGGGCCTGGCGCGCTACGTGTACTCCTCGGATCCACCCACCGCACAGGCCGCCTTGGACGCGGTGGCGGGCGCGGGCCGGGACGCCCTGGATGAACTGCGCCGACTGCTCGGCGTGTTGAGGGTCGGCCCCGAGGGGGAGAGCGATGCGCCGCCACTGCGACCGCTGCCGGGCATCGACCGCATTCCCGAGCTGACGGAGCGGGTGGAGGCGGCCGGGGTCAGGGTGCGGACGCGTACGGAGGGTGCGGTGCGGCCGCTCGGGCCGGGGCTGGAACTGTGTGCCTATCGGGTGGTTCAGGAATCGCTGACCAATGTCGTCAAGCACGCGGGGGCCACCCGGGCCGAGATCCGCATCCGCTACCTGAGCGACCGGCTCCTGATCACCGTCCGCGACGACGGGCACGGCAGCGGGCAGGGCGGCGGGCACGGCAACGATTCGGCCGTATCGAACACGGGATCGCGCCTGGGCCTCCTTGGATTGCATGAGCGCGTCAAGATCTGGGACGGTGTGCTGAGCGCGGGTGCGCGGCCGGGGGGCGGGTTCGAGGTGCGTCTTGTACTGCCGCTATCGGCGGCCCGGCGGTGACGGTGAGGGCCGCAGGACCACTGCATTACGTGCAACGACCGCGAACGAAAGCCGACCGCCGGGGGCTCCTGTGATCAACATCCTTGTCGTGGACGACCAGGACCTCATCCGAGGTGGGATCGCCGCGCTCTTACGTGCGGCGCCCGGGACCGGGACCGTCACGGAGGCGGCCGACGGCGAGGGCGCTGTCCTCGCGGCCGAGCTCCACCGCCCCGACGTGGTCCTCATGGACATCCGGATGCCGGGGATGAGCGGGCTGGCCGCGGCCGAGAGCATCCTCGAGCTCGGCCTCACGCCGCCGCCCCGCGTGGCCGTGCTGACCACTTTCGACGAGGACGAGTACATCTACGCCGCCCTGCGGATCGGGTGCAGCGGCTTCCTGCTCAAGGACATGCCGCCGGAGCGCCTGCTGAACGCCGTGGCCGTCCTCGCCGCCGGGGACATGTTCTTCGCGCCCACCGTGACCCGCCGCCTGATCGAGGCGTACGCGCCGAAGAGCGCGGCCCGGCCCCTCCGGCGGACGGTGCTCGACCAGCTCACCTCGCGTGAGGTGGAGGTGCTGGAGCTGGTCGCCAAGGGCATGAACAACGAGGAGATAGCCGCGGCCCTCGTGGTGTCGGAAGCGACCGTCAAGACGCACCTCCACCACACGATGACCAAGCTGGACCTGCGCAGCAGGGCTCAGGCCGTCGTCGTGGCCTACGAGTCGGGGCTCGCCTCCCCGGGCCGGACGGACGCGGAGCCGATGGACGCGGCCCGCATCTAGACACGGCCGCCGGTCACTGGTGCCGGGGGCGCTGCATCCGAACCTGCGGTGGCGTGATCTGATCGGTACCTGTTCCAGGTATGGGTCTTTTTGTGGGGGATGTGCAGTGGTGGTCGGGTTTCTGTCTGATCGGTGGCGTGGACGGACAGCGGTGGTCTCGGCCATCGCCGGGTGCGTGGTGCTGGCGGCGTGTACCCCGGCGAAGGTCGAGGAGAAGAAGGCCGAACCGGCTTCTCTTGCCCCGCCGGTCCCGACGGTGATCAGTTGGGACCAGGCCGACGAGGTCCTCAAGCGGGGGTTCCGGCAGACCGCGTCCGCACGGGACGAGAACACCTTGGCGAGCCTGCAGACCGGGTCCCTGCTCCAGGAGAGCGCTGCGCAGCTCAAGCTGGGACGGTGGCCTGACAACCTCGTGCGCAACGCGGAAAAGGGGATGTACCGGCTTGAGTACCTGATCCCCACAGAACGGGACCAGCCCGGATATCCCCGTTCGTTCGCCGTGCTCTTCCGCATGACGGAGAAGGCGGAGAAGGACCGGGCGGCCGGGCTGTACTACTTCGTCCAGGCGGAGCCCGGCGCCCCCTGGAAGGCCGCTGCCAGGACATGGGCGACCGACCGGCCCGCTCCGCAGCTTCCGCCGGAGGAATTCGAGGACCGTGGGTACGGCGCCTACGGCTTCGATGTGCGCGACGCGCCGATCGCCGCTCCGGCCCGGGAACCCGCCGGCGCCGTGACGCTTTCCCCCACCGCGGCGGCCGACCGGCGCGTGTGCGGCCAGTACGCGGAGTACCTGACCTTCACGGCACCGAACGGGGAGCCCGAGAGCGAGTACTTCGTACCGGGCAAGCTGACGGGCGAGGTCGTGAACTCCTACAACGACGAGGACAAGAGGAAGGTGTGGAAGGGCGATCTCCGGCAGCGGTACGCCTTCGAGGTCACGGGGCCCGAGCTGCCGGTGCTGCGGCTGGCGGACGGGAAGGCACTCGTCACGTGCTCGTTCGTCCGGACCGATCACCGCGAGGGGAAGTCCGGCCCGACCACGTCGTTCAAGTACGGCAGTGAGGACGCTGCGAGCCGCCAGACGGACCAGTTGTTGGGCGGCGGCTACAAGTGGTGGCTGACTACCGATGTGCGGCGCGGCGTGACCGCGACGTTCGAGGTACCGGTGCAGGGTCCCGCTGACGTGGTGGGATGCAACTGCCTGAACCCGCCCGTGCTTTCCGCCGAAGGAACTCCCAAGTAGGCCCGCCCGCCCCGCGTATCCAGACTACGGACCGTCCTGTTGACGCCGGCAGTCAGCTCCAGCAGACGTGGAAGTTGGTGGACAGCGACTTCAGCGCGCCCAACTCAGCCGCCAGCTCGGGCGCGGACACCTCAATCGGCCGCCCCTCCACCAGCGGCGCGGAGCTGTAGATCCTGCGCAGTGAGAAGTCCCAACCGGAACGATCCCCGGGATCATGTCCGACCATGACCTTCAACCGGTGCAGCTCGTAACGGATCATGGCGCTCTCCGCTCGCGTGGCGGCGCAGGAGTCCGGACGCCGCCGCCGTCTGCGATGACCGTGGCCCGGCCGACGGCGGCGCTCGTGCGAGGCTGCTACCGATCCTGGGCCCGCAGCAACAGATGACCCCGGCGATACCGCTCCCCTTCGAGGGGCTCGCGCAGCATCCGGCCGACTTCGACGAACCCGGCCTCGCCGGCCAGCCCTGCGAGGTCGTCGATCGGCCATCGGTAGGCCGTCACCACCTTGTGGTCGAACGCCTCCACCGGCCCGCCCTCAGACTCGAAGAAGGCAAGCAGGAGGGTGCCACCCAGGGTCAGAACCCGGCGGAACTCGGCGAAGTACGACGGTATTTCCTGCGGCGGAGCATGGATAACCGAGTACCA
The DNA here is from genome assembly GCF_024611995.1 of Streptomyces sp. NBC_00162. Classification (GTDB taxonomy): domain Bacteria; phylum Actinomycetota; class Actinomycetes; order Streptomycetales; family Streptomycetaceae; genus Streptomyces. The sequence continues at coordinate 8,107,423 of NZ_CP102509.1, read as the reverse complement.
GGACACGATGCCGCCGAGCTCGCCGTCGGCCAGGTCCAGGGCGTCCATCGAGCCGACCTCGAACCGCAGGTCAGGGTATGCCTCGCGGGCAAGGTCGATCATCACCGGCGAAAGGTCGACGCCGAAAGCGTCCAGTTCCAGGGCCCGCAGGTGCGCCGTCACATATCCAGGGCCACATCCCAGCTCGGCGACGGGCCCGGCATCAGTGGATCGCGCGAGCTCGGCGAACGCTGCGATAACCGCGCGGTCCAGCGGAAGGCAGTCGAGCCCATTACGGGTGAAATCTGCGTAGTGAACGGCGACGGCGTCGTAGGCATCTACTGTCACACGAAGGTGCGAGGGAAGTTCGGTCACAGGGGACGACACTAGAGCGCTCCCCGGGTCCGTAGGTCACTCGACGGCTTGCCAGGCGGGTTCGAGGCGGTCGAGCAGTGTCTGGAAGGCTGCTGTCGCCTGGTCCCAATCGCCGTCGGCTAGCGGCGCGTGGAGCAGCCCCAGGGTGGCATCGACCAGGAGCCCGGCCTCGGCAACGGCCCTTTCGTCAGACATTCCGAGACCGGCGAACGCGGAAGCGAGCAGGCGCCTCCATTCGGCGAGGAGGTTGCGCATGACCGGGCCGTACCGGCTGGGGTTGAGCACGCTGGCCGTCATCACCTCGAAGGTGACGGGGAGGACGTCACGGCGCTCCGGAGCCGTGAACTGACTCCACAGCTCTTCAATGACGAGCCGCATGCCCGCGGCATCCGCAGGTGCGCCTGCGCTGTCGAGCGCCTGCCGCAAGAACAACAGCGGTCTCCCCTCGTCCTGGGCCAGCGCTTCGGCGACCAGCCGATCTTTGCTGCCGAAGTAGTAGAGGAGCATGCGGTCGCTGGTGCCCAGCGCCTTGGCGAGTGGGCGGAGGGACAGGTCCGCCAGCCCGTTGCAGATCACGTACTCGCGGACCCGGCGCAGCAAATCTGCCCGTTTCCCCAGGTCAGCCGCCCGTCCCATGCCGATCGCCCGCCTCTGAAACCGCCAACCCCGAATGTCGGATATGGGGGGTATTTACTGTAGCACCCGCTACATGTATATTTGGTGTTGTAGCGAGCGCTACATGAACGCGGTCGGTGACACCGACATCACGAGGCGTGAGGCCTCCATCAAGCCAACCGAACGGAGTGATCAGCATGGCCGCCCAGGACGTCGGCCTTCTCGCAGCACACAGTGACGGGCGGTCCGGCGGGCTTCGCCTCCGCCGACAGACCTGCCGGAGCGGGTCGGTCCTGCCGGATTTCGCGCGCGGCGGGCAGTGCGTTGACGGTCGTACCCGCGCCTCCTGGGTCGCACGGCAGATGGCACTGTGGTCGCGAGCCCTGGCCCCATACGGCGCCTCGCCCATCTGTGCCGGCATATGGGACACGTCCTGGCCCGTGGCTCGTGAACCGGCCTCGGTCGGCCATGCCCGGCGAGTCCTTACAGCCCAGCTGTCCTCCTGGGGACTTCACGAAGTGACCGACACCTCTCGGCTCCTGGTCAGCGAACTGGTCACAAACGCTTTGCGCCATGCTCACGGCCCGGTCCGGGTCAATCTGCGCGTGCACGGTGCCGTCCTGCGCTGCGAGGTGGAGGACGGCAGCGCGACCGGCCCCGTCCCCCGCACCGCCGGCATCGATGCCGAAAGCGGACGTGGCATCGAACTCGTCGACGCCCTGGCCCAGGACTGGGGCAGCGATCGCACGACCACCGGCAAAACGACTTGGTTCGAACTGGCCGTCCCCAACCCCGGTCACGACCAGGCACACTAGGCGTCCCCGGCGCCGCCGATGTGACGCACCCGGATGCCTCACCGGAACCGGAACCGGCGTAGGACCTTCAGTGATGCTCTACCCAGCCGTGCCGGATGGCGTATCCGCCAAGCTGCATCCGGGTCCGAACTCCGGCTATGTCCATGAGGTGGCGCAGGCGTCGGTGCAGCGTACGCGGCGACAGACCAAGCTGTGTCGCGGCCGTCGGGTCGGTCAGGCCGGCCAGAAGCAGCGCGAGGATCCTGCGGTCGAGGTCGGTCGGGCCTTCCGGACCAACCTCGACGGTGGTTTCGGCTTCTCCGCCGGCGCCCGACAGCTCGAGCGGGTGGGCGGTGCGCCATACCGTCTCGAACAGCGCGTCCAACGCGTCCAGCAGACCGCTGCGGTGCAACAGCACGGCACCGGGTTCGCCGTCCGGTGTGACCGCGAGCGGGACAAGGCCGAGGTCGGCGTCGGCCAGCACGAGTTTCATCGGCAGGTGGTCGGCGACACGGAGTTGCACGCCGTTGTTCAGCGAACGGATCGCATCGGTGATGATGCCCGGCTCTGCCAGCACGGCCCGGTCCAGTACCGCCCGGAAGTGCACGCCGCGGCCGATGGCCACGGGTTCGGCCGTGTTCTCGTCGGGCGGCACGGCGACGAACGGTGCGGTGATGAAGGTGCGGACCTGGGTGCGGGCTGCCTGCTGCACCTGCAGGAAGCGATGACGGATGGCGTCGACGCCCGTGACGACCTCGATCAGATCGTTGATGCTGCTCCCGGTCATCGCCGCCCGGTGTTCCTCGGCGAAGCTCACCAGTGCCTGCTCGGCCATGCGCAGCCCGTCCCGCCGCTGGCTGATGAGAGCGCCGAGCGCCATGGCCGGCGGCGCGGCGGTGAACTGCTCGTCCGCCGACCTGGTCACCAGTCCCCACGTGACGAGGCGGGACAAAGCCTTGTCCACGTCGGCTTGCGATTCGACGAGAAGGTCCGACAGCAGCTTCGCGGTGGAATTCGGCCGTCCGAGCAGTGCCCGGTAGACGCGCTCGTCATCGGGTTCGAGGCCCAGAACATCCAGCATCGGCGACCGGCTCTCTTCCTCTTGCCGCAGCGGGGAGAGTATGCGCCATGGCGGCAGTCCCTGAACAGTCCCTGCTGGGAGCAGGTCTGACGGGAAGGGTCCCGGGGAGTCGCCTCCCCGGGACCCGACAGTGCGGTTCATCGCAGGCCGTACGCCCGGATGATCTCGTTCTTGACGCTGAAGCCGCGGTCCGTTTCGGCGCTCGCGCGGACCGAGACGAAGCCGCCGGGCTTCTTCGCCGTCCTGAACGCACCCGTCCAGGAGCCGTGGGCGTCCTCGGTCAGGGTCACCTTCTGCCAGGTGGCGCCGTCGTCGTACGAGACGTCCAGCTTGACCGTGGTGACCTTGCCCGGCACGGTGCCGCCGTCCATCGACACCGGCTTGAGCGCGATCTCCTGGGTCGCGTTGGCCTTGACGTCGCCGTGCAGGTCCGACTCCAGCTTGTAGTCCAGGTTCAGCACCGAGAACCGCTCGAAGAAGTCCGAGTCGACGGTGTCGGACATGAACGTCCACTCGGTGTGGGTGCGCGTCGACAGCCGGAAGACGTCACCGGGCCGCTCCACACCGAGGACGGCGCGGTAGGGCAGATTGCCCGCCGGCACCTCCTGCCACTGCATGTCCCCGCTGACCGGGTTGTCGTGGATCAGCGTGTCGCCCTGGAATACCTGCAGGTGGGAGGGCGTCTCACCCCACGGCAGGAAGCCGCCCAGCCGCATGTTGTCGCTGGCGGAGGCCCACGCCTGCACGTTCCAGGTCATGTAGTTCTGCCAGCGGGAGTTGTACACGCCGAAGGACTCGCCCTGGCCGGGCCGGGTCGCCGGGGCGAACCAGTCCAGACGGGTGGTGCTGCCCTTGGCGTACGTGTTGTCGCCCGAGACCATCGACCACGGCAGGGCTCCGTCGACGCCCTGCGTGTGGAACTCCCGCCAGACCTGGCCCGGGGTCACCCATTCGGTGCGGGTGCCCGGGTGCCACTCGCGCTCGGCGAAGTTGAACGACGGGCTGAGGGTGAAGTCGGAGCGGTAGCCTTCCGCCGGCCCGCCGTCGGTGGCCGAGTAGTAGCGGGCGTCGATCCGGGCGAGGTCACCGTTGGCCGGCTTGTAGACCAGGGCCCGGTCCGGAACCTGGCCGGGGTACTCCCGGGTCAGGTCGTAGACGAACGGCGTGTACTCGGTCTGCTTCGCGGTCAGCTGGAACTTCCCGGCCTTGGCCATCGAGACAAGGGTCTTCCCCGCGTCGCGGTGCACGGTGGCGACCGGGATGGTCGACTCGCCGACGTACTCGATCAGGGTGCCGGCACCGTCGTTGACCACGATCAGCGCCTTCGCACCGGCCGCGACGGCCGCCTGGGTGCGCTCCTGCGGCGATACCTCGTCGCTGCGCTCGATGACGACGGCCTTGCCCTTGGCTCCGGCCTTCTTGTACGCGGCCGCCGCGCCGTTGCCCGCGTAGACGACGTCCAGCTTGTCCGTGGCGGTGCCCAGGGCGCTGCCCGCCTGTACCAGGGCCTCGTATTGGAGCCGACCGCCCAGCGCGCTCAGGCTGAGCTGCGGCTCGCCCTTGCGCCAGCGGGTGGTCAGCATGAACTCGCCCTGCTTCATGGGCTCCGTCGGCGCGATGTAGACATCGTCGTACGTCAGCGGCAGCACGTACGCGCTGCGGTAGTCCATGTACGGGTCGAGGCCCTTGTAGTGGACGTTGAAGTCGACCTTGCGCTGGCGGTCCTCGGTGCGCTGCGGCGCCTCCGTCTGCAGCAGCCGTGCCTTGCTCGCGTCCAGCACCACGTCCACGGGGCGGTCCTTGAGCAAGGTCTCCGGTTGGACCAACACGGCCAGACCCGAGCGGTCCGCCTTCTCGCCGGCCACGTCGAGGTACGCCGCGACGGTGTACTGGCCGGGTGCCATGCGCATGGTCGTCGAGCCGTCGACGTAGACGTTCCACGGCCAGAAGTCGCCGGCCAGGTTGACCGTGGCCCAGCCCGCGGCGGGCTTGCCGTCACGGCCGACCAGTTTGATGTTCAGGTCGTAGCGCTCCTCCTCCTTGAGCAGCGCCACGGAGGTGCGGGTCACCGGCTTCCCGGTGGTCGCGTCGGTGCCTGTCACGTAGCCGACGTGCCGGCCGGCCGAGGCGGTTTGCGGGTCACTGGTCACCGGGACGGCGGCGGTGCCGCCCGCGGGGACGGTCACGGTGGTGGCTCGCAGCGTGAACGGGCCGCCGTCGTTGGTCAGCGCCAGGTTCAGCTTGACTTCGGTGGAACCGGAGTTGGTGAAGGTCAGGTCCTTCGTGACGGCGACGTCGCTCGGCTCGTGCGGCCATGTGTAGTTGCCGAAGAAGAGCGATCCGGTGCTGCGGACGGTGGTGCGCACGGCGGCGGCCACGTCGAGGCGGCCGGCGCCGACCTCGTACGGCGAGTACCGGTCGTGCAGGTCCTTCGCGGTGCTCATCAGGTGTTCCTTGAGCTGGGCGCCGGTCCAGTCCGGGTGCTGCTGGGCCAGGATCGCCGCGGCGCCGACCACGTGCGGGGTGGCCATCGAGGTGCCGCTGAGGGTGCGGTAGAGGCCCGCGCCACCGTCGGTCATCTCCTGGGAGCGGGCCGCGGTGATGTCCACGCCGGGCGCCGCGATGTCCGGCTTCATGGCGCCGGAGTAGGCCAGCGGGCCGGTGCTGGAGAAGGACGCGAGCTGGTCCTGCTTGTCCGTGGCGGCCACGGTCAGCGCCGAGGCGGCCGCACCCGGGGCGGATATGCTCTCCGGGCCGGCGTTGCCGGCGGCGATGACGAACAGCGTGCCGTACTGCGCGGACAGCGCGTCCACGGTCTGCGACATCGGGTCGCTGCCGTCCGTCGGGTAGGAGTCGCCGAGGCTCATGTTGACGACGTCCGCACCGGTCTCGGCGGCCCACTGCATACCGGCCATGACCCAGGAGTCCTGGCCGTAGCCCTCCGCGCCGCCGAGCACCTTGCCGACGACCAGGTCGGCGCCGGGGGCGACGCCCTTGTTGTCACCGCCGGACGCGGCGCCCGAGCCGACGATCGTGCCGGCGACGTGCGTACCGTGCCCGTTGACGTCGGTGACGGCCTCTCCCGGCACGAAGCTGGCCGTGCCGTCGATCAGGCCCGCGAAGTCGGGGTGGTTGACGTCGATGCCGGTGTCGAGCACCGCGACCTTGACGCCCTTGCCGGTGTACCCGGCCGCCCAGGCCTCGGGCGCGCCGATCAGCGGCACGCTCTCCTTGAGGCTGGCCTTCACCCGACCGTCGAGCCACAGCTTCGCCACGTCCGCGCCCAACGTCGCGCTGCCCTGCGGCGCGACGGTGGTCCAGAAGGTGCGGGCCTGCCGCTTCTCGGTGCTGAGCGCGGCACCGCGGATGCCCTTGAGGTCGCGGGTCAGCTTGCTGCCCTGTGGGGCCGTCGGCGGGGCGGCCGAGCGGGACTTCGACTGGGCGTACGTCGCGATCAGCGGCACAGCGGCCGTCTTCGCGTCGTCGTAGCCCATCTCGATCAGGTCGGTGACGTTGAACAGCCGCCGGTCCAGCTTGTCCGTGCCCAGCAGCGGCGCCGCCTCGTCCGGGATGACGAACAGGTCACCCTTGATCTCCTGGACCTTGACGCCGCCGACGGCGCTGTCCGGCCGGTCGACGTCGGCGATCTGCTTGCCGTCGGCCATCGTGGTGACCGTGACGACGTCGCCGGTGACCAGGGTGACCTTGTGGGTCGCCGAGGGCTTGGCTGGAACGGTGGGCTTGCTCGGAGCGGCTTGAGCGGGCGCTTGCATGACTGCGAGCCCCGACGCCAGCAGCGGCACCACGGTGGCGGCCGAGATCAGCTGCCAACGCCTGCGCCGGAAGGCGGAAGCCTGAGAGGGGAGAACATGCCATGGGTCTATCGGCCCAGGAATGCCGACGTGAAGACCTGCTGACGGCAAGTCCTCGCCATGGCAAGGACTTGCCAGCCGTGAACCGCGCGAATCCGCGCAAGGCCACACGTTCCGCACGTAGGCATTCAGCCGGCATGTGCAGCGCGAAGCCGACCCTTGCCGACCGCTCACCGCCGGGGTGACGGGGCACAGGCCACCATGGTCAGCCCAGGCCCACCCCCTAACCTGTGACCGGCCGCCGGAGCACGACGCCCCGGCTGCGGGCCACATGAGTGCGGGGGACGAACGTGAGCAGGAGCAAGGGCGTAGCCGTGTGGGCGGCTGTGGCAGGGGTCGCGGCGCTCGCGGGCACCCTCGTCGTCGGCGGGGTCGTGCTGGCTTCGGCCGAGGATGACGGCCGTGACGGCTGGGTCCGGGAACCTGCGGGCGCGAAGGCCCTCGCCCGCCCAGGCGGAGACCCCTCGCGAGGCACGGTCGCGGCGGAACTCGCCGCCGCCGCCACCGCCGCCGGGCTCACACCGGACGCCCCGTCCCCCGCCGAGGAGGGTGAGCTCGCCGACTGCATCGCGGACTGGACGGGCGACGGCCCCGCCGACGACGGCCGGCTGGCGGCCCTCGAAACCGCCCTGGAACAACGCGGCTGGCAGGTCACGGCCCGCCACGGCGAGCCCGTTCCGGCGGTGGCGCTGACCAGCGGCTCCTGGCGCCTGGAGTTCACCAACGGCGGCCTCGTCGACAAGCTCTCGCTGGTGGCGACCCGCTCCGGCCAGACCTGCGACGAGGCCTTCCGCCGCGCAGAAGCGACCCGGGGGCCGCGGGGCTAGGGCCTGTCCGGCGGATCGGATACTGCCGGACAGGCCCCGGGCCGGATGGACTCAGCGCTTGAGCATGAAGGTGAAGTCGCCCGAGAGCTTGCCGCTCAGGCGGACCGTCGACACGAGGTTTCCCTCGACGAGCAGCCTCTCGACCTCGGCACGCGAAAAGCCGAAACCTTCGGCGATCAGTCGCATCGGCCGCACAGGAATCCGCGCCGCAAAGCGGACCGATACCTCGATCGCCTCACCCTCCGGCTGATGCGGTTGACGCGGCTGATCCGGCTGATGCGGCGCGCCGCTGTCGAGGCGCCATGCGTTGTCCCAGTCGAGGGCGATGCGATTGCGGCGCCGTACGACCGGGTCCTGGAGCAGTTCGGCTGCCAGGCCGGGGTCGTTGTCGTGCATCAGGTTCAGGAGCTCGGGTCGTACGGAACGCACGTTCATCCGCTCCAGGATGGTGAGTTTGGTGGTGTCCCCGCACTCGGTGCACAGTGCGAGGAGCCAGGCGTCGAGGAGCTTGTGGTTCGCGTTGACGCGGAATTTGCCGTTCGCCCGGAAGCGCCCGGAGGCGCATCTGTGGCAACGGCGGAGAATTATCGGCAGGCAGGTGGGCACGACCACCCAGGTTTTGGACACAGAAATACACCGGTTCCAGTGAGAAGACCGCAGCGAAAAGGAGCACGTCGCACAGGTGCGACGCGCGACGGATCAGCGCTCGGGGGTCTCACTTGGTGTACAACGGCACGTCCTTGACAGGGTGACTGCGGGCGGGAGCACGGTAACGGCACACGGGAGTGCGGCTCCACTGGTTTTCGGGCGGGTGGCGACGCCGCGCGGCGAGCGCCCGCACCACGCTCGCCCCCCGGACATCCCCTAGAGCCCGATCCAACGGGCCATTGCACGGGCTGTGCCCCGAGGCCGAGAGAGGGCTCGTCGCGCAGCGCCCGTGGATCGCACGCTTGTACCGCTGCACCGCTTCACGGCATGCATCCGACGCTCGGACCATCGGCTCCCCAAGGCGGCCCGGCCATTGTGGCGCCCATTCGGGTCAGTCCCTGGCCGTGCCTGACCCCCTCGTCGGGCGGCGCTTCGCATGCTGGACACGGCGCTGTCGCGTATCCGCCCTTTCCCCAACGACAAGGAGTACCGGATGTCCTCGGACGTGGTTGAACGCTTTCTGGCGGCTCTCGATCCGACCACCCGGGAGGCTCTGGGCCGCCAGGAGCGCGGGGAGCAGGAGCGGCTCGCCGCTGCGTGGGAGAAGGAACTCGAACAGGACACCGACCTCGACACCCTGGACGAGCTGTCGCCACCGGCTGCCGAGCAGGAGGCTGCCCGTCGGGTGGTGGAACGACTCACGGAGTAGGCCGTTCGGCTCGCGAACAGATCCCGCAGGGCCCGCCTCGGCGCTCATCAGGTGTGGAGGCGGCCGTTGGGACCGTCCTGGCCGCCGGCCTCGTTGAACCAGTAATCCCCACGGCCAGGCACCCCAGAGAGAGCCGTCGTCATCGGCGGTGCGTAGGACAAGCGCGCGTCGCCGACGGGCATGCGTCGCGAGCGAGGAGCGGTAGCGTCTGCGGCGCCCGGCCAGGACACCGTCCACGCCCAAGCACGAAGGCCCCTGCCGGGCCCGTAGTCACTCGACCGGGTCCTGTCATGCACCCGACCCGGCCAAGGGCCCTGCCCTGCGTACTGCGCGCTCGCGAGGCAATCACGGCGGCGACCTGGTCCTCAGACGCCGCCCCTGGTCAACTGTCCACACCGGGCCCCACGCTGCCCAGCCCTCCCCCTACGCAGGTGGCGACCGAGTCCTGACAGCCCGTCACATGAGCCGGGAAGGGTGAGGGTGCCGTGCCTGCCCTCGACCCGCCGCCGGCCCGAGAGACCGGTCTTCGACAGAGGTCGAGAGAGGCTCCGCCCCAGAGCCGGTGAAGTCGACATGTGAAGACGCCTGCCTGGGCGGGGCAGATGCCACGTACGGTCGGGCGGTGGACCGCGGTGTGCCGTCACGGCTGTCGCGCCTCACCCGGTTGGAGACCGGTCTTGTCCGTTGACGTCGCCGGAACAGGAGCAAGCAGATGCGCCTTTACGCCCAGACTCGAGCACGTCGTTGCCGACAGGTGCTCGCTGACCTTGTCGCCGTGGTCCTGGTGGTGGCCGCAGTGAGGTTCGCGCTGGCTGTCCGCAATGGGATCATGCTGCTGGCCGAGCCGGGGCGGAAGGTGGAGGACGCGGGCGGCAGTCTCGCCTCCGGCCTCAACGATGCGGGGAATGCGGCCTCGAACGTGCCGCTGGTCGGGGGCATCCTGAAGAAGCCGCTGCAGTCCGCCGCCGAGGCCAGCAACGGGCTCTCCGATGCCGGGCAGTCGATGCAGGACATCGTCGGCCGCTTGGCCAACCTGACCGCATTCGCTCTGATCGTCACCTCGGTGGCTTTCGTGCTGGCCCTCTGGCTTCCCCCGCGCGTGCGCTGGATCCGGCGCAGTGCTCTGATCCGAGGCCTTGTCGACGCTCCCGGTGGTGCTGATCTGCTTGCACTGCGTGCCCTGACCGGGCCGGTGGCAGACCTCGCCGCGGTCTCCGTTCCGCCCGGGGGTCTCGCCGATGCCTGGCGCCGGGGAGACGAAAGCGTGATCGGTGACCTGTCCCGGGTGGCGCTCAGGCAGGCCGGTCTGAGCCCCTGAAGGCTGCCGTTGATGCCCCGTCGGCTTGCAGTGACGGCGACGGGGACTGAGCGTCATCGCAAGGGGCAGGCGCGGGCCTGGGGTCCCCAGTGCCGTGACCCGGCGGCCCGGGACCTCTGCGGGGTCGGGTGGTCAGGCCGGCGTGTGCAGCGGCCCCTGAGCGCGGAGACGCCGCAAGGGCGGTTGCCGTCGTCGGCAACCGCCCTTGAGACACTACCCAGTTGTTACTAGGAGCCCAGGTGACCGGCCTCGGCCCACTCCTTCTCGCCCTCCGTCGCGCAGGTCGAGGTGTACACGGGGCCGAGCGCCGCCGGAACGGCCGCAAGGGAGGAACAGTTGGACGAGAAGGCCTTGTGGCCGCCGGAGAAGTAGTCGATGTCGACACCGTCGTTGGCCAGGGCGGCGCCGGCGCCACCCAGCAGGACGCCCGCAGCCAGGACAGACGTGGTCAGAGCAGAACGGATACGCATGGCTCTCCTAAGGATTCCTCGAAGACGCGATGGCAGATGTGCGCGTCAGCCGGTGCAACATCAAGATGAGGCCGTAGGGAACGCAGACTCACTCCGATGGCTCCCTAACTGCCCTCGGCCGCCGGAATCGCGATGCCGACGAAGACGGACCGGCCGTGTCCGGCGCCGCCGTGCTGCGGCGCCGGCTGATCGCCCTTTCCGGCGCCTGAACACCCACCCGTCCCGCGCCGACCGACAACACCCGCGCTCTCAGTCCGTCCGGTCCGGCTCGCCGGGGCCGGCCCGGGGCCGGGCACTGCCGTGGACGCGATCTGTCGGCTCAGGCCTCCGTCGGGCCCTCGGGGATCGGGTGTACTTCGACCGGGTCGTTGCCAGGCTTCCCGCCCGGTCCGGGGCACGCCGACGCGCGTGCCGCGATCTCCAGGGCCCGGTCCTCGCTCTTGACGTCGACCACCCAGTACCCGGCCAGGATGTGTCCCGCCTGAGCCGGCCCGTCGGTGACCTGCGGCCGGCCGTCGCTTCCGGCCCGCACCGTCTTGACCAGGGAGGGGCCGCCGAGGCCCTGTCCCTCGACCCATTCACCAGCGGAGGTGAGGTCATCGTTGAGGGCGCCCATGTGGGCGAACATGGCCTCCATGTCGTCCTTGGAGTACGACGACATGATGGCGTCCCACTGATCGGCAGGCACGTTCATCTGGATCATGTACTTCATGTTCCTCACCCTTCCGGGGCGGTTGCTGGGCTTCTTCTCGCGCTTACAAAGAGGTAGACAGCCCGGCGCCACAAAACTCATCGGCGCCCCCAGCACCAAATCCATCCGGGTACCCGCGCCCGGCAGGTGCGCCGGACCGACGGTCGAGTACGCACCCGCGAGCCCGCCGCCACCCCTGACGACCAGGTGGTCCCGTGCCTCGCTGTCAGTCACGCAGGCGCGAGACGAGAATCATTCCGCTCGAGTACTGGAGCAGGGCGCACACCACGCGAGGGTCTTCGAGCAGTTGCTCGGGATCGCATCCATCGACGGGTTTGCGAAACTTGCGCCAGTACGGGTTCATGTCGTCGATGAGCAACTGCCCACCGGGCCTCAACGCGGTGATGGCGTCATCAAGCACCGAGGCCTTCAACTCTCCCGGGATGTCCAGGAACGCCAGGTCGAAGGTTCCCAGGGTCGGGATGACCTCCCGGGCATCGCCGACGACCAATGACACCCAGTCAGGCCAGCCCGCGCTCGACACCAGCTCGGACATGTTCCTGTCGACCTCGACACTGACCACCTCGACGTCGCTGCGGCTGCGCAGCCCGTGTGCGACCCATGCGAGTCCGACACCGGCTCCTGTACCCAGCTCGAGAATGCGCCCGCCGGCAGGAACCGCTGCCGCCAGCACGGCCATCAACGCGCCCACCTCGGGACGGGAGGACTTGGCGAAGCCCACCCGCCGCGCCCGCCCGTAGGCGGCGCTCACGGCGGTGGGCACTTGCAAGGCCGTGCGGGCGCCCAGGCTGCGCTTGATCCGCTCGACCTCTGACGCCGACATCTCCCGATCGAAGGTCAGACTGACACTCGACTCCGCTTCCGACCCGCCGGCAGCGTCCAACCGGTCCATTTCACGTCCTCTTCCAGGTGGTCCTTCTGGCGCCCGGGTACAGGCTCACAATGAGTCCTGGTACAAGTTCTCACGCGATGCTCACACAGTATGATTTGACCGTTTAAAACACGCCGAGGAGTGAGACGAAGAATGAGTTCCTCTTACAGCTCAAAAGGCCGCGAGGGAGAATCTCGCGTGATTCTCAAATTTGACCGCGCGGTGACAGAGAAGGAAGTGGAGGAAATACAGGCCGAACACAACGCGATCAGTGCAACCCTGGAGACCTCGGATGGCCAGCACGACTTCGAGGTGGAAGAGAACGACGTCGACGAAACCGAGCCGGAGTAGCCCCTCCGACTACGGCCGATACTGCATGCAGGCACGGGATCAAGCAGGCTGGAAGCAGCACATGAAGTTGAGCGAATTCGACGCGGCGCTTTCGCGCAGTCCGTTCGGTGACAGCCGCTACGTGACTGAACAGATGCATTCCGCATTCAGGCGTCGGCTCGAGAGCATCAGCACCTCCGTGCCCGCCGCTCGACGGCTCCTCACGGAACTGCAGCAGGCGGGACCGCAGACCGTGTACAGAATCCTCGGCGATCCACTCGTACGCCGCTGCGTCCAGCAACTCGTGGCCCAGGCAGTCGTTGGGCGACAGCAGTCGGTGCCCCCGGAACTGTGTGCACAGGTGCTCGACGCGACTGCGCGGCACGCTCAGGCCGGCTCTGCCACCGGGCCGTTGCAGGGCAGCGCCACAGACGCATGGTGGCTCGGCGAGCCGTCCCGCACCCCGTGGATCTGGACCCGGGGTCGACACAACGACATCTTCGGGCGCGTGTTCGAGCAATTCGCGGAACGGCAGTTCGGTGCACCCCTGCACGCGCCCACGCGCGAGGACCTCGCAGCGCTGCAGAGAGGGGCCCGGCTCCTGGAAGAGCTGCTCCCAATGACATCGCACGGTGCCCTGAGCCACGCCCACCAGATCGGGATCCACGCCGGAACCGGCCCGTGGAAGGGCAAGGCGTCCACCTCTCAGTTCACTCTGACCGGCGCCATCTTCTTGAACCGGAAACTACTCAAGAACCCTTGGTGGGTCGCCGAGCATTTGCTGCACGAGGCACTGCACCAAAAACTGTATGACTTCCGGAATGCCCATTCTCTGCTGGCCCGGGACCTCAACGAAATCCCCGAAGACCCCTCCATCGATGCACGCCGAGTGGTGTCGCTGTGGAATCTGCCACGCCGCAACAAGTCGAACTGCTGGGGCACGCACCGCGCCATGGCCGCGTTCCATGTCTACGTCCACCTGGCGCTGTTCTGCTCCCTCGCGGAACGACTCGCCCCGCAGTACCTGGACGCATACGGCCCGGTAGATGCCCCCCGCCCCATGACGCCCAGCCGAAAGGCATTCGAGAGGGCCCACTACCTGGGGGAGAGTTTGCGTGGGGTGTGCTGGGACGAGCTCGGACTCGCAGGCCAGCGCATGGTGGACTGGCTGTCTTCCATTCTGGACGCCATGGATCCGACCCCTCCCCCGGCGGGGTCGTCGCTGCACTTGCTGCTGGACCGATACGTCAAGGAAGCGCACCAGCTGCGCAAGGCCCCGCCTTCTGATGATTTGGCGGGAGTACTGAAGAAGCTTGAGCGGGCTGAGGCCGAGGCGTTCCGCGTGGTCCTGTCGGTGGTGGGGATGCAAGCCCAACACGACGACGCCGCAGCCGTGCTGGCACCGGCACCGCAGCAGGTCCATGACGACCACGGCGCGGCTTTTGCCCAACGGCGAAACTACATCTCCGAGACACTTCTGCGACTGGCACCGGACGGCTACAGCCTCGACTCGTTGTGCCCGAAGAACGGGCCGTCTGCGGACGAAATGGTTCGAGCGATGGTGGAAAGCTCCAGCCGTGAACTAGCGGCAGCCACAGCCTGACGAGCTCGTCCATAGTTGGCGGTGGCGTGTCGGCAGTGATCGTCACTGCCAGCAGCCAAACACGCCGCGGCGGGGCTGCCGGGCGGCACCCGGCAGTCTGATCTGTCGAGCTTGAGGGGGTTTGAAGCGCGACAGCAGGGCATCCCACAACGAGGCCCAGCCTTTGCCAGCCGACAGGAGGCAGCAGTGACCACCTACGTCATCACCGTGCCCGGCACGTTCCTGAGGGACGCCGACGATGCAGCACGGTCCGAACTGGCGAGGAGCCTGGCTTCGCACCACACCGACCTGAGCGAGACCGAAGACGTGGAACTGCTGACGGTCCACGAGGACGGCACCTTTTCCGTCCGGCTCGAAGTCGAGGCACCGGACCGGGCAACGGCCGAGAACGACGCCGTCCGCCTTACGGCCGGCGCCCTCGAGGAGCTGGGGTTCTCGGAGAAGGACGCGCCCTTGGGACCTCCGGCGGTCACAGGTGTCGACGGTCAGTTCTGAGAACGGAGTACGCCTTCCATCCTGAAGGAGGATGCCATGGCACTGTCCCGGACCGAGCGGGAGCAGTTCCTCGCCGAACCCCACATCGCCGCCCTCTCCGTGAGCGCGGGCGGTGACCGCGCACCGCTGACGGTACCGATCTGGTACCACTACTCCCCCGGCGGCGACATCTGGATCATGACCGGCCGCGACTCCCGCAAGGCCGAACTGATCGAGTCCGCAGGCCGGTTCAGCCTGATGGTCGACCGCGTAGAGCCGACGATCCGGTACGTGTCGGTCGAAGGCCCGGTCGTCTCGACCGTACCGGCGGTGCGCGAGCAACTGGTGTGGATTTCCTCGCGGTACCTGCCGGCTGCGAAGGTGGACGACTACGTCGACGACGCCTGGAAGAACCACGGCGAGCAGGTCGTGATCCACATGCGTCCGTCACGATGGGTGAGTTCGGACCTCGGCCAGGTGTAGACGACCGCCAGAATGGGCTGGCTGGGGTGCTGCTCCGCCGCCTCGATGAGCCCCTTTCCCGCCGCGGGACAGGGGAGGGCGGCATCCCAGTCGGCCGACGTTCACGCAGTCCAAAGTCCGGTGACAACCACCCCTGCTTCCGTCTGGCGATGGTCGCGGACCTCGCGGCCCTCCATCCGGCCCGCCGACGACGGGTCGGCCACGCAGCGGCGCTTTCCGGACGTTCGTACTGCCGAGACCCGGTTCCGTGACAGCGGGCTGGTGTTCGGGGCATCCGCGCAATGGCTGCGACGTGCAGACCCTGTGACACCACCAGGAACAGGAAGGTACAGCCATGCTGATCACGGTCACCCGCTCCGGAGGCTTCGCCGGCTTCGAGAAGCTCCGCGCACTCAACACCTCGGGCCGCGCGGACGCGGCGGATCTGGAGGAACTCGCGCAACAGGCCGTCGCCCCCGTGGCCGACGGCTTCCACTACCGGATCACCGTCGACGACGAGGTGCTCGACCTCCAGGACCCCTGCCTCTCCGACGCCCAACGAGCACTGATCCGCACCGTCCTCGACGAAGGCGCCTGACGGGCCTCACGACGTAGGGAGGGCCCTGAACGTTGGGTGACCGTGTTCACCCAGGACAGCAGTTGGGCGGGCCCGCACCCGTCACGGCGAGGCCGCGCAAGGCATCGCGCGTGCACGCACTCAATGATGTCGAACAGCCCGCTCTCGCCGGCGGGCATCGGATAGGCCACCAGGAGCAGCGCACCGTTGACATCACCGCGCGGCCGTCCCACCGGTCGACGAACCGGCTGCCGACGTGTCGGACCTGGAAGTCGCCGAAGCCGGCCGTCGGGGCCGAGGGGGCAGCATCACAGCGGGATCCTGGAGTCCCTCGGCAAGGCCGATGAGCTGCGCAACGTCCGGGAGCACCACCTCGGTGGTCGTGCGGTCGCCCGGGGGCGAGGCGTCCATGGTGCGGGCACACAGCTCGGCGAGGGCCTCGACTTGGCGCCCGCCGCAGATACGCCGCGCGCTGACGGGCGGCCCCGCCTCAGGAGCTGTTCCACCGCATGCGGTGGAACAGCTCCTCCACGAACTCGAGGTCTCCCACGGCTGCCAGCCCGGGCGCGGCACGGGCCAGGAGCCGTTCTGCCAGCGTCACGGCCGGTACGTACTCCCCTCACGCGGGATCGAGGCCTTCGCCCGCCAGCCCGTTCCGGGCGGCGAGCCGGTGGGCAGCGTGCAGGCGCCGGGTCGGCACGTCGGGCGGCGGCCGCCCGTCCCCTATGTCGAGCAGCAGCGTGGTGGCCAGACCCCGCACCAATGCGGTGAGCAGCAGCACCACGTCGAGGTCGGTGTTCACGTCTCAGACCCGGACCTCCACATCACGGCGTGAAGCCGCCGCCGTCGACGACCACGAGCGCGAGCACGATGATCTGATCGAGCAACGCGACAACGCCCGCGCCGAGACCGGTCCTCCGGTGGACGACGCCCCCCGCGGCCGAGGCCCCTGGTTCGGCCACCGCGCTGCGCCCCGCTGACGTCAGAGGTCCCCCCGGGCGACTCCTTGACCCGCGCGGCGTCCATGACAGGCGGTGCACGACAGCGGAGCGCCGTGCCTGAGGCCGACGCGCCGCTCCCATGGCCACGGAAGCCGCCCCTCACGGCCCCGGCAGGGGCCAACGCAACGCGCTACGCCCCTGATCCCAGGCCTCCCGGATGTGAGTCGCGAGGCGGTCCTCCAGCAGGACCGTCGCCGCGCACCCGAAGGCGATGTCCGCCTCGAGGCGGGGCTCGTCCGCCAACAGGCCCCCGATGACCTCGTGGCGGACAACCTGTTCGTGGACGGCGTCGGCCTCCACGTGCTCGGCGTAGAAATGTTCGGCTGCCGGACCGGCCCCGCAGCGCCGCAGCGCCCTGGCCAGGCGCCTGGACCCGGGCGACGAGGTGACCTCCACGCAGGCGAAGTGGCCGACGAGAGCGCCGCGCAGGGCGCGGTGGAGACCGAATAGGGACATCAGGTTCACGGTCGCAAGCAGGGGTGCCGGGGCCCGGCCCAGGTAGCAGCCGTACGCGGGATCCAGCCCGAGGTCGGTCAGGAGGTCCGCGAAGAGCTGTGCGTGGATGCGGTCGGCGCGGCCGGCGCCGAACTCGTCGTACTCAATGGCGACCATGGCAGCCTTGGCCCGTCCTGTGAGCCGGGGGATCACCCAGGCGTGCGGGTCCGCCTCCTTGAGGTGGTAGAGGGAGCGAAGGGCCGCGTACTCACGCAACTGCCACAGGGCGCCCTCGGTTTCGAGATGGTGGCTGAGGCTCCCGGAGAGGTCAACAGGCTCGACAAGGAGCGGGGCGAATGCCTCCTCGACCGACCGGGGAGCGTCGGACAGCTCTGTGCGCAAGGCGGAGAGGACGCGGGTTTCCAGGGCTTGGCGCAGCCGCAGCAGGTCCGGATCCCATTCCCGCCCGTCGTCCACGCCGTCGAAGCCGCGGTAGTGCAGTTCGTACAGCAGGTAAAGCGCGAGCTGGAGGTCCTCACCCCACGGGTCCGCCCTCAGCACGGACCCGGTGGCGTACACCGGAGGGCCGCCCGACTGCAGGGCCTGTGTCACGGCCCCGGACAACTCGCCCCGCTCCTCGACGAGGCGGGGGCCGGCGGCGGTCGCCGTCGCTCCCGGGCTGTGAGGGATCATCTCGGGGTCCTGTCCTCGGGCGGCGAGTCGACTCGCTCGCGGTGGCGGTGGCTGGTGTCGCACCAGGGGTAAATACGGCTGCGGCGGCAGGTGCACACCGCGACCATGAAGCGGTCCGAGCGGGCGACCGTCCCGTCGTCCAGGACGATCTCGACCGGCCCCTCGACCAGGACCGGGCCCAGCGGATCCACGGACACCCGGCGGACGGGCACCGCCGTGGAAACCGAGCGCGGGCCGCGGTCAGAGGGACTGGGCACGGATGATCACCAGCTCTTCCCACTCATCGGCTTCTGCCGCCAGACCCTGCTGCTCCAGCCACGACCGTCGCGAACGCAGCACGGGGCCCCACGGCACCGCGGCCGTCGCCGTGACCTCTGCGGCCAGCCCCACCCCGGTCAGGCGGTCGAGCGTCTCCTCGGCCCCGCACATCCCCGAGTGCACCATGAGCAGGACACCCCCGGACGCAGCAGGGCCGGGGCAGTGGCGCAGACCCGGTTGATGACCCCGCGCCCGTCGGGGCCGGCGTCCCAGGCCCGCTCCGGCCCGTGCGAGGGGAGCCGGACCCCCGGGGCGGGGACGTATGGCGGATTCGTGACGACCAGGTCGAAGCAGTCACCCGCGGTGCGTGCCGCGAAGTCGCCGTACAGGACACGCAAGGGCAGCCGCAGACGCAGTGCGTTCAACCGCGCCGTGACCACAGCGGGCCAGGAGACGTCGACCGCCGTGACCCGGGCTCTCCGGCCGGCGGCATGCAGCGCCAGCGCACCGGTGCCCGTACCGATCTCCAGCGCGTCAGTCCGCGGCCCGAGCTCCTCCTGGGCGAGCGCCTCCGCGAGGAGAAGGGTGTCCGCCTGTGGCTGGTAGACGCCCGGCAAGGCCATCAGGCCGACTGGCAGCGCGGGCAAGGACAGAGCCGTACTGGACACCGCGCACCTCCGGGTTTCGAATGCGGCCCAGCGGACGGGACCGCGGCCATTGACCGACGTCCTGCGACTGCCCCAGGCGAAGCGTCCCATCCAAATTTCGTCGATCTCCATGGGCCCCTGGCCCCCGTGCCCGGTGGTGGGGCCGGGCCGATCAGCTGGGGAAGGGCGGCGGCCGGCATCACGGCGGGTCAGCCCGGCCAGGTGCCCGTCACACGACGCGTGGCCACGGCACCCGAGCGGTCGACAGCGGCCTTGACCACGGCGAAGATCGCGCCCTGGACAGCGGCGGCGATCAGGATCTGCTTCCAGGACCGGTCTTCGTCCGTAGCGCTGGGGGCGTCGCCTTCGCCTTCGACGATCTTCCACACCTGCTTGAACGCGGCACCCGCGATCATGCCGCTGAAGGCGCCCAGAGCCAGACCGACCGGCTTGTAGGCGATCTTGGACGCTTTCATCGGCGTACGCGGCTGCGCCGCACCAGCAGGAAGACGACCAGAACAGCGCCGGCAACGAGCAGCGGCTTGCGGTTGGCGCGTCCCGCCCTCGCGACCTGGCCGAGATTGTCGAGAACCGGCTCGGGTGTCGTGTCCTTCACCAGCTGCACGGCATGCTCGGTCTTCACGCGGATCTGGTCGGCGACCAGGGCGGTCTTCTCGGCGGCCCGTTCTCTGACAGCGGATGTCTTCTCCTTCGCCTGTGCCGTGACGTCGGCCTTGCCCGCCAGCGCCTCCACCGTCTGCCCGAGTTCGTCGCGGGTGCGCTCTATCTGCTCGCGCAGCTCATCGGGGGTGGGCGAGCCGGTATTGGTTCGGGGTTCGTTCGTCATCGCTGCCCCTTCTCCTTGATCTCGGCCAGGTCGGCCTTGACGCTGTCGATGGTCTGCTCCGGGACGGGGGCGCCGGCATCGGCGATCTGCTTCTTCCCGGCCATCGCAGTCACTGCAGCAACCACCGCCAGTGCCGCCGTGAGGATCAGTGCCGATGCCCACACTGGGAGTACCAACGCGAGGGCGGCGATGCAGGTTGCAATCAGGGCCTGAGCTGCCAGGATTCCGATCAGGCCCGCCGCGCCGAAGAGGCCGCCGCCCTTCCCGAAGCGTTTCCCCTTCTGAGCCATTTCTGCCCGGGCCAGCTGTATCTCCTCGCGGACCAGCTCCGAAATTTGCTGGGAAGCGCGCGAAACCAGCACGCTCACGGATTCATCGGGGATGCGGGTCTGCCGCTCTACCGTGCTCATACGGAGTCTCCCCTTTGCGACCTTTACGATCCTTTACGACTTTTACGATGCGCACGCCGTTGTCGTGGCGCGCCTACCCGATAAACGACCGAGCACCCACGCCACAAGCAGATGCTTCTGCCCACACAGCGGCGCAGCAGCAGAACACCGGGGATGCTCAAGCCGTTCACTCTTGCCGGCCAAGCGGTCCATACGCGGTCACTGCTCCAAGCGGCGGCGGTCCTGGTCGCTCCACGCGCGGGTGTCGCGGGGACGGACGTAGGGCTCCTCGTCCTTGGGTAGCCCTCCAGCGATCGCGCGCTGGCGGGCCAGTTCCGCGTCGAATTCCAGTCCGAGGAGAATCGCAAGGTTGGTGATCCACAGCCAGACCAGGAAGACGATGACACCCGCGACGGTGCCGTAGGTCTTGTTGTAGGAGGCGAAGTTCGCGACGTAGAAAGCGAATCCGGCCGAGGCGAGCATCCAGATCATCAGAGCCAGGAGACTGCCTGGCGTCAGCCACCTGAATCCGCGGCCCTTGGCGTTCGGTGCGGCCCAGTACAGGAGCGCGATCATGATCGTGACGAGGACGACCAGGACCGGCCATTTCGCGATCGACCACACCGTCAACGCACTGTCACCGATTCCCAGGGCGGTGCCCACTTTCCGCGCCAGGCTGCCGGTGAAGACGATGATCAGCGCACTGCCACACGCAAGGACCATCAGCGTGACGGTGAGCGCCAGGCGCAGCGGCAGCACCTTCCACACCGGGCGGCCTTCGGGCATGTCGTAGACGGCGTTCGCGGAACGGATGAACGCGGCCACGTAGCCGGAGGCGGACCACAGCGCCACGACGAGGCCGACGATCGCCATCAGCGATCCGACGCCGCTGCGGCCCTGCAGCTGCTCGACCGCGTCTTTGATCACGTCCCGGGCGGAGCCGGGAGTCAGCTGCTGCACGTTTTCCAAGACCCGCTGGGTCGTCGACTCACCGGCCAGGCCCAGCACAGACACGAGAACCAGGAGGGCGGGGAAGAGCGCAAGTACGCCGTAGTAGGTCAGGGCCGCGGCGCGATCGGCCAGCTCGTCGTTCCGGAACTCCCTGACCGTGCCGCGCAGTACTGCCCTCCAGGAACGTGTGGACAGGTCCGAGGGCTGGTCCGGGGCCCGCTCCTCGATCTGCTCGTCCGGCCCCGCGTCGGCGTTCCGTTCGGTGTCGGCACGGTCACCGTCGCTGCCCTGGCCTTGGTTCGGTAGGCGTGTCATATCCGACGGCTTTCCACGCCGGCGCCACTCATGCGGTCATGCACTGGAAACCGCGCCGTCACGGAATCTGCGCACGGCCGCGCGCCCTGCGCCATGGCGGTCTCGGGCATCCGGATGTGTTCCATGGGTAGTGGCGTGGCATGGAAGACGAAGCGGGCCGGCGGTCAGAGGCCGAGGCTCTGCTGAAGGGGCTGAGCGTGGATGACCGCCGGCCGGAGCAGCCCGTGCTGCTGGACTCGTCCGGCGCTCCGATCCGTACCTGGCAGGAGAATTACCCGTACGACCGCAAGATCAGGCGGGGGAGTACGAACGCACCAAGCGGATCCTGCAGATCGAACTCTTGAAGCTGCAGCGCTGGGTCAAGGACACCAGATCCCGGCTGGTGGTGATCTGTGAGGGCAGGGACGCGGCGGGCAAGGGCGGCACGATCCAGCGGTTCACGGAGCGGCTCAACCCCCGTGGGGCACGGATCGTCGCTCTGGACCAGCCGACCGAGCGGGAGGCGGGAGAGTGGTACTTCCAGCGGTACGTCGCTCATCTGCCGGCAGCCGGTGAGATCGTCTTCTTCGACCGTTCCTGGTACAACCGCGCCGGCGTCGAGAAGGTCATGGGTTTTTGCACCCAGGAGCAGTACGAGCTGTTCCTGCGGCAGTGCCCGGCCTTCGAAGCGATGCTCGTGGAGGACGGGATCCTGCTCGTGAAGTTCTGGTTCTCGGTCTCCCGCGGCGAGCAGCGCACCCGCTTCGCGATCCGCCGGGTCGATCCGGTGCGGCAGTGGAAGCTATCGCCGACCGACCTGGCCTCGTTGGACCTGTGGGACGCGTACACCAGCGCGAAGGTCGCGATGTTCCGTGCGACCGACACCGGCTACGCGCCATGGACGGTGGTCAAGAGCAACGACAAGCGGCGCGGCCGGCTGGAGGCGATCCGCAGCCTTCTGTGGCGCATCGACTACGACCGGAAGGACGAAGCGGCGGTGGGCCGCCCCGACCCGCTCATAGTGGGCGTCGCCGACACGCTCCTGGAGCCGGGTGAGGAGCCCACCGACCTCTCACCCACTCCCCTGGCCGGCCCGCCCCTCGGCCCCGGCCTGCATCCCCACCCGCAGCGCGCCGCAGGGCCGCGCTGGTCAAGCCCGCAACCGCGCGGCTCCGGTCGGCCCCGGCACCCCCAAGACGGGACGAGTAACGGTCCGTAGACGGCCGAGTCCACGGCCGAGTCCGGGCAGTTCGTCGAGAGCTCCGGCGGGGCAAAGGCCCCCTGCCCGGACAAGAACGCCACGGCCAACACCCCAAGGTGACTACGGGCCCGACCGGGCTCTGCGTGTGTGGGGTGCCGTGCCGGTCAGACGTCGGCCGCGGTCACGGAGAGTGTGGATCTTCGGCTGACAGGATCAGTGGCATGTCTTCGTCATCGAACCCTGACCTTTGGCCCGTTTCGCTGAGGACGGACCGACTTGTCCTGCGCCCCATTGAGCGCGGTGACGTCGCCGCCCTGTCGCGGCTCTGGACGGACACCGAGGTGCGCCGCCATCTCGGCGGGCCCGTGACCGGGGAGACCCTTCGGGCCCGCGAGGAGGGGTGCGTCGCGGCTTTCGGTGCGTTCAGCGTGGTCCTGGCCTCGGACATGTCCATGGTCGGTCTGGTGTCGGTGGAACCTTGCTCGCCCCGAGGCGGCCGGACGGAGGTGTCGTATCAGCTGCTGCCAGAGCGCTGGGGCTGTGGGTATGGCCGTGAGGCGGTCGCCGCCGCGATGTCCTGGGCGCTGGACAAAGTCACATCCCAGCAGTCTGAGGTCGTCGCCGTCACCCAGAAGGCCAACGAGCGTTCACGCCGGCTGCTTGAGTCCATCGGGATGCGACTGGTCGATGCGTTCGTGGAGTGGGGCGCGGAGCAGGTCATGTACTCCATGGACCGAACGGGTCCTGGCGGCCCGGCATTGACGGCAATTCGGGGATACGGGCCGCCATCAGGGAGATCACGGGCTTCGACCGGCCCGATCACGTGAGGTAGCAGCGGGTCTCGGTGATCTGGAGGAGTCTTTCCACGGTGTGGCTGGTGGCGGTGACGCGCAAGGAACGGTGGGCTTGTTCGGCGGTGTTGCGGGCGCTCAGGAGGGCATTGAGGCCGGCGCAGTCGCAGAAGGTGACCTGGTGGAGGTCAACGGTGATGGCGCCCCGGTAGGTGGTGACGGCGGTCAGGAGGGCACCGCGCAGATCGCCGGCGTCGTGGAGGTCGACCTCACCACTGACGGTGACATGGGCCGACCCGTACGGTCCGGGAGCAACGGATACCTGCAGGCGGTCGGCGTCGGTATCGAGGTGGGCGCTGTCCATGGTCCCGGTCATCGCTACCTCCCCGCTCGTCCGTCCACTACTCCCTTGTACCAGCATCGTCGGCACCCACCCCGACACACGTCAAGAATTACGTGAAAAACAGGACGTATGTACCAAGTTTGGGCATCCTGGAGGTATGGGAGACGAACCACTTCCCAAGGCACCGTGGACCTTCCTGACCAGCCACGCACGGGTTCTCCTGACCCTCGCCCGCAGCCCCGGCGCGCGCGTGCGAGAGGTGGCCGAGACCTGCCTGCTGACCGAGCGGACGGTGCAATCGATCGTCGCGGACCTGGAGGAGGGCGGGTACCTCAGCCGGGCACGAGAAGGGCGCCGCAACCACTACCGGATCACCCCCGGCGCGAAGTTCCGCCACCCCGCCGAAGCGGGACGCGACATCGCAGACCTCCTCGCCCTCTTCGCCGAGGAACCCGCCGAGCAACCCGCCGAGAACACACAGTCCCCACGGTGAGTCCGCGCCGCACATGGTCGTCACCCGGGGCAGTGAAGGTCTCCTGCGCAGATCACGGAAATGGGCCGGGTGATGGCGCAGGGTGTTCGGGTCGAACGCCGGTGGCACGCCCGCGGTCCGCCGGCCCGGGCCACCCACGACGGCCTGCCCGCCGCATTGCGCGGGCCGGCGAGCGGCGGGCGTGCCGGGGGTTTCAGCCCCCCTGTCAGTGAGCACGCGCCACATGACGGGTAACCCCGATGGAGGAGGCGAGCGGTATGGCGGGCGAGGAGAAGGACCAGGACGTCGTCGAGGTGATCCTCAAGGACCACCGCACCATGGAGGAACTGTTCCGCCGCATGCGGAGCGTCGAGGCCGACCGTGCGGGAGCACTGGAAAAGTTCTCGGCCCTGCTCATCGCGCACGGCGAGGCGGAGGAATCCGAAGTCTACGGAGCTCTCAAACGCTTCAAGGATGTCGACAACGAGGAAGTGGAACACGGCAAGGAGGAACACGCCGAGGGCAACAAGGCACTGCTGGCGCTGCTGGAAGTGGACGACGTCGGTTCCGACGAGTGGGACGCGCGGCTGGAGGACCTCGTCAAGGCGGTCTCCCACCACGTGGACGAGGAGGAGCGGACGATCCTCAACGGTGCCAGGGAAAACGTCTCCGACGAGCGCCGGGCCGAGCTGGGCAGCGCGTTCCTGCGGGAACGCGAGAATCAGCTGGCGTCGGACTGCGGCAGCATCGAGAACGTGCGCAGGATCGTGGGCGGCTGACGCAGGAACGCGCAGGAGCGGCGGGCGTTCAGGAGGGCGGCGTTCAGGAGAGCGGGGTGTGATCGGCCGGTACGGCTTCCCCGGCAGCGACGGGCCCGGGTGCGGTGCCGTCGCCGAAGGGGCGGCCGCCCAGGACGGCGCGGCCGTGCGGAGCGAGCCAGCCAGCCAGTTCGGGGCCCACCGGCATGATCCCCGTGGGGTTGATCTCGGTGTGCACCAGGTAGTAGTGCCGCTTGATGTGGTCGAAGTCGACGGTGTCGCCGAAGCCGGGTGTCTGGAACAGGTCCCTGGCGTACGCCCAGAGCACCGGCATCTCGCTCAGCTTGTACCGGTTGCATTTGAAGTGGCCGTGATAGACGGCGTCGAAGCGTACGAGCGTGGTGAACAGCCGTACGTCCGCTTCGGTGATGGTGTCGCCGACGAGGTAACGGGCCCGTTCGAGCCGGGCGTGCAGCCAGTCGAGCCGGGCGAACAACCGCGCGTACGCGTCGGCGTACGCCTCCTGGCTGCCGGCGAACCCGGCTTCGTAGACGGCGTTGTTGACGTCCCGGTAGACCAGTTCGTTCACGGCGTCGATCTGCGGCCGGAGTGCGGGCGGATACAGTTCCGGAGCCCCTGGGCGATGGTACTGCGTCCACTCCAGCGACATGTCGACCGTGATCCGCGCGAAGTCGTTGGTCACCACCTTCCCGCTCGGGACGTCCACGATGGCCGGCACCGTGATGCCCCGGTCATAGCCGGGGTCGCGCGCGAGGTAGGCGTCCCGGAGCCGCTCGATGCCGAGCACCGGGTCACGCCCGCCGGGATCGAGGTCGAAGCTCCAGCTGCGCTCGTCGTGCACAGGCCCGGCGACGGCCATCGGAAGCGCCTCCTCCAGGCCGAGGAGCCGCCGTACGATCACCGCCCGGCTCGCCCACGGACAGGCTCGGCTGACCACCAGGCGGTAGCGGCCGGACTCCACCGGGTAGCCGTCGCGCGCGTCGGCGGTGATCCGGGTGGTGATGTACCGGCTGTCACGGGAGTACCCCTTGCCGGGGCTCACATGGTTCACCCCCGGCGCCTACCCGCTGTCGGCCGAGAGACCCATCCGGTGTTTCGTCCGGCGGGGGCCGGCGCTGCGGCCTCTCCCCGGACGGGGACCGGGACGGTCTGAGTCGGGCGCCCCGGTGCCCCGGCCGACGACGGGGTGCGGCAGGTGCGGACCCGTGCGCAACGGGCATGAGTAGTCGAGGTGCCCGGAATCCGCGTGCGACAACTGGTCAGACGACTGGGCGGATCCGGTCGCCGGTCTTCTCCCGGAGCGCGGTTTCCAGCCGGTCGCGGGCCTCGGTCTGGGCGGCGATCCGTTCGTTGAGGACCGCCAGCCGTTCCAGCGCGACCCGCAGGCCCCCGCCCGAGGGTGGTGCGGCAGCCACATCGCCGTCCAGGCACGGAAGGAACACCCGCACGTCGTCCAAGGTGAGCCCGGCGGCCAGCAAATGGCGGATGTTGCGGACCCGCACCAGCGCCTTTTCGTCGTAGATGCGGTAGCCGTTGCAGGCCCGCTCGGAGGAGATCAGCCCGGCCTGCTCGTAGTGCCGCAGCGCGCGAGCGGTCGTCCCAGTTGCCCTGGCCAGTTCACCGATCCGCACGGACCCCACCCCCGGGGCCACTTCTATCACGCGACGACGGCCCCGCCGTCGACGGGGAGTACCACTCCGGTGACGAACGATGCGGCTGGTGCGGCAAGCTGGGTGATCGCCCAGGCCACCTCCTCGGGGCGGCCGATCCGGGCCAGCGGGGTGTGCGCCAGCTGCCAGTCCCGCACTGCGGCCATCCGCTCCGGCGTCAGGCCCTGGTGCTCGCCGATGGGGGTGTCGATCGCGCCGGGGGCGACCGCCACCACCCGGACCCCACGGGGTGCCAGCTCGACCGCCCAGCTGCGGGTCAGCAGCTCCAGGGCGGTCTTGGTCGCCGCGTAGACCGAGCTGCCGGGCCAAGCCCGCTGCCCCACCGACGTACTGACGTTGACGATCACCCCGCCCGCCGTCTCCAGGGGCGGCAGCGCGGCCTGGGCCAGCAGGATGGGGGCGACGAGGTTGGTGGCGAGCTGAGCCGCGATCATCTCCGGGGTCAGTGTGCCGAGGGCGCCGCCGCGCACGATGCCGGCGTTGTTGACCAACACGTCCAGTCGGCCGTGTACCTCCAGCACGGCCTGGATGATCCGGCCGGGCTCGCCCTCGGCGGTGATGTCGGCGGCCAGCGGCGTGATCCGGTCGTGCCCGGACGCAGTCTCCTTGAGCGGCTCGGCCCGCCGCCCGATCGCGACTACGTGGTCGCCGTCGGCGGCAAAGGCGCGGGCGGTGGCCCGGCCGATTCCCGTGCCGGCTCCGGTGACGACGACGATCCTGCTGCTCTGCGATGCGGTGCTGTTCATGCCGGTGATCGTGCAACCCTGCCGCCAGTGGCAAGGTCAAGGTCAAGATCGCGTCGGCCACCGCCGCGCGCGCAGCCCGGCCACGACCGTGGTGATGCTCTTGGCCGTGGCGAAGAGCCGGAATGCCTGGTAAGCCGACGGCGCCTACGGGGTCTGCGTCGGGGTCAGCTTCGTGAGGACCAGCAGGGTGTCGACCAGGTCCTCGGCGGGGGCGCCCGTGGCCAGGCGGCGCAGTTGCTGTCCGAAGACCAGGGCGACAGCCGCGGCGGCCAGGCGTTCGGGGTCCGGTACGCCGAGTTGGGTCAGGATCCGGGTGGCCAGCAAGTCGTAGGCGGCGAAGCACTCGGCCGCGGCGGCACGCAGCCGTTCGTCGCGGCCGGCCTGGACGTACAGCTCGAAGGGCGCGATGTGGCGGCTGTCGAAGGCGTTGCCGCCCGCGACCTGCGCCACCACCTCGGCCGCCTGTCCGATGTCGAACTGCTCGTCGGAGCATGCGTCGGCGAGCGCGGTGAAGTGCCGCGTCTCCTCGGCCACGAAGTGCAGCAGGCTCTCGCGCAGCAGCTCGTGCTGGGTGGCGAAGTGGTAGGTGACGGAACCGAGGGAGACTCCGGCCTCCTTGGCGATCCGCCGGTTGGTGACGGCGGCGATGCCGTCCTGCCCGATGATCCGCAGCACGGCGTCGATGATGCTCTGGCGGGTGTCGGAAGCATGGGGCATGGCGGCATTCTGCACCATCGGCCGATACGTCCGCCCGGGCAGGGCCGGGGAGTTGGGGCGTCCGGGGTGTGGACAGGGCGCGGAGCGGTCCCTACTGTTCGTTCGAACGAACAATAGAGGGCCATTGCACGGGAGTTGTGGAGCTGTCATGGACATATCCGGATCGAACGTTCTGCTCACCGGGGCCACCGGAGGCATCGGCTCCGCCCTGGCCGCGCGCCTGACCGCGCAAGGGGCCCGCCTCACGGTCACCGGGCGGCGGGAGGAAGCCGTCAAGGCGATCGCGGACACCTGCAACGCCCGCACCGTGGTCGCCGACCTGGCCGTCCGGTCCGACGTCGTCCGCCTCGCCGAGACCTGCGCCGAGGCGGACGTCCTCGTCGCGAACGCCGCCCTGCCCGCCAGCGGCGACCTCCTGGACTACACCGAGGAGCAGCTCGACCGTGCCCTCGACGTCAACCTGCGCGCGCCCGTCCTGCTGTCCCGGCTGTTCGCGGCGCACATGGTGCCCCGCGGCCGCGGCCACATCGTGCTGGTCGGTTCCATCTCCGGCAAGGCGGCGACCAAGTCGACCTCCCTGTACAACGCGACGAAGTTCGGGCTGCGCGGATTCGCCCTCGCCCTGCGCCAGGAGCTCAGGGGCACGGGGGTGGGGGTGTCCCTGGTCCAGCCCGGCTTCGTCCGCGACGCCGGGATGTTCGCGGCCACCGGTGCCGCCACGCCGAACGGCATCAGGACCGTCACACCCGGCCAGGTCGCCGATGGCGTCGTACGCGCCGTCCGCCGCGACCGGTGCGAGGTCAACGTCGCACCACTGGAGCTGCGGCTGCTGAGCGCCATCGCCGGGCAGTTCCCCGGGTTCGCCGAGCGGGTCCAGGCCCGGGCGGACGTCGACGGCCCCGTGCGACAGATCGTCGAGGCCCAGCGCTCACGCCGTTAGGCCCGCCGACCCCGCGCCGGCGGTCCCACGCTGCCGGTTCCACGCCGACGGTCCCGCGCCGACGGGCGGGACCGCCGGTCGCCCCCGACTCCCCCGCCCTCGTGCGGATCCGACCGGGCCCGCCCGCACACAGACGCCCTCGCACCGGGACGTCCTCGCACCTGCACGCCTTCCACGCCACCTCACGTGAACGGAGAGCACTGCTGTGCCGAGTGAACACCTCCCGAATGACGCGCCCGACCCCGGCCCGGGTGTCGAGCGCAGGTCCCTGCTCCGGTTAGCGGCACTGCTGGCCGCGGGCGGAGCCGCCGCGCTCGTTCCCGCACCGATCGCGCACGCCGCGACCAGGGGCCAGGGGTCCGACGCGGTGACCACCACCTACCGGGGCCACTCCCCGTACGGCAATGACCAATGGGCGTACGTCGCCTTCGACGTCCCCGCCGGAGTGCAACGGATCTCCGTCTCCACCTCCCACGACGCCGCCGCCGGCATCCTGGACCTGGGCATCTTCGGCCCGTCCGGGTTCCGCGGCTGGTCGGGCGGCGAACGGTCCGGGTTCGCCCTCTCCGCGGCGGACGCCACTCCCGGCTACGTACCCGGGCCCGTCGAGCCCGGCAGCTGGTCCGTCATCCTGGGGCCGATGGTCGGCGCCACCGGCGGCATGGCCTGGCAGGTCGACGTCACCCTGCACCTCGGGGACCCGCTGCCCCGCACCCCGTACGACATCCTGCCGGCCTCGGTGGCGGGGCGCGGGCCCGGCTGGTACCGGGGCGACCTGCACCTGCACAGCGTGCACTCCGACGGGAAGCGCACGGTGGACGAGATCGTCGCCGCCGCCCGCCAGGAGGGGCTGCACTTCATCGCCACGTCCGACCACAACACCAGCTCCACCGGCGTGACATGGCACGGCAACATCCCGACCGACCTGCTGGTCATCAACGCCGAGGAGGTCACCACCCGCCACGGCCACTGGCTGGCCGTCGGCCTGCCGCAGGGCGAATGGGTGGACTGGCGCTACGGACCCGCGGACCAGGGGGTGTTCGACGGCCACGCCCGGCGCGTGCACAGTCTGGGCGGACTCACGATCGCCGCCCATCCGCTCACCCCGGCGCCGGGATCCTTCTGGGAGTTCGGCCTCGACCGCGTGGATGCGCTGGAGGTGTGGAACGGACCGTGGACCCTCGACGACGCGGCCAACATCGCCGCCTGGCACGTCATGCTCAGCCTCGGCAAGCGGGTCGCCGCCGTCGGCAACAGCGACGCCCACAGCCCTGCGGATGCCGTCGGCCGGCCCCACAACGTGGTGCGCGCCAGCAGCCTGTCGACACCCGCCGTGCTGGACGCGCTGCGCCTGGGCCGTTCGTACGCCGTCGAATCCGGGGCCGTGACCGTGGACTTCAATGCCCGCGCCGGCGGAGCGGTGGCGGGACCCGGTGAGGAACTGCCCCTGTCGTTCTTCGACGCCGTCGACGTGACCTTGGACGTGACGGGCGCCCCGGACAGCATCGCCACGCTGTACACCGAGTGGGGCATCATGGCCGCCACGTGCATCGACGGCAGTGGCAGGGGCAGCTGCGCTGGCGAGGCTGGGGCAAGGCGTCCATGTTCGCCCGGGCCGAGGTGCGCCGTCCCAAGCCCGCCTCCACCACGCTGGACCAGTTGGTCGCCATCACCAACCCGGTGTGGTTCTACTCCGCGCAACTGCCCCCGTACGACGTCGAGCGGCGCGCGCTCTTCCACACCGAGCGCCGCCCGGACGGGTCGTGGAGCAGCATGCGTCCGCTGCCGGGTGCCGCCGTCGCCGGATCCGGCTCCGGCTCCGGCTCGTTCGCGGGGTTCAGAGCGCCGTGGCCGGCATGGCGGACGGCTCGGTCGTGGTGCTGGGCATCGCGCCCGACAACGGTCTGTGGCTGACCGCCGTACGGGGTTCGGCCACGCTCCAGCCCTGGCAGCGCGTCGCGGGACCGGACGGCTCTGCCGTATTCACCGTCCGGGAGGCGGACATCGCGGCCTTCCCCGACGACACCTGCCAGATCGTGGTGACGGCCATGGACGGCACGGCCTTCCACCAGCAGCGCCGCGCCGACGGGGCGCTGCCCGGATTCCGGGCCCTGCCCGGCTTCACCGCGAAGAGCGGGTGGGGTGCGACGAAGGTGTCGATCACCGCCATGCCCGACGGGTCCGCCCAGCTGGTCAGTTACGGAACGGACGGTGCCATGTACCACTGCGTTCGCGGGCGTTCCGGTACGTGGACGGCCTGGGGGCGCCTGGCCGGCTACAACGGGGCCTCAACGTTCTCCGGCCCTGCCCTGGCGATCACCGGGATGCCCGACGGATCCTCCCAAGTCCTCGCGATCGGGCTCGACGGGATGGTGTACCACCAGCAGCGGCGGCCCGACGGCTCCTGGACCGGGTTCCGGCCCCCGCGGGGCGTCACCACCGCCACCATGGGGGCCAGTGCCATCGGCATCACGGGGACGCCCGACGGCTCCGCCCAGGTCGTGGCGGTCGGGCTCGACGGGCGGATCTGGCACAACGTCAGGAATCCGGACGGCTCCTGGACGCCGTTCGCACACATACCCGGCCCGAACGGGAGGGACCCCTTCCCCGCGGGGCAGGTCCGCATCACCGCCCTGCACGACGGCACCACGCACGTGACGGCCATCAGCGCCGGCTAGGGTCTGTTGCGAAAGCGGATCTTGTTCGTTCATGATCACGTCTCGTGGGACGTGGAGATCTGACGAACGGCCAGTGAGCTCGGCTTGAGCCGTTGCTGCCGCGGGGTATCAAGCCTGGTCGGCCGCAGGTGTGGACGCGGCGGCAGCTGATGGACGGCATACGGGGGCGGACGCGGACCGGTGCCCCGTGGCGTGACCTGCCGGAACGCTATGGTCCGTGGGACCGGGCCTATGACCTGTTCCGGCGCTGGCAGCGGGACGGGACCCGGGCCCGGATCATCACCCAGCTCCAGGCCGAGGCGGACGCGAAGGGTCTGATCACCTGGGACGCGAACGTTGATTCCACGGTCTGCCGAGCTCACCAGCGCGCCTCCGGGGCGGTGAAAAGGAGATCTCCAAATGGAGCCGCCCGGCGGGATCTTCGTCGAGCCGGTCGATCATGGGCTCGGCCGGTCCCGGGGCGGCCTGACCAGCAAAATCCACCTGGCAGTCGAGCAGGGGCAGAAGCCACTGTCGGTGGTGATCACGGCCGGTCAGCGAGGTGACTCCCCGCAGTTCGAGCCTGTCCTGGAAGCGATCAGGGTGCCGCGGCTGGGCCTGGGGCGGCCGCGCAAGCGACCGGACCGGGTGCGGGCCGACAAGGCATACGACTCCCGCAAGAACCGCGCCTACCTGCGTAGACGCGGTATCAAGACGACGATCCCAGTACCTGCGGACCGCGTCCGCAACCGGCGGAACCTGGCTCGCGAGGCGGTCGGCCGCCGAAGTTCGACAAGGCCGACTACAAGCAGCGGCACGCGGTCGAGTGCGGCATCAACCGGCTCAAGCGCCACCGCGCGGTCGCCACCGGATACGACAAGCTCGCCGTCCGCTACGAAGCGACCGTGCTTCGGAGGCGTGCATCCGAAGGCACGAGGTCTTTGGCTCAGCGGTTGTCCGGCCGGCGCAGTTCAGCGCCGAACGGGCAACGGAGCCGCGGCCGTGAGGTGCGCGGTGGTTCGGGTACGCGCACCATGACCTTGACACCGTCGTCGACGAAGGGTTCCGTCGTGCCCCGAGGATCCAGTCCCAAGCGCGAGCGTCAGTACGAGCACATCAAGGAGTCCGGGAAGCAGCGCGGCATGTCCGAGAGCCGCGCGACGGAGATGGCTTCTCGCACGGTGAACAAGGAACGCGCGCGGTCGGGAGAGAGCAAGACCGCCGGCCGCAGCTCCGCGCAGGGAAAGTCGACCTCTCAACGCGGTGGCGCGAAGTCCCATGGCGGCGGCACCTCGTCCGGGCGTACCAAGGACGAGCTCTACCAGGAAGCGAAGAAGCGCGGGATCGAGGGCCGCTCGAGCATGACCAAGCAGCAGCTCAAGAACGCCATCGGCCACTGATCTCGGGCAAGGTCCGCACGACGCTGCTACGCCGCTCTCCGTCCACCCCGGCAGGAGGACTCCTCTCATGGCCGTCCGCCATCAGTTGATTCGTCGTCCCCCGCACGCGGTGTGGGCGGTGCTCGCCGATCCGACCCGGTACGGGGAGTGGGTGGTGGGGCCGTCCGAGTCCGCACCCCTCGACGAGGCCTGGCCGGAGGTCGGTTCCCGGCTCCGCTACACGCTGCGGCTGGGTCCCTGGTCGACCTACGGTGTGACGACCGTCCGCCACCGGGAACCCGGCAGGGAGCTGGAGCTGGAGGCCTCGTTCGAGGCGCTGGGCACCGCGAGGATCTTCTTTCAGCTCCGGCCGTGGGGCGAGGAGACCCTGGTCGTCTGCGACGAGCATCCCCTGCGCGGCATCGGTGGTGCGCTCCACAACCCCGCGAGCGAAGCGCTGCTCCAGCTCCGGCACCGCGGCATGCTGGCCCGCCTGGCCCGGGTCGTGGAACAGAACCGCGCCGGGACCCTCCGTGCCTGACGCGGTGGTGATCGGCGCGGGCCCCAACGGGCTGGTGGCCGCGAACCTCCTGGTCGACGCCGGCTGGAGCGTGGAAGTTCTGGAGGCACAGCCGGAGCCCGGAGGCGCGGTCCGCAGCGACCGGGGCGTCCACCCCGACTACGTCTCGGATCTCTTCAGCGCCTTTTACCCGCTCGCCGCCGCCTCCCCGGTCCTCGCGCGTCTCGACCTCCCCGCCGAGGGCCTGCGGTGGAGCCACGCCCCGTCCGTACTGGCCCACCCCTGCGGGACGGCAGGTGCGCGGTGCTGGAGCGCCGCGTGGAGCAGACCGCGGCCGGACTGGCGGAATTCGCGGGAGCCGACGCG
This sequence comes from Streptomyces sp. NBC_00162, assembly GCF_024611995.1. Lineage (GTDB taxonomy): Bacteria > Actinomycetota > Actinomycetes > Streptomycetales > Streptomycetaceae > Streptomyces. The sequence continues at coordinate 8,073,610 of NZ_CP102509.1, read as the reverse complement.
GACGCCTGGCGGGACATGTACGACGTGTGGAGCCGTGTCGGCCCGGGCCTGGTGCAGAGCCTGTTCACCCCGTTCCCCCCGGTCCGGGCCGGACTCCGCCTGGCAGCCAAGCTCCGTACCTCAGGCGGGCTGCGGCTGGCCCGGAACCTGGCCCTGCCGGTGCGCCGCCTGGGCGAGGAGGAGTTCAGGGGCGAGGGCGGGCGGCTCCTTCTGGCCGGCAACGCCCTGCACGCCGATCTGGCCCCGGAGGCTGTGGGCAGCGGAGCATTCGGCTGGCTGATGTCGATGCTCGGACAGAGCCACGGCTTCCCGGTCCCCGTCGGCGGGGCCGGCGCCCTGACCGCGGCACTCGTGAGCCGTCTCCAGCGCCGCGGAGGCGTCGTGCGCTGCGGAGAACGTGTCGTGTCCGTCGTCGTCCGGGGCGGCGCGGCAGTGGCGGTCCGGACGGCCGGAGGCGAGACCATCGGCGCGCGGCGCGCCGTGCTGGCGGACGTGTCCGCACCGTCCCTGTACCGCGGCCTCGTGGGTGAAGAACACCTTCCGTCCCGCCTCCTGAGGGACCTGGAACGCTTCCAGTGGGACTTTGCGACGTTCAAGGTCGACTGGGCACTTACCGGCCCGGTGCCGTGGTCTGCGCCGCAAGCCTCCGGGGCGGGGACGGTCCACGTGGCCGACGGCATGGACGGCATGACCCGGTTCGCCGCGCAGATCGCCATGGGACAGGTTCCCGACGAGCCGTTCGCCCTGTTCGGCCAGATGACCACGGCGGATCCCAGCCGCTCACCGGCCGGCACGGAATCGGCGTGGGCCTACACCCACCTCCCCCAGCACATTGCCTCCGACGCGGGACCCGATCACATCACCGGCCGCTGGGACGCCCGCGAACAAGAGGTCATGGCCGACCGCATCGAAGCACAAGTGGAACGGTTCGCACCCGGCTTCCGCAAGCTGATCGGCGCCCGCCGCATCCTGGCCCCCACCACCCTCCAGGCCATGAACGAGAATCTCCACAACGGAGCCATCAACAACGGCACCGCCGCCCTCCACCAGCAGGCGATCTTCCGTCCCACCCCCGGCACCGGCAGGCCCGAGACGCCCGTCAAGCGCCTCTACCTCGCCTCTGCGGCCGCCCACCCCGGCGGCGGCGTCCACGGTGCCCCAGGCGCGAACGCAGCTCGAGCCGCCCTGCGACCCCATGGACTCCACACCCTCCTCCACCGCGCCCAGCGCATCTGACAGACGCCCGAGAGGACCCGGAACAGCAGCACCCCCGCCCGTGACTCCTTGGGCAGACCGTTCGGGTGCTGTCGAGGCTCCGGCGGGATGGCGGCGCCATGCCGGGTAGGCGTTGTGCATGAACGCATACGCGCGCTACACCTCGCCGGAGACCAAGGAAACCTCGGCCCTGGAGACTGCCTCGGCATGGTGGCTGACGGCCCTCGACCGTATCGAACGCACGACGGCGGCCGACCCCGCGATCCGGATCCTCCAGCGGGGAATCCGCTCGCTCCCGTTGGGCGAGGCACGCGAGCTGCTGCGTGGCAGGCCGCTGGGCCATCCTCTGCATCCCGTTCTGGTGCAGGTGCCGATCGGCTGCTGGCTGTCGGCCGCGGTGCTGGACGTCGTACCGGGAGCGCAGCGCGCGGCCACCACCCTCACGGCCGTCGGCTTGGCCGGGGTCGCCCCGGCAGTGATCGCCGGCTGGGCGGACTGGGCCGACCTGCCGCCCGCGCAGGCGCGGGTCGGACTGGCCCACGCGGTCACGAACGTGGCTGCGGTGGCCTGCTACACCGCGTCCCTGACGGCACGGCTGCGCAGTCACTCGGCGAAGGGCAGGCTGTGGTCATGGGGCGGGCTGACGGCAGTCGCCGTGAGCGGTGCGCTCGGCGGGCACGTGGCCTATCGGCAGGCGGTCGGAGCGCTTCCCGCAACCTGAAGTCTCCCGCATCGACCGCAAACCCGGCACAGGACGGCAGTACGCAGCGCCGCATCCGCAGGAACCCTCACCGTCACTGCGCCGATGGCCGCGTCCCGGACTCCCAGGGCGCGGATGAGCAGTGCGGAGGAACCCTGCTGGGGCTGACCGCTGGGGGCGCCCGCAACCCGGGGCGGCAAGCGACCGCTACACCGGATGCGAGGGTGGCCACCCCCGCGGCCCTGGCCGCTTCGGTACGCATTCAGGTCATTCCGTTCGGTGAGTCGCAGCCACCGACCGGGACTGTGGGCAAGGCGAACTGCTTCTCGCCGTTCTCAGTGGTCCTCGCTGCCCGACCGCCGCCGGACGGCCGGGTCCGGGCGGGCCTGTTCCTCGCGGCCGATGCCCGGGCGCTGGCGCTTGGCCGCGTGGCCTCCAGCATCCGCCTCGCCGTCGCCCGAACGCCGGACGACGGCGTCGTCCGCCTGCTGGCGGGCCTCGCGGTCCCCGCTCTCGCCTACTGCCTCGGACGGGGTGGTACGCGGGTGACGCCGGGATTTCTCGTGAGCCGTCATCTTGGCCTCCTCCGGTGGTACTCGTCTCCAGCGACTACCCTGCCCCGCCCCATTCAGACGATTCATCCACCATCGTTCCCCCCGCAGGGGTGGGGCGCCCTGAACCCGCAGGGCCGCGGTGCAGGTGGCCGGCAGCAGAACGAGGGCTGTGGTGGTCCGGCGCGCGGCCCAACTCGATGAGCTCCTGCCACTGCCGGTCCGCGCGTTCCCGCACCGTCTCGTCCCGTCCGGCCCCGCCGGCACCCGGCACGACGAGTCCCTGAACCCGCTGGCGCCGCTCGTCAGCCTTCCCCGCTCGGAAGGACCTCCCTGATCTTGGCGATGGCGAAGCCCCACCCTTGGCTCACGGCCGGCTTCCCGGGCACGGCCACCTCCTCGGGGTTGGTCAGGACGTCCAGCAGGACCGGGCCCGGAGTCTCGAACGCCCTGCGCACGCTGTCGTGCAGATCAGCCGGGTCGGTGACGCGAATGCCGGTGAGGCCGAGTGCGGCGGCCACCGCGGCGAAGTCGGGGTTGTCGAGTTGCGTGCCGAACTCGGGCAGACCGGCCTGCTCCTGTTCGAGCTTGACCATGCCCAGGCGGCGGTTGTCGAAGACGACGAGCTTCACCGGCAGTTGGTAGGTTTTGATCGTCATGAGGTCGCCCAGCAGCATGCTCAGGCCGCCGTCACCGCAGAAGGCGACGATCTGGCGGTCGGGTGCCCAGAGTTGTGCTCCGAGGGCCTGGGGCATGGCGTTGGCCATCGAGCCGAGGTTGTACGAGCCGATCAGGCGCCGGCTGCCGCGCATGGTGACGAAACGGGAGAGCCAGACGGTCGCCATGCCGGTGTCGGAGGTGAAGACGGCGTCCTCGGCTGCGTACGTGTCCACTGCGGCGGCCAGTGCTTCGGGGCGGATCTCGTGGTCCCTGTTGTCCAGGGCCGCCCGCAGCTTGCCGGTCCAGCGGCGTTCGTGATTCGGGTCGGCCAAGCGCTGCTGTCCTTCCTGCCAGTGCGCGAACCGTTCCCGCGCATCCTTCAGGTGGGCCCGGTCGGGTGCCTCCTTCAGGAGCGGCAGCAGGGCCCGCAGCGTTGCCCCCACGTCCCCGGCCAAACCCACGTCCAGGGGCACCCGGCGGCCCAGGTGCTCCTCGCGGGTGTCGATCTGGACGACCTTGCAGTCCTTCGGATACCAGTCGCGGTAGGGGAAGTCGGTGCCCAGCATGAGAAGCGCGTCGCCGTGGTCGAGCGCGTGGGCGGCCGCAGGGTTGCCGATCAGACCGGTCTGGCCCACCTGGAAGGCGTTGTCGTCCTCGAAGCCCTCCTTCGCCTTGAGAGTGAGCACCATGGGTGCGGCGAGCAGCTCTGCGGTACGGAGTACTTCGGCGCGGGCCTCGCGGGCTCCGTGGCCCACGAGCAGGGTGACGCGGGAGGCGGAGTTCAGGAGTTCGGCGGCCTCGGCGACGGCCGGATCGTCCGGGCGCGTGACGGCGCGGTCGAGGGCGAACCGCGTGGGACGGTCGTCGCTCAGCTCTTGATCGCCCAAGTCGCCGGGCACGGTCAGGACGGCCACTCCGCCCTGGCCGACAGCAGCGCGTACGGCGGACTCCAGCATTCGCGGCATCTGCTCCGGGGAGGTGACGGTTGCGCGGTAGACGGCCACGTCGCGGAAGAGCAGGTCGTTGTCGACTTCCTGGAAGTAGTCGCTGCCGATCTCGGCGAGGGGCACCTGACCGCAGATGGCGAGGATGGGGGCGCGGCTCTTGGCTGCGTCGTAAAGCCCGTTGAGGAGGTGGACGGAGCCCGGTCCGACCGTGCCCATGCACACGCCGAGGGTGCCTGAGAGCTGCGACTGCGCTCCGGCCGCGAAGGCCGCAGCCTCCTCGTGGCGACAGCCGACCCAGTCCAGGTCGTCCGTGGTGCGGATCGCATCGGTCAGTGGGTTCAAGGCGTCTCCGACGACTCCGAAGACGTGCTGGACGCCGAGTTCCTTGAGTGCGCCGACGATGACGTGGGCGACGGTGCGTGCCACAGGAGTACCCCTCGGTCCGGTGCGGCTCCCTCGGTGCGGGTGCCGGGTTCAGTGGGTGAAGCGGTCCGGGTCGGCCGCTTGCCAGTCGGATGCCCAGTCGGCGGGCGCCGATGCGAGCAGCTGTCCCGGGGTGAGCCACGTGTGGAGTTCGGCATAGGAACGGACGGTGTGCGGGTCCACCCGTTGGAGAAGCATGTGGGGTCGCAACCCGCGCGCGTCGTCGACCCCCATCGAGGCCATGATCTGGAGGGCGCTCTCGACCGTGGCCTGCTGGTAGCGCCGTACGCGCTGCGACTTGTCCGCGATGTCGACGGCGCGGGCGCGCCGCTCGTCCTGGGTGGCCACCCCGACCGGACAGGTGTTGGTGTGGCAACGCTGGGCCTGGATGCAGCCGATCGCGAACATCATGGCGCGGGCGGCGTTGGTGTAGTCGGCTCCCTGGAGCAGGCGTTTGACGAGGTCGCTGCCGGTGGCGACCTTGCCGCTGGCCCCGATCCGGATCCGTTCGCGCAGCCCGCTGCCCAAGAGGGCGTTGTGCACGACCATCAGCCCCTCGCCGAGCGGCAGGCCGACGTGGTCCGCGAACTCCATCGGCGCCGCGCCCGTACCGCCCTCCGCGCCGTCGACGACGATGAAGTCCGGTGTGCTGCCCTCCTCCAGCATGGCCTTGCACACGGCGAGGAACTCACGGCGCGATCCGACGCACAGCTTGAACCCGACGGGCTTCCCGTCGGTGAGCTCGCGCATCCGTGCCAGGAAGCGCACGAGCTCGCGCGGTGTGGAGTACACGCGGTGGAAAGGCGGCGAGATCACGGTCTGCCCCTGCGGGACCCCGCGGACCTTCGCTATCTCCGCGTTCACCTTGGCACCCGGCAGGACGCCTCCGATGCCGGGTTTGGCGCCCTGGCTGATCTTCAGCGACACGCACTTCACGTGCTCGTGGGCCGCTTTCTCGGCGAACTGCCGCTCGTCGAAGTCACCGTCGTCCGTCCTGCAGCCGAAGTATCCGGTGCCGATCTCCCACACAAGGTCCCCGCCCGGGCGCAGGTGGTACTCCGACAGGCCGCCCTCGCCGGTGTCATGGGCGAAGCCGCCCAGCTCCGCGCCGGCGTTGAGGGCGACCACGGCATTGGCCGACAGCGAGCCGAAGCTCATCGCCGAGACGTTGAGCAGAGCCATGTCGTAGGGCCGGGTGCAGTCGGGTCCGCCGATGCGGACCCGGGGAGGGACGATGCTCACCGGTCGGGGGGCCATGGACGGGACGAGGTACTCGCTGCCGGCCCGGTAGAGGTCGAGCTCGGTGCCGAACGGCTCCTCCGCGTCGGTGCCCTTGGCGCGTTCGTAGACGATGCTGCGGGTGTCACGGTCGAAGGGGCGGCCATCGAAGTTCCGCTCGATGAAGTACTGCTGGAGCTCCGGCCGCAGCGCCTCCAGCGCGAAGCGCAGGTGTCCGAGCAGCGGGTAGTTCCGCAGAACGGAATGCCGTCGTTGCACGAGGTCGTGGACGGCGACCAGCGCGAGGAGAAGCAGGGGGCGGCCGCAGCCGACCACCAGGGCGAGACCAGGACGGCGGCGGCGACAGCGCCCACCGTGAGCGAGCCGAGGACAGCTACCACGAGTAATTTCAGCACATCGCGCTTGTGTCCCGAAGTCCGGCCGCCATTCGGCCGTCCCTCTTTTCATTCTCGGCCTGAACTCCTCCGGCCGGCCCGCCCTCGACGCTTCATTCATTAGGGGTACGTACCGGCGCTGGTCCACATGCCCCCGACATTCGGGTTTCACCCGGGCCCTCTACCAGCGGTACCAGCGGCCGCTTCCGCTCTTGGGGCGGGCGACGAAACCGATCAGCCACAGCACCAGCACGAAGATTGCGACCCACCACAGGACCTTCAGCGCAAAACCCGCACCGAAGAGAATCAGGACCAGCAGTAGAACGAGAAGCAAGGGAACCATGATTATCAACCTCCGAAAGCCCTTGTGCCCCGACCCTGCCCGCCCACACGCCCGAATTCACACATCGCTGGAACTCTGTATACGCGCTCAGGGATTCCGCAGGGCGGGCAGCAGTTCGGCCTCGGCGACATCCTCGGGCCGGGTGTACCGCACCCCTTACTCCAGTGCCACCGTCACCCGTTCATGGTGATGCCCAATGATCGGATGAGCTGGGCCAGTTCGGCGCGAAAGAGTATGTCCGGGCTGGAGGTCTGGGTCTGCAGGTGGCCGTAGATTTCCAGTGACACCACGCCGTGCAGGTGGCCCCAGATGCGCAGGGCGAGGGCCACGGCAGCCGGGGGCAGGTCGGGGAACGCCGGGCGGACCTTTTCGAGGAGGCCGGCGTCGAAATCAGCCCATCCGAAGTCGCTGTCGGCGTGGAGGTGTTCGGGGTGCGGCCAGGCGGCGGCCGCCAGGGCGGTGATGCCGGTACATACGCGGTGCGCCGCGTCCGGGGCGGCGCCCCACGCGGCGTCCACGGTGTCGGCCAGCGAGGTGTACACGTTGTTGATCAGCGTGGTGACGAGGTCGTCGCGGGGATCGGGCCCTCCGGAGGCCGATGGCTTCGAACACACAGACGGCGGTCTACCGGACCCCGGGCCGGGATCCCAGCAACGGCAGGCCGCGCTACCGACGGCGCGCTCGGCCATTCGGCTTGAAGTTGCCTGTGAGCGGACAGGCGGCGAGACGTCGAGGCGCCCCCTCCCTACCTTCGAGGGTGTTCCTTACCCACTCGAAAAAGGTGGATTCGTGCGATCTGTGCGTTCTCTCGTCACCATCCTCGCTGCCGGCGTCGTCATCCTCGGCGGTGCGTCCGCCGCCAGCGCCGACGTGAATGTCAACTTCCAGCCTGAGCCCTCGTACACGTTCGTCTTCGGCGACTGGCTCCAGTTCGCGGCCGACGACGTGTTCAACGCAGGCCACGACAACACGGTCGGCTCCAACAACTGACAGTGGCGCCCCGCAACGCCCTTTGCCGTCCGGCAAGGGGCGTTGCTCTGCGCTGCTTCCCCGGCCCCGGGAACGAGCAACGAAAGGGAGACATGATGCCGCTCTACCTATCGAGGTTCAGCTACACACCGGAGACTTGGGCGAGGCTGATCGTCCGCCCCGAGGACCGCACGAAGGCCGCTCAGGCGTACATCGAGTCCGTCGGCGGGAAGCTCCACGGCTTCTGGTACGCCTTCGGCACGCACGACGGCTACAACCTGTGGGAGGCCCCCGACAACGTGTCCATGGCCGCGGTGGCGCTGGCGATCAGTGGAGGCGGCGCGCTTGGCTCGTTCGAGACGACGGTTCTCCTGACCGTCGATGAAACCATGGATGCCCTGCGCAAGGCCGAGCGAGTCCAGTACCGGGCGCCGGGCGCGTAGCGGTCCAGACCGATGAGTTCCTCCCTGATCGACGTCCTCGTGCGCCACCGCGAGGGCGTCGCACTTCGGTGCCCGCCTGCAGAGACCCGCGCCGTGTCCGAGGCCGCCGCCACCGCAATGGCGTCCTGCTCGCGCAGCGCCTGGTAGCCGTACGCGGGAGCCGCACCGACGGCACGGCCGTACCCCTGCTCGCCGCCAGAGAGGCCGGCCCGGTGAGCTTAATTCGTTCACGCGTTCGAAATCTGGCAAGATGCGGGAATGGCGATGGAACGTGAGGTCTCTTCGGTGTTCGGCGCACGTGATCCTGAGCCTTGGTCACTCAAGCCGGGAATCCCCGCTGACCTGCTGAGAGCGAAGAGGCTGGCGTATGACCCGAGTGGGTTCACGTGCTCACAGCCGATGCCCGAAGCGGAGAGCGCCGAGTACGGGGCATGCGAGTTCACGTTGGACGGCCTCTCGGTCAGGTTCCGCGCAGCCAAGACGACCCCGACGAAGCTCGGCCAGTTCGTCACGGTGTGGAAGAGGTCGGCAAGCGGGCCGATCCAGCCCTTCGATGCCGAGGATCCCGTTGATTTGTTCGTCATCAGTACCTGCGAGGACGAACAGTTCGGGCAGTTCGTGTTCCCGCGAGACGTGCTCCGCGAACGGGACATCGTATCGACGAACGGCTCCGGCGGGAAACGGGCATTCCGCGTCTATCCACCGTGGGTGACCACCACCAACCGCCAAGCCCGAAGCACCCAGACCTGGCAGGTGGAACACTGGCTCCAGCTGCCCGAAGACGAGCCCGTCGACATCCCCCGCGCCCACGCGCTCTATCACCCCCGTGGGCAGCGATGACGTTGCTTGACCGCAAACAGGTGCCTCATCTGGGCAATCGCGGGCTGAGGCACGTAGCCGCGGCGAACGCGCGGCACGGGCCGCGCACCGCGATGATGTTCAGTCGCCAAGAGCGAGGTGCACGCCGAAGCCCGCGATGACCGTGCCGCTGATCCGGTCGAGGATCCGGCGTACCGAGGGGCGCCGAAGGCTGCCGCGGAGCACCTGGGCGAATGCAATCAGCACGCCCGACCAGAGCAAGCCCAGCAGGATGTGCACGCCGGCCAGCAGGGTCCCGGTCGTCAGGTGCGGGGCGCCGACCGGAATGAATTGCGGCAGGACAGCCATGTAGAAGGCACCCACCTTGGGGTTGAGCAGGTTCGTCAGAGCACCCCGGCGCCAGCCGCTCCCGAAGCCGCCGTCGGCATCCGGTTCGCGCGCGTCCTCGGCCCGGGTGAGATCCGCCCGAGCCCGCCGGCGCAGGGTCGCCACCACGATCCGGCTTCCCACCCAGACCAGATACACGGCCCCTGCCCAACGGAGTATCGCGTAGGCGAGGTGGGAGGCGGTCAGTACTGCGGTGATGCCGAGCGAACTGAGCACTCCCCAGGCGAGGGTGCCGGTCTGGATTCCGAGGACGACGCCCCAGGCGCAACTGTTGTGACCCAGTGCGGCGGTGCGCAGTACGAGGGCGGTGTCGAGGCCGGGCGTGAGGGTGAGGAGTCCCACGATCAGCGCGAAGGACCCCAGAGCGGAGGCAGTGATCATGAGTGACCACTGTAACGCCCGCATGACCAACTTCCCATTTCCTGCCCGAAATCGGGCAGGAAGGCTCTTGTAACGTCTACTGAATGACGTACACCATAGGAACGGTCGAGCGCATATGGCGTTATCCGATCAAGTCGACGGGAGGCGAACAACTGCAGCAAGCGGATGTCGACTCCCGCGGCCTGGTCGGCGACCGCCTCTTCGCGGTGCGCGACAGCAAGGGCAAGTTCGGCTCGGGCAAGAACACCCGAAGATTCCGCCGGATGCCCGGCCTGCTGCAGTTGCGCTCCCGCTACCCGGACGGGATGGAGCAGCCCGAACTGCTGGATCCGCACGGCGTGACCCTTGCGGATCCAACTGCCTACCTTCGCCGATACCTTGGCCGACAGGACGTCGAACTGACCCGCGAGCAAGAGGTCTCGCACTTCGACCAGCTTCCCCTCAGCATCCTGACCACAGCCACCCTCGACTGGGTGCGCGCGGCCGTTCCCGGTGTTCCGGTCGACGAACGGCGCTTCCGGCCGAATCTCCTGGTTCGGACCCCACCGGGTACCCGTCCCTTCGTCGAGGACGAGTGGTTCGGATGCAAGGCGTGCATCGGGACTGCCCTTTGTGTGGAGTTCGTGCGCTCCAGCGAGCGGTGTGTCATGACCAATGAGGCCCAGCAGGACCTGCCTCATTCCCCGCTGGTTCTGCGAGTCATCGCGAAGGCTCATCACGCCCGGCTGGATGCCCTGGCCACGGTGGTGGTGCCCGGCACGGTACGTTCCGGGGACGCCGTCGCTCTCATCTGACGAGGGCCACCGCCACGCGACGCAGTCGCTCGTCAGTCCCGTACGACACCACACCTACCGCCAGGGCCGCCAACGGGTTCGTCGAGCCCCGCCACGGCGTGACCGTCGGTCGACGGTTGCAAAGTTGGCACGCGCCTTGAGGGTGTTGGGGTGTTCGGGGCCGAGGACGCGCTCGCAATCCGCCAGCACAATTTCCAGGATGGCCGAGGCCTTTTCCCTCCGTCCGGCCTGCCAGTAGGAGACTGCAAGGCTGGATCGAGCCATGAGCGTGTCAGGGTGATCGGAACCCAAGACCCGTTCGCGCGCAGCGACGACCGTCTCCTCAATGGCGATGGCCTGTTTCGTACGTCCGACCTGTGAGTAGGAAGCAGCGAGATTGGAACGAGCCGTGAGGGTGTCAGGGTGTTCGGAACCCAGGACCCGTTCGTACGCAGCGACGACCGTCTCCTCAATGGCGATGGCCTGTTTCGTACGTCCGACCTGTGAGTAGGAAGCAGCGAGATTGGCTGCGACTGTGAGGGTCTGGGGGTGTTCGGGGCCGAGTGTGCGCTTGCTGTCGGCCAGGACCTTCTCCTCGATGGTGATGGCCTCGTTTGTGCGTCCGACCTCCCAGTAGGACACGGCGAGGCTCGCCTGGGCGCCCAGGGTGGTGGGGTGGTCCGGGCCGAGGATGCGCGTGCGATCCATGATGACCTGCTTCTCCAGGGTGATGGCCTCGGCGATGCGTCCGACCTCCCTGTATGAAGCGGCCAGGTTGCCCCGGGTGGTCAGCGTGCTGGGATGGTCGGGCCCGATGATTCGCACCCGGTCGGCCAGTACCTGCTCCAGCAGGGGGATGGAGGCGGTGGTGCGCCCGGCCTCCGCGTAAGACGTGGCGAGGTTGGCCCGGGAGGCCAGGGTGTCCGGATGTTCGGGGCCGAGGATGCGCCGGGAATCGGTGAAAACCTGCTCCTCCAGGGCAATGGCCTCCTCGGCGCGTCCGGCTTGGCTGTAAGAGACGGCAAGGTTGCCCCGGGCCGTCAGGACGTCGGGATGCTCCGGTCCGAGGAAATGCTCGGCATCGAAGGCCATGCGCTGGCAGTAGGCGGTGGAGGCTGTGGTGAGGCCGGATTCGAAGAGGCTGCGGCTGGCGCGGAAGAGCACCCGATTGGCTTCGGACTGCCAGAGGTGGTCGCCTGCGTGGTCAGCGAGTACGTCGGTGTTCGTCCGCAGTGCTGCGGCCAGGGCGGGGTGATGCTGGTCGACATCCGGCCAGATGCGCAGGAGGGCTCCCCCTGTGGTGGTCGCCAGGGTCGGGAGGTCTGCCGCGGGCGTGGTTTCGCGGGCGGCTCGGGCGGTGAGGGCGTGAATGCGCACAGCGCGGTGTTCGCGGCGGGTGTCGACGTTGAGCAGTGCGTACTGGTGGAGGGTGCGCAGAGAGGCTCGGGCCTGCTCCGGTGTGACGGGATCCTGCGGGATTTCGGCGGTCTCGGCGGGGCGGGTGCGGTGTTGGGTGAGGTAGTCGCAGATGTCGGGGGTGGTCCAAAGGGTGTGTGGGTGGCCGGCGGGGTCGAGGAGCGCGGCGAGGCGCAGGGCCGGCTCGGCGAGGCCTGCGGGTTCGGTGCGTTGGGCGGCGTCGAGGGAGAGCAGGAGAGTCGCGGCCACCTGTCGGCCGTAGCCCTCCGTGTCGGCCGTCGGGGGCAGCACGTGGTCGAGCTGGCGCCGGCGGTCCGTGAAGCGGACCAGATATTCGGCGCAGTTCAGGTCTTCATTGATCATGTAGGCGGCGGCGTGCCCGAGAGCGAGCGGCAGATACCCGAGCGCCTCGGCCAGGTCTCCGGCTGCGGTGTCGAGGAGATGGCCGGCATCGTCGTCGGCGAGCCGGACCTGGAGGTAGGCGAGGGCTTCAGCGGCGGTGTAGACGTCGACGTTGACACGGCGTCGACCGCCGCCGGTGATACGGGCGTCCTGAAGGCGGGTGGTGGCCAGAACCCATCCGCTGTCACTCCGACTCGCGGGCCACCACCCGTCCATACCCGACGGGTCGGCGATGCCGTCGAGGACGACCAGCCACCGGCGGGGCGTGGTCGCCAGCCACGCCATGAACGCCCGGGCGTCATCCTCGGGGTTGATACCGACCGCGCCCGGAGCAGCCACTTGGACCGCGGCCTGGGCGTAGAGCGCGATGACCTGCTGCACCTCGGTCGCGGGCACCCACAACACCAGATCGGTGCCATCGCCGAGGGCCTCGGCCGCGTAGGACGCAGCCAGCTGGGACTTCCCAACACCGCCGCCGCCGGACAATACCTGTGTCAGCACCGCAGCATTCCCTGACGAGCGGGCGGCGTCGACCCGCTCCCGCAGCGCGGAGCGGGGCTGGAACGCCGACGCCAACGCCGGCACGGAGCCGACTTCCAGCGGCCACCGCACTGTGTCTGCCGCTGCAGGGTGTACGTGGTACTCGTATCGCCGTTTGTCGTAGACCCGGCTGTTCTCGCCGACCGCGTTGTGCGTTGCGTCCCCACCTGCTCCCACACCCCCCTCACGCACGTCCACGTGCAACGAGCCCTCAGGCGACTCCCCTTCCGGCTGCGCGCGCCGTTGGCAAGCAGAGGGTTCCGCTACGCGGGCGGCCGCCTGCTTCCTGCGGCGCAGCTGCCAGAAGGGACTCATCGGCGCTCACTGTCGTCGCCGAGAGCGTTGTCCCGCACATCACCGGCCGCAGCGACCCCGTCGCGGCCGGCGTCCACATCGGCTGCGCGTCCCCTGAGGCCACCTGCCCTGGTTGCGCTCTGCGGTCCGACGACTGTGGAACCTCGACCGATGGCGTTACCGGTCAGATCACCGCCGGCGGCGACCCCGCCTCGGCCGGCCCGCACCCGGCGACCGCCTCCGCCGCCGCTCCCGCTGGAGGTTTGCGCGAGGGCGATCACCGCCACGACCAGACCGGCCAGGCTGACCACCGCCCCGACGATGCTCGCTGTCCGGTCCCCCGTTTCGAGATCCACCAGCGCTGCGACCCCGATCAGCCCGACAGCAAGAACGCCCGCGAGCACCGCAACGACCCACACGGCAACCCGTCCTGGCCCTAAAAGTCCTGACATCTCCAGCCCCCCGCCTCGTATGTCCAAAGCCCGTCAGATGGCCTCATTGGGACGGTAGCGCGAGTCGGAGGCGGTGCGGACCCGGATAGCGAAGGAGGGCAGCCACCTGTGTACCGGCGCTTGAGAAGATCGTTCCATGGCACACAAAGATGATCAGCTGACGCGCGTCGCGTTCGGCGTGTCGGAGGCGACGGACGCGGACCGCGCCGATGCCCTGCGGCTGCTCGAGGCCGACACCGATCTGCATGCAGAGTGGATCGCGGGGCTCGCCGTGAACAGCGCGGCACCGGAGGAGGTGCTGCGCCGCGTGTTCACGATCGACCCGCTGCCGGACGCCCAATACTGGCTCGCCTATCGGAAGTTGTCGCCCGAGATGGCGATGGCCGCCGTCGCGCACCCCGACCCGCGGGTCCGTGAGATCCTCGCCAGGAATCCGCACCTGCCTCCGAATGCGCTCGCCGTGCTGGCTGAGGATCCAGACCCGAAGGTGCGACGCGTCGCGGTGGGGATGGCGCTTGAGTACGGCGTCGAACTGCCGACAGAGGTGACCGTACGGCTCGCCACCGGCCCGGAGGCCCGGCTGCGGTTCTTCGCCGCCGCCGGGCTGCCCGGCCTGCCGGACGAAACGCTGCTCTCGCTGACCGAGGATCCAGACCCCCGCGTCCGGGCCGCCGCCATCTACTCCGGGAGCTGGCCCAGGCTGCGCCCGGAGGTCCGGGCCGCGGTCGAGGCCGACCCCGATCCCCAGGTGCGCCAGGCGGTCGAACGCGCCACTCACGTCGAGGTCCCCCTGCCGACGACGGTCGAGGACTTCCTCGCCGAGGCGGACGAACGTCGCCGCCGCGACGCCGCGTTGACCGCACCCGTCGACACGGCCCTGGCCGCGCTCCTCGCGGCCCACGAGGACAGTTGGCTGCGGGACGGGGCCGCCCGCAACCCACACGTACCCACCGCACTCGCCCTCGCGCTGGCCGCCGACCCCGAGCCCTCCGTCCGTCTCGCCGTGTCCCTTCGCGCGGATGTGACCGAGGAGCAGCGGACGGCAATCGATTACACCGTGCCCGTGGGCCGCCATCCGGTGCCGGCTTGGGTGGAGGAGCGCTTCGGTGACCCGGATGCGCTGCGCGAGATCGCGGCCTCCAGCCACATCCTGCTGCGCCGGGGCGTCACATGCGCACCGGAGCTGCCCGCCGACGTGATCGCGCGGTTGGCAGCCGACGACGACTACTGCGTCAGGCTGATGCTCTGCGAGAACGACCACGCACCGCACGAGCTGCTCGTGGAGATGTTCGCCGACTGGAACGGGCTGAGCTGGGGCATGCTCGCGTACCGCAGCAACTTCGTGCGTCCCGGTCTGGCCCGGTTCGCGGACGACCCGAACCACCGTCTGCGGTATGCCGCCCTCTTCGACCCGCAGGCCGAACCGGAACTCGTCGAAGGGCTCTCCCACGACACGGAAGGCATGGTGCGCTGCCGTGCAGCGGCCGACCCGCGCCTGCCGGGCCCAAGGCTCATCGAACTGCTCGGCGGTGGCGGAATGCCGCGAACGGCGGCCGCCAACCCCGCACTGCCCGCCGAGCTCATGCACCAACTGCTCGATGTCGCGGGCGTCGTGCGCTGAGAGCCGCCGGAGCGGCAGGTGTGTGGATGGTGGCCGTAGCCGGTCCGAGCAACCGCGTCGGGCGGTGCAGTTGCTCGTGGGCAAGACAACTTCGTCCGGGTCATCGGACAGGTGGCCCACTGGATCGTGCGGGTCGGACAGTGCCGGGGCCGGGCCGGCGCACCTATCCTCGCTCCATGGCATCCCGAATCAGCGAACTCGTCATCGACGCAGAAGACGCAGGCCGGCTGGCCGCATTCTGGTGCGATGTCCTCGGCTACGTCGAGCTGGCTCGAGAAAGTGACGGCAGCATCCAAATCGGCCCGCCCGGCGTCGGATTCGGCGGAGCACAGCCAACGCTCGTCATCAACGCGGGCCGCGACCCCCGGGTCGGGAAGCTCCCGATCCACATCGACGTCAACGCCACCGACCGCGACCAGGACGCCGAGCTGGCCAGGCTGCTCGCATTGGGCGCCGTGCCTGTCGACATCGGCCAGACCGGAGAAGAGAGCTGGCATGTCCTGGCCGACCCCGAGGGCAACGAGTTCTGCCTCTTGCGCACTCAGCTGAAGCCCATCTGACGTCCCGCCACATCGAGCCTTCCAGGGCGTATATCGAGACTGCTGCCAGGGGGCCTGCGCTGCGTCCGCGAACGATGAGTGCAGCTCAGTGGCGTCTGGAGTGGAAATCAGGAAGGCTGGGGCGCATGGTTTCGGTTTTGCAGAACGTGGCGATTGACTGTGCGGATGCCTATGAGCTGGCCCGGTTCTGGAGCAGTGTGACGGGCCGTCCGATGCATCCGGATGTCAGACCGGGTGACCGGGAGACTCAGGTGCTGCTGGCGGAGGGCCCAGTGCTGTACTTCAACCAGGTGCCCGAGGCCAAGACGATCAAGAATCGGATCCATCTGTGTTTGCGCCCTGAGACCTCGCGCGATCAGGAGGTGGACCGGCTGCTGGGCCTCGGTGCCACCTTTGTCGCTGATCACCGGAATCCTGATGGTTCAGGCTGGGCGATCCTTGCCGATCCCGAAGGCAACGAATTCTGCGTTCTGCGCAGTGAGTCCGACCGAGCCGCCACGGATTCCTGACGCCGACGCGCCGTCCTGGCCGGTTTCGTACGACACCGTTCGGTCCCTTCAGGCGGCTGCTGCCTTCCACGCGACTTCTGGGTGTGTCTGCTGAGCGTGCTGTTGGCGTTGCGCCCAGCGGACGGCGAGTGGTGCTGCCAGACCCGTCACGGTGAACAGCACTCCTACGACGTACCACCCGGGGCGGCCCCAGGTGATGCAGAGAGAGATGAGCAGGGCCGGCCCAAGGGCTTCGGCCAGTCCGGCGCCCAGGCCGAACACTCCGAGGTACTGGCCGGTGGCGTGCTGCGGGGCGAGGGCGAAGGACACTTCGAAGCCTGCGGCGGAGTGCCACAGCTCGCCGATCGTGTGGATCACCATCGCGGTCATGAGAAGCGTGGCCGCGGCCCACGCCGGTATCCCCGCGGACAGCGAGATCAGCGAGCAGGAGACGAGGAAGGCCACACCCGCTCGGCGGTAGGCAGCTCCGCCCGCCCCCGGGGAATCGATGCTGCGGCTGGCTCGCATCTGGAACGCGATGACGATGACGGTGTTGATGAGCATGGTGCCCGAGATGAGCCAGCGCGGGGCGGTGGTGGCCGTGACCAGCCAGAGCGGGATGGCCACCGTGAGCACCTTGAACTGGACGGCCATGATGCCGTCGAGGGCGGTGAGCAGGAGGTAGGGACGGTCCCGCAAGGCGATCCAGCGCGGGCCGCCGACGGTGGGGACAGGTGTGACCGGCGGCAGGCAGATCAGGATCGCTGCGGAAGCCGCGAAGGCGACCGCGTTGCCGATGACCAGGAGTTGGTAGGCGGGCAGGGTGCCCACCTGCACGGCCCAGCCCGCCAGCAGGGCGCCGAGGGAGATGCCCACGTTGGTCACGGCGCGGAGATAGGCACGGAACGCCTGCGGTCGGTCCCCTCCGTAGTGCCTGATGAGCGGACTGCGTGCGGCCAAACCGGCCGCTTTGGCGCCGGTGGCCGTTCCTACCGCGAGGACGAACAGCCAGAAGCTGTCCGCCAGTACGAAGCCGGCAGTGGCCAGCGCCTGGACGACGAGGGTGATCGCGTAGACGCCGCGTGCTCCGTGCCGGTCCGCGAGATGGCCGACAGCGATGCCCACGGCCAACGAGACGACACCGGCGATGCCAAGTCCGAGGCCCACCTGGGCTGCCGGAAGGTGGACCGCCTCGGTGAAGTACAGGACCCCGGCGGTCAGATAGAGGCCACTGCCGACGGTGTAGACGAAGTTCGAGGCGGCGAGGGCACGCTGTGGGCCGGTATCCGGCAGCAGTTCGGGCATGACGAGGCTCCGCTTCCCGGGGTCGACAGTAAGCACTGACCAAGCTTTCTGCCTGTTACTTGCAATAGCAAGAGTGTTGCGGGAAAACGAGCCGTGCAACCTGCTCGGACCTCACTGCGTGGCGGCTTTGAGGTGCAGGACGAGGGCCGCTTGGACAGCAGCCTTGGCCGCGGAAGGGGTGCGGGCCGGGAACCGTCCGGTCCCGGCCCGCACCCCCTCTTCTTGCGCTACGCCTTCTTCGGGTTGGGGCACACCTGCCAGGCGAGGTGGTAGAGGGTGCTGACGCTGGTGTCGGTGGAGTCCATGGCCATGAAGCTCGTGGACGTCTGCGGGTTGGACGTGCCGGCGTTCACGCGCAGCTCGGTATTGATGTTGAAGTTGCGCTTTTCACCGCACGGGGCCCAGACCAGGTCGGCGTATTCCGTCTTGTCGCTCGTCTGCCAATTGTCGTTGAGCGGGCCGTTGAACTGGTGGGTGCGCTGGGATGTCTGCGACATTCCCTGGAAGTAGTAGTTCGCCTTTTCCTGGCCCCACGCGCCGGGCTGGAGGAATGCGAATCCGCGGTAATCGGCCTGCACGATGGCGTAGGTGAAGCCGGAGGGCACGTGGACGCGGAGATTGAGCTGACAGTTCTTGCGGAAGGCGGTCGGCGGGGCGCCGGGGCCGACCTGGGCGAGGTACTCGCTGTAGGTGACCGTGAAGGCGGTGTTGTCCGGGGCGACGGCCACCTCGGCGGTGCCTTCGCGGCAGCCGGAGCCGTTCACGGTGGCGAGTTCGATCACGATCTTGTCGGGCGGGGCGGCGATCGGGCCTGCGGACACGGCGGGCGTCGAGGCGGTGATCAGGGCGGCGGCCGCACCACCGATGAGCAGGCCGCGGGTGCGGGTACGGGTGCGGGTACTGGTGCGGTTGTGGGACAAGAGGTGAGACATCGTTGTCACTCCTGGCCGTCGGGTCGGGTTTCCAGCGCTCGCGCGCTCACGCGTCCGCGTCAGGCCGCGGGGCATTCCTTCCACTCGAAGTGGTAGATGGTGCTGACGCTGCCGTCCGTCGAGTCCATGCTCATGAAGCTCAGCGCCTGCGGGCTCGACGTGCCCGCGTAGACCCGCAGTTCGGTGTTGACGTTGAGATTGCGCTCCTCGCCGCAGGGGGCCCAGACCAGGTCGGCGTACTCGGTCTGGTCGCCGGCCTGCCAGTTGTCCGTGAAGGGGCCGTTGAACTGGTGGGTCGTACGGGCCGTCTGGGCGGCGCCCTGGAAGTAGTAGTTCGCGCGCTCCTGGCCATAGGCGCCGCGCTGGAGGTGCGCGAAGCCGCGGTAGTCCGCGCGGGCGATGGCGTACGTGAACCCCTGGGGCACGTGGATCCGCAGGGCCAGCTGGCAGTTCTTGCGGAACTCGGTGCCGCCGGAGCCGGCTCCCGTCTGCGCGAGGTAGTTGCTGTAGGTGACGGTGAACGCCGTGTTGTCGGAGGCGGCGGCGACCTCCGCGGTCCCCTGGGGGCAGCCCGATCCGTTGACCCCGACCACGTCGACCGTAATGCGGCCGGGCGGCGGAATAGCGGGGGAATCGGCCTGGGCCTGCGCGGGGGCGACCACGGCCGACAACACC
Organism: Streptomyces sp. NBC_00162; assembly: GCF_024611995.1. Taxonomy (GTDB): domain Bacteria; phylum Actinomycetota; class Actinomycetes; order Streptomycetales; family Streptomycetaceae; genus Streptomyces. Next base: position 8,054,701 of record NZ_CP102509.1, on the reverse strand, counting down.
GCGATCGCGGCACCGACGGCCATTCTGCGGAGCGGCATATCCGGTTCTCCATTCATTCGGAGGGGTAAAGCATTCGCCATGGACATGCCATCACAAGCGCTGCGGGGCGGGAGGACGCGATACGGCCAACACGCGCCCACCGCATTCCCCACCACATCCCTGGCCGGATACCGCGATCCCCCGCACCCCGCCGCACGCCGCCCATCAGCCCGGCATCACCGCCCCAGCCATGCGAAGCGGTCAGGACGGACCTTGACGATGTCCGGTTTCCCCACCCGTTCCGCCGAACCCAGGGAGGTTACTGGTCGGCGACAGCCTGGCCGGCGGCCTGTTCCAGGACTTCCAGGACGGTGTCGCTGAACAGCGTGGCCTTGTAGCCGGTCTGCGGCAGCGGCCGACAGCGGGCGAGTACCGTCGCGGCCGCTGCGGCGAGGACTCCGGGGGTGGCCTCCCGGCCGATCAGGGCGGCCTCCACCTCCGTAAGCCGCAGCGGGACGCGCGCCACCCCGCCCGCCGCGACGGCGGCGTGCGTGATGGTGGCGCCGTCGAGCGCGAGCCGGGCGGTGGCCTCGACCAGGGGCCATTCGGCGTGGGCCCGGCTGGTGGCCCGGTGACAGGCGGCGCGTTCGCCGGGCAGGGGCGCGGGCAGCCGGACCGCGGTTAGGATGCGGTCCGGCGGCAGCAGGTGGTCGGTGTGGAAGAGCCGGTCGCCGTCCCCGTACAAGTCGGCGACGCTGCGCGGGGATTCGCCGTGGACCTCGGCCTCGGCGTCGTAGGTGAGCAGGGCCATCGCGAGCGTGGACGGGTGCGGAGTGATGCAGGGGCCGTCTCCGCTGACCACGCCGAAGTGGTGGTCGCCCTCGCGCGCGGGGCAGCCGGTGCCGCCCTTCTGGAGGCAGCTGACGTGCGGGTTGCGGTAGTACCAACAGCGGTTGCGCTGCAACAGGTTGCCGCCCAGGGTGCCGGCGGCGCGGATCTGCGGAGTGGCCGCGGTCCCGGCCGACAGCGCGAGGGCCGGCCAGCCGGCGCGCACCTGCGGATCGGCGGCCAGCGCGGCGAGGGTGGTCAGGGCGCCGATCCGCAGCCCTCCGCCGGGTAGCGGCGTGGTGCCGCGCAGGTGGCCGGCGCCGCCCAGGTCGGTGAACGGCCCGGGTGAGAGGCCGCTGCGCTGCCGGGCGGTGGTGTCGGTGCCACCGGCGCGCAGCTCCCCGCCGCGGGCCAGGACGGCGGCCGAGAGGTCGGTGAGGGCGGGCTCGGTGCTCACGTACCCAGTCCTTCCAGGAGCCGGTCGGGGCGGATGGGCATGTCGTACGGGCGCCAGCCGGTCGCGTCGTGGACCGCGTTGGCCAGGCACGCCGCGGTGGGCAGGGTGGCGATCTCGCCGAGGCCGACACCGCCGCCGGGGACGTGCTCGAAGCCCTCCTGATGGAAGTGGATGGTGATCTCGGGGGTGTCGCCGATCCCGGGGATGCGGTAGTCCTCCAGGTTCTCGGTCAGCACCCGACCGGTGGCCGGGTCGGTGCGCCGCTCCTCGTACAGCGCGTAGCCGACGCCCTGTACGACGGCGCCCTCGCACTGGCTCCGGGCCAGCCGGTCCTCGTGGATGCGGCCCGCGGAAATGCCGCTCCACACGCGCAGCGGGCGGATCCGGCCGAGCCGCGTGTCCACCTCGACCTCGGCGACCTGCACCGATCCGGTGAAGCCGCGGCCGATCGCCACACCGCCCAGGGTGAAGGGGCTCACGAAGCCCCGGCGGTCGCGGGGGCGCCGGCCGGTCACCCGTACGCCGTGCGCCGCGTCGAGCCGGGCGGCGACGTCACCGCCGCCGAGCGCGTCGCGCAGCCGGACGGCGGCGTCCGCGGCGGCGGGCACGATGGAGGGCGTGGTGCGGCTGCCGCCGGAGGTGGGACCGTGGACGGCATCGCTCCGGCCGACCTCGGCACGCACCCTCCCCTCCGGCACGCCGAGCCCCTCGGCGACGGCCCGGCGCAGCACGGTCCGCGAGCCCGTGCCCATGTCCTGCACGGCGCAGCGGGCGACGACGACCCCGTCCTCGACGGTGAGCTCGACCTCGGTGACGGGATCGAGGAAGTACAGCCAGTTGGCCGCCGCGACGCCGACGCCGCGGCGGAAGCGCCCGGTTCCGCCGCGGGGGCCCGACCAGACCGGAAGCGAGGCGGCCCGGTCGTACAGGGCGTGCCGTTTGAGGTTGCCGTCCCAGCGGCGGCGCAGGGCGATCGGGTCCTGGCCGAGCCGGTGGGCCATCTCGTCGACGGCCTGCTCCAGGGCCCAGCACATCGTGGGTCCGCCCGGGCCGCGGAAGGGGGCGCCCGGAGGTCGGTGGGTGACCGTGTCGAAGTCGCGGAGCCGGCGCGGGGCCTTGCCGTACATGAAGCGGGCGAGTGCCGCCACGGTACCGCCCACCGACACCCCGCCGTCGGTGTCCGCGTCCATGGCCAGCGCACTCAGATCGCCGTCCGCGTCCGCGACCATCGCCAGCCGGATCCGGGTGCCGGGCCGGTATCCGCCGTCGGTGAGCTCCTCGTCCCTGTCCAGCACCACCCGCACCGGGGCGCCGTGCAGCCGGGCCAGCTCCACCGCGGCGACGACATCGGAGGTCAGCCCCATCTTGCAGCCGAAACCGCCGCCTACGTGGACGGCCCTCGCCACCACCCGTTCGACGGGCAGGCCGAAGCGCTCGGCGGCGAGCTCGGCGGTGTGCTTCACCGACTGCGTGGACACCTCCAGGTGGAGGATGCCGTCGACCCACTGGGCCAGGCAGGCATGCGGTTCGAGCGGGGTATGGGTCTGCGCGGCGGTGGTGAACACGCCCTCCACCACCCGCTCGGGGTTCCGGGCCCGGGCCTCGGTGATACGGCGCACGGCCGTGGCGGGGCGCTTGCTCATGGCGGACGGGCCCCGCAGGTTGCCGCGCCAGCGGGCGGGCACCAGCTGGGGGGTCTCGCCGGACCCCGGAGCCCGCTTGCGCGCCGCCTTGTCCTCGTAGACCAAGGGGCCCTCGCCGGTCCGGGCCTGGCGTACGTCGAGGGCTGCCGGCAGCACCTCGTAGTCCACCGTGACCCGCGCCGCGGCCGCTCGTGCGGAGGCCCGGTCCGGCGCCGCGACCGCGGCCACCGGCTGCCCGACGTACCGCACCACGCCGTCGGGAGGCAGCAGCGGCACCAGCGGATGGTCTCCGGCCTCCAGGGAGCGTACGTGTGCGTGCGCGTGCGGCGAGCGGATGATCACCCCCTCCAGCAGGCCGTCGGGGCGCAGGTCCGTGGTGTACCGGGCCGATCCGTCGATCTTGTCCGGCGCCTCGGTGCGCGGGACCGCCGGCGCCTGCCCAGCGGCCGGCGGTGTGTCGTAGTCGCCCGCACAGGCCGCGGCCACCGCGCTGAAGATCCCCTCGTAGGCGCCGCAGCGGCACAGGTGGCCCGCCAGCGCGTCCGCGATCTGCTCCCGCCCTGGCCGGGTGCGGCCGTGCGCGGCCCGCCACCGCTCGAAGAACGCCGCCGCCTCGACCACGAACCCCGGGGTGCAGTAGCCGCACTGGAGGGCGTCCTCGCCGGCGAAGGCACGCGCCACCGGGTGTCCGGACAGGCCCTCCACCGTCGTCACGCGCCGGCCGGCCAGCCCGACCGCCGGCGTCAGGCAGGACACCCGGGGCTCACCGTCGACCTGGATCGTGCAGGCCCCGCACACCCCGCCCGCGCAGACCAGCTTGGTGCCGGTCAGACCCAGCCGGTCGCGCACCACCTCCACGGCGGCCGGGTCGTCGTCCACGTCCACCTCGTGCCGGACGCCATTGACCTCGAACTCCACGAGACTGCTCCTTAGCCGTGGGGTGGCGACCGCCGGGCCTCGCGCTCACCTTCACGCTCCTTGATATCCCGCTCCCGGGGTCGGCGCAGTTCGGCCGCGCCCGGCTGACGCGCCCGCGCCTTCGCAGCCGTCATGGCCGCCTCCGCTCGTCATCCGCTGCGGCCGGGACAGGTACCCCGGACCAGGCCCTCGGCCGTCCTCACGAACCGGACCCGCTTCTCCCCGCCATCCGTGCGCATCCACGGCGCCGGGGTCCCGGGTCGCCTCGCGGTGTGCCGGAACGCAGGATGGAGCAGGTGATGACGGTTTTGGTGGTCGGCGTGCCCGATGGCGAGCAGTTGGAGCTGCTGCGCTCCGGTATCCAGCGCAACCCGCATTTCCGGGTGGTCTCGCATGCTCACGATCCCGCCGTCGCTCTGGCCCACGCCCGGGTCCTTCTGCCCGATATCACTGTCCTGGCCCTGCCCGCCGGGCTCGACAGCCTCGACACAGACCCGGACGTCCTGCGCGTGTTCCACGGGGTGCGGGCCCTGGATCCCCCGAGCGCGGTGGTACTGCGGACGGCCGCCGCCCGCGTGCCCCGGGCGGTGTCGGGGCTCGCGGCCGAGGGAGCCGTCCACATCGTGCGCGACGGAGACTCCGAAGCGCTGATGCGGGCCCTGCGCACGATCGGGCTGCGCCGGGCCAGCTGCGACCCCGACGAGATGCCCTGACCCGGGCTGCCGTCCAACGGCAGCAGGCAGGGCCTCTGGAACTAGGCTGGGACATGGCGTCGGCACGGTGGGAGATGTCGTGGATGTCGATCTGCGCAAGATGCGCTACTTCGTGGTCGTGGCCGAGGAGTTGCACTTCGGGCGGGCCGCCGCGCGGCTGCACATCACGCAGCCGGTGCTGTCCCGGCAGATCCGCGCGCTGGAGCAGGAGCTGGGCGCGCAACTGTTCACCAGGAACAAGCAGACCACCGAGTTGACGGCCGCCGGCCGTCAACTGCTTGAGGACGCGCGCCCCCTGCTGGCCACCGCGCAGGCTCTGCGCCGCCGGGTCCAGCAGGCCACCCACGGATCTTCGGCGTTCACGGTCGGATTCATGCCCGGGATCACCGTGACCGGCGCGGTGCGCGCCTTCTCCGCCAGGCATCCCGAGCTGAGTGTGCAGGTGGTGCGCACTTCCTGGGGCGACCAGGTCCAAGGGGTGCACGAGGGCCTTCTCGACGTGAGCTTCGTACGGCTGCCCGTCGAGCGTCGCGGCCTGGAGCTGCGCCCGCTCTTCCGGGAGCCCCGTGTCGCCGTACTGCCGGCGGACCACCGGCTGGCGGGCAAGGAGTCCATCGTCATCGCGGATCTGGCGCCCGAGCGGCTGCTGCAGGACCCCGACGCCGTCCCCGAGTGGCGTGACCTTCCCGAGCGTTCCGGTGGCGAGGGGGCCGGGCCGCCGCCCTCGTTCGCCACCGTCGAGGAGAAGCTGGAACACGTCGCGACCTCCGGGGGCGTCCTCGTCCTTCCCCTGTCCACCGCCGCCTACTACACCCATACCGATGTCGCGCACCTGCCCATCGACGACATCGGCCCGGGCGAGGTCTGCCTTGCCTGGAGCGCCGGCCGCCGCTCCCCTCTGCTCCCGGAGTTCGTCGACATCGCCGCTGCCCAGTACTGATGCCCTGGGGACATCACCGCTGACAGAAGAGGTCTTGGACGCCGGCCTCCGCGCGGGGCCAGGGTGGAGGAGCGGCGGAATCCCCCGCCGCCCTCGATCGACAAGGACCGTGAGTGCGATGCAGATCTTCATCACAGGTGGCTCCGGCTACATCGGCCGCTCCACCATCCGGGCACTGACCGCGCACGGCATCGGCGTGACGGCGCTGGCGCGCAGCGAGCACGCGGCGCGCACCGTGTCGGACCTTGGTGCCACCCCGGTCGCGGGGGCGCTCACCGACACCGATGTCCTCCATGAGGCGGCCCGCGCGGCCGACGGGGTCATCCACCTCGGGGTGGACTACGCCGAGGGCACCGCGGACGTCGACCGCGCAGCGGCGGAGGCGCTGCAGGACGGCGTGGGAAGGGGCCCCTATGTGCACACGGGCGGGGTGTGGGTGTACGGCGACACCGACGGGGTCGTCGACGAGGACGCTCCGCTGAGCCCGCCGCGCATCACCGCTTGGCGGCTGGAGAACGAGAAGCGGGTGCTCGCCCGGGCCGCCACCGGAGAGCGCCCGGTGGTGGTGATGCCGGGGCTGGTCTACGGCCGCTCCGGCGGACTGGTGCAGTCGTTCTTCGTCGAGCCGGGACGGACCGCAGGTGCCGTGCCCTGCATCGGCGACGGCTCCAACCACTGGGCGCTGGTCCACGTCGACGACATCGCCGAGCTGTACGTCCTGGCCCTGAACGCCCCGGCCGGTTCTGTCTACGCCGGGGTCAGCGGCCAGAACCCTGCGCTGACGTACGTCACCCGAGCCCTCGGCCAGGCCGCCGGGTGCCCCGGGAGGATCGACTCCCTGACCCTCGAGGAGGCAGTGCAGCGAATGGGCCCGATCGCCGAGGCGTTCGCCCTCGACCAGCAGTTCAGTGGCGCCAAGGCGCGCCGCGAGCTCGGCTGGACGCCCACCCGCCTCGATGCCTTGGCCGAACTGGCCCAGGGCTGAACCAGCAGGGCAAGCGGTGCCTGCCCCGGACGAGGTCAGGCCGGGGCGTTCCAGGCCGTCATGAGCCCGTCCAGCCACGCCGGCGGCAGCTCCGCGGCGTCCCACTCCTCGCGCAGCTCCTGCGGCGCGGCGACGAGCCGCTCCAGCACGGCGATGCTCGTGGCGGAGTGGAGGAGCGAATAGCGGCCGTGCACCCTGATGGCGCTGCCCGGTCCGTACGCCGCGAACAGCCGCTCCAGCCTGGCCCGGTGGGCCGCGGCGAACTCCGTCAGCCGCCCGGCGTACCTGGCCCGCTGCCGGAGGCTCATCGTACCGAGGACCGCGGTGAGCACCTCGTCGGTCACCTCCGGATCCAACTCCGAGACCGCGGTGAACGACAGGTACAGAGGTGTGACCGCCACCCGCGCCCGCTCCACCTCCATACGCCCGGCCCGCGGACGCTCCCCGGCCGGGCCCTGCTGCCCGTCTTCCCCCACGACCCGCAGCAGGGTCCGCTCGGCGATGGCGCCGAGCTCCTCCAGGAGGCCCCCGGCGCCGTCGAGCCGGCCCGCCTCGTACGCCTCGCCCTTGTCCCCCGGCGCGCTCCGGGCGCCGCCGCTCAGCTCCTCGTGCGCGAGAGCCAGTGCTCCCGCCTCCAGGAGACCGATCAGTTGCCGCGCATCACCGGAAGGGACCCCCGTCCGCGCGAGGAGCTGCAGCAGCGTCGTCCTCGCGTTGTCGACACTGGCCTCGTCCGGCCACTGCCGTCCCTCGTCAGCCGCGCTCATCAGATCCTCTTCATCGCTCGGGTAGTGCAGTGTGTCCAACGAGATCGCTCCCTTCCATGGTCCAACGCCCGACGGCCGGGCTGTGCTCCCCGGCGCCGCAGCCCAGGTGTCGGTACTGATCTCCACCCACCGGCCTACCCTCGCGCGCTGACCACTGGCATCCAAGCAGCCCAGGACACGGAGCTGCAGCCGACCGTCGTAGCCGCGCGCGGACGTCATGCGTTGTTACCCGCGTGGACGAGACCTGGGACCTGCTGGGGTGGGCAGGTAGCTCTGGGACACGGACCCGTCGGTCACTTGCGGGCGACCGGGCTGAGGAGGACGAGTTCGCCCCCGTCGCAGTAGCGCAGTGCGCCGTGCCGAGTGAGGTTCGCCCGGCACGCGGACTCGGTTCGCCACAGCATCCGGCCGTCCCGGCCGTACAGGTACAGCTGCCGCCCGTCCTGCCAGAAGCCCTCGCCGACCACAACGGCCTCGGGTCCGAGGCCGGACGGGCGCACCGGACGGGCCGGGTCGTTCAGGTCGCGGTCGGCCCGTCCGGGCGCGCGAACGATCGTCCGCCCCGCGTCGGGGACCGGGTATTCGCCCGGGGCCAGGCGCGAAACGGGTCGCAAGGTGCCGAAGTACGGGTTGAGGACGTACGCCCCCTGGGCATCCGGGACCACAAGCCTGACCCCGGCGTCGAGCGGCACTGTACGGTCCCAGCGGCATCCGGTCTCCGGGTCACGGGCGGATTGGGGCTGATCCCAGGTGACGTCAAGGCGCCAGCCCTCGTCACCCGTCCCGGAGGTGACGGCGCTCCCCACCACCGCGGCCCGGCAGTCGTCCTCGGCCGGCGCGGTCACCACGATCAATCGGCTGTCGGCCTGGAGACCCACCCGGTCGATCCGGCCCTCGGGCAAGCGCAGCCCTTCCACCCAGTGCGGTTCGCCCGTCTCCGGGTTCACCCGGGCCATCCGCTCGCCCGACACCAGGTAGGTCTCGCACCGGTGGGCATTACGGAAGAGGGCGTCGCGGCCGCAGCCGTCCAGTACCGACGTGGCTCCCGGCTCCGTACGCTCCCACCGTTGCTGCCCTGACCACGGGTCCCACCCCGTGACCCGGCAGCCGTCCGGGGCGCAGGCGGCCTCCACGAGCACTGAGCTCGAGCCCTCGCTGGAGTAGGAGACCAGGGCGCCGTCCGGCAGTTCGTGCCGCCAGGCGAGGGTTCCGTGCTCGGTGTCGACGCGAGCCACGTCCGTGGGCCCCGTCCGGCCGGGGCGGCCTCCGACCAGCACCACCATGGAGCCGCTGCCGGGGTCGGAGAGGGCCGAGTTCGGTGACCCGGGGACCTTCGAGGTGAGTGCGAACTCAGGCGGCAACTCGACGGTCCAGCCCGGAACTTCGCCGTCCTTGCGCCTACCGGCAGCGGCTGGCGCCTCACCGGCCGGCCGGTCGGGGAAACGGGCCAGCTTCGTTCCCTGCCCGAAGATGCCGGTGGAGTCCTGGTGCAGGACCCAGGTGCCGTCCGCGCCCGGCGCCACCGGCAGTCCGCCGCGCCAGGACACGACCCGCTCGGACCTGCCGTCGTCGAACATCGGCGGCTGCGGTCCGAAACATCCCGCCAGGGCGGCGACGAGCGCCGGCCCTGCCAGCCCCGCACGGACACCTCGCTTCACCACGGCTCCCCCCGCCGTACACGAGGGACCACCGTAAGCCGTGCCCTGCCTCCCACCGGTCCGGGCCGCCGAATCGTGACGGATGAGAGATCGAGTAGCTCAAAACCTCCCGTGAACGGCGGCCATTTGAGTGGCAGCAAGCCGGGGCGTTTGGTCCGTCATGGCCGCCATCCTGTGAGCGGGGTGGGGTCCGGGTCCTCCCGTACGGCCGCAATGACGAACGAGTGCCCCGCGGGGTCGGTGAACCGGCGCAGCGTCGTGCGGTTGTCCAGCCGGGTGCCGTCCTCCTCCGCCGCCACCGGGCGCGCCCCGAGGACCACGGCCTCTCGCTCGGCTTCGTCGAGGGAGTCCGCCGCCACCAGGATCCGCAGATGGGCCTGTTGGGACTCCTCCGGCAGCGGCCAGCTCGGCGGCGCGTGATGGGGATCGCGGCGGACGCCGAGCACCGTGCCGGTGCGGCCGGTGACGAGGAACAGCTCCCCGTTGCCGGTCGCCGGACCCGCCGTGGCGCCGAGCAGTTCCGCGTAGAACCGTGCCAGAGGCTCGGGTTCGGCGCAGTCCAGGATGAGAACGCTTGTCTTGGGGACCGTCATGGACCGCGTGTGCCCTGCGTCGTCGCCCGTACACGCACCGTACGGCCCGCGAGCCGGTTGGCCGGCTCCTCCCGTACGGTGCAGCACCTTCCGATCGTCGGCGTCCCCCGCGCATGTGGCCCTCAGGGGCGGGCAACCGCGCCTCGAGACGTCCTGACGGACGACCCGCACCTCAGGGTGCGGGGCTGCCGACGACACGAAAGGGGTGCGCATGTCGCACGTCGAGGAGTATGTCGAGGTCAACGTCCCCGTGAGCACGGCCTACAACCAGTGGACGCAGTTCGAGGAGTTCCCCGCCTTCATGGAGGGGGTCGAACGCATCGAGCAGCGCACGGACACGCTCACCCACTGGGTGACGAACGTGAACGGTGTCCAGCGCGAGTTCGACGCACGGATCACCGAGCAGCTCCCGGATCGGCGCGTCGCGTGGATGACGGTCGGCGGGGAGGCCCGCCAGGCCGGGATAGTCACCTTCCAGCCGATCGACGCGACCACCACCAAAGTCGTCCTGCACATGAACTGGGTGCCCGACGGCCTGGCCGAAACGGCCGCCGACAAGCTCGGCTTCGTCAAGCGGCAGGTGGTGGGTGATCTGAAGCGGTTCAAGCTGTTCATCGAGTCGCGTGGGGTCGAGACGGGCGCCTGGCGCGGCGAGGTCTGACAGCGCGGGACGGCGCCGCTCTCAAGGGGGTAACCCGCCTAAGGGTAGCGAAATCCCTGGGTATCTCGGCCAAGTTGTCCGTACGCCCCTCCGCGCCCCCCGCAGTGACGTTCCATCACCCCTGTACGGGGGCACCCGTGTGGTGCCGTTGGTTCGTCAACCGAGGAGAGCACACGATGACGAAGGTCCTCGTCCTGCACAGTGTCAGCCTGGTCCGATCGGCACTGGCCGCCCTGCTGAGATCGGAAGGGCCCTTCGAGGTCACATCGGCAGGCTGGCGGACCGCGGTACGCCAGGCCGAGTCCTTACGACCAGACGTGACGGTCGTCGACCTCGACTGTCCGGGGGCGACGGCCGTCCTGGCCGACAACGGACGCGCGGACGGCCAGGTCCTCACGTCCCCGTCTCCGGTCCTGGTACTCGCCTCGATCGGCGCACCCGGTTCCCTGCACCGGGCCTTCCGGGCCGAGGCCCGCGGCTATGTCGACAAGGACGGCTCGCCGGGACGGCTGGTACGGGCGGTCCGGAAGGTGGCCGCGGGGGAACGGTTCATCGACGCCTCGCTGGCTTCCGCCTTCATGGAGGCCGACCCCGTACCGCTGAGCCCTCGGGAACTCAGTGTGCTGGCCCGGGCCGCGGAGGGCGATTCCATCCCCGAGATCGCACGCACACTGCACCTGGCGAGCGGGACGGTACGCAACTACATGGCCGCGGCGACCCGTAAGACCGGTGCCCGCAATCTCATCGACGCGATCCGTATTTCCCGGCGGGCGGGCTGGGTCTGATCGGCGGCCGCCGCGGCCGGGCACGGCAGGCGCGTCACTCGTCCGAGGTGCCGTTCCACCTCCCCACCAGATCGCGGTACAGGGCCGACCTGGCCGGGAGTTCCGCATGCGTGCCGCACACGGCCCGGGTCCCGTCGAGGACGAGGACCCGGTCGGCGCGGGCAGCGGACGAGACGCGGTGGGCCACGACGACGAGCGTGCCGGCCCGGTCCGCGAGGGCCCGTTCGGCACGCTCCTCCGTGCGCGGGTCCAGGTGGCAGGTGGCCTCGTCGAGCAGCAGCAGCGGGGCCGTCGAGAGGTAGGCGGCGGCGAGTGCCAGGTGCTGGCTCTCGCCCCGGGACAGCAGTCGGGGGGACACCTCGGCGTCCAGGCCGCCCAGCCGTTCCACCAGGTCTTCCAGCCCCAGGGCGCTGACGGCGCGCCGCACCTGGGCATCCGCATCCCCGGGCCCGGTGGCCCCAGGGCCCGGGGACAGATGCGTCAGGTTCTCCCGCACGGTGCCGGTGAACACGTAGGCCTGCTGCGGCAGCAGGGTCCGCCGCGGGTCCGGTCCCGTCGCACCCGGTTCCCGGCGGGCGGCCGCACCGGCGACGAGGACCGTACCCGCGTCGGGTGACAGCATCCCGGCGAGCAGCGCGGTGAGCGTGGACTTGCCGATGCCGCTCGGCCCGACCACGGCGAGGTGCTCCCCCGGCCGCACCACCAGGTCTAGGGCGTCGAGTACGGGAGCCGCCCCGGGGCCGTAGGCAAAGGTGACGCCCCGGAGCTCGGCTGCGGCGGCGGTCCGCCGGCCGGCGTGGACGACGCTCCCCCGCGGCTTCGTCGCGCGGCCGTGGTCCGGGGCCGGCGACAACGGGTCGCAGAAGCGTTCGAGCACCACCAGGAGGCGGGTGCCTGCGGAACCCAGTGCCGTCATCAGGGAGTTCAGAGCCGGCAGCAACGCCTGCACCACGTACATGAGGCCGCCGGCCAGCGCACCGGCGGTGATTCCGTGCCCGAGCAGCCAGGGCGTCGCGGCGAGCAGTGCGATCACGGGCAGCCGGCCCGCCGTACCCAGGGCCAGCGTGCGCAGGGCCGCCCAGCGCGCGAGCCTGCGGGCCATCCGCTCCTGGGTGGCGATCAGGGGCTCGACCCGGGCTTCCGCCGCAGCCTGTCCACCGCAGGCGACGATGTCGCGCAGGCCCTCCCCCAGCGCCGCCACCCGGTCCGACAGCGCCTCGTCGGTGTCCAGGGACAGGCGTTGTACGGATGCCATGGGTCGGAGCGTGGCCAGGAAGGCGGCCACGCCCAGCAGCAGCGGGGGCAGCACGATCAGCAGCAGCACGGGAGCCAGGGCCGCCATGCCCGCGAACGCGCCCACGGCGGTGAACACGAACGAACGCACCGTCAGTACCAGCCCGGCGAAGGAGTCCCGGGCCATTTCCGTCTGCTGGGTCAGCCGGGACACCGCGCCCGCGTCGGGAGCGCGCGCCGGGTCGACGACCGCGCGGTCCAGTGCCTGCCGTACCGACCGCCGCACCAGGCCGTCGCGCAGCGGCTCCACGAGGTCCGCGAGTCCGGCGAACACACCGCGGAGCGCGAACCCGCCGAGCACTGCTCCGGCTCCGGCTGCGGCCAGCCAGGCGAGACCGGTGGCGGTACGGCCTGCGAGGAAGCCGTCGTCAAGGGCGCGGGCCACGCCGTAGCCGCCGAGGAACGTGTGCGCGGACTCGAGGAGGGACCATGCCGCCAGCCGCCCCAAAGCGCCCTTGCGGCCACGCAGGAACCGTCGGCCCTCGGGGGCGACCCGACGCCAGGCCTCGCTTTCGCTCATCGGGCCGCCTCCGTTGCCGGTTCCCCTTCGGGTGCCGGCTTCGCGTCGGCGGCGAACACCGCCCGGTAGTCGGGCTCGTGCTGCCACAGCTCGCGGTGGGTGCCGGCCGCCCGCACCCGCCCGTCGTCGAGCCATACGACGAGGTCGGCGCGGACGGCGGAGGAGAGGCGGTGCGCGACCACGATCCGCGTGCCGGGCCGGACCTCGTGGGCGAGCGCCCGCTCGACCTCGCGGGCCGTGACGGTGTCGAGGCTGGAGGTGGCGTCGTCCAGCACGAGGAGCCGGCCCGCGTGGCAGAACGCCCGGGCCAGCCCGAGGCGTTGGACCTCACCGCCGGACATCGGGGCGTCGGCGAGGCACGTGCCGTACCCGTGGGGCAGGCGCCGTACGAACAGGTCGGCGCCGGCGGCCCGGGCCGCGACGCGGACCGCTTCCGGGCCGGGGTCGGGACCGGCTCCGAACCCGATCGCGTCGGCGACCGTGTCCCCGAGCAGCGCGGGCCGGTCGAAGGCGTACCCGACCTCGCGGCGCAGCGCTTCGGCGGTCACCTCCCGCAGGGGTACGCCGTCCAGCAGGACCAGGCCCGCATCGGGGTCGGTGAGCCGGCCGGCCACGGCGGCGAACAGCGTCTTGCCGGAGCCGGAGCGGCCCACCACCGCCACTGTGCTGCCTCCGGGGATCACCAGGCTGATGTCGTGCAGGACCGTCGATCCGCCGCGTACGACCCGGACGTCGCGCAGTTCCAGGGTGCCGGGGCCGCCTTCCGGCAGCTCCGACCGGCCGTGGTCGAGGACGGGCAGAGCCAGGAGGGCGGCGGTCTTCCGGGCGGCCGCCCGGCCCCGGACCACGGCGGCCAGTCCGCCGGTCACGGCGCCGACCCCGGCCGCGAGGCCGGCGTACCGCAAGGCGGCGAGGAGTTCGCCGACCCCGATGGCCCCGGCCGACAGGCGTATGCCGCCGACGGCGAGCACCGCGTACAGGAGCATCGGCATGAGGACCGCGGAGCGGGCCGTCGTGCCACCGTAGACCTGCCACATTCGCCTGCCCTCGGTGCCGAGCTCCGGCAACTGCGCGAGGATCCGCGCGCGTTCGCGGTCGGCGGTGCCGGCGGCGGCGATCGTGCGCGCCCCGGCCAGTGCCTCGACGAGGCGGCCGGCGGTCGCGAGCTGCACCTGCTGGTAGCGGGCGACACTGCCGAGGGTGTCGCGGGCGAAGGCCCGCAGCAGGAGCACCAGCAACGGAACGCCCATGACGAAGGCGAGCGCCGTCCACAGGTCGATGAGGAAGAGCGCGGCCACCGCGCCGATCGGCGGCAGCAGTGCGGCGACGGCGTGCGCGACGGCGGCCGGGACCTTCCCGGCCTCGGTGGCGTGTGCGGTCAGTCGCGCGGCGGTTTCGCCGGGTGCGTAGCGCGCCGCATGGTGCGGAGCCGTCCGCAGCAGCCGGGCCAGCCCCAGCCTGCGCAGTCGGGCGGTGGAGCGGCCGTCCACCTCACCGGTCAGCCGTGCGGCGGCGGCGTCCAGCACCACTTCGGCCGCGATGACCGCGGCGCACAGCAGTGTCCAGGCGGGGCCCGACGGGTCTTTGCGGAGCAGCAGGTCGAGGGTGTGGCCGAGGACGGCGGGTTCTGCGAGTGCTGCCGCGGCGGCCGTCACCGCGCATCCGAGGACGGCGGCGGTGCGCCCGCCGCTGTGCCGCGCCGCTGCCACGAGCGCCCGGTCGGCGCCGCGTTCCACGGTCTGCGTCTCGGGTGTGTGGACCGCCGCGTCGGGGGACCTCATCGGCGGATGCCTCCAGTGATGTGGTGCGGGCCCGGGCGGCGAACCGCCCGGGCCCGAGGTGACCTGAATCAGTGACAGGTCGTGAGGCTCAGGCTGCTGTCACCGCAGAGCAGCAGGCTGGCCCGGCTGCCGCCGCCCGTCATCGCGGCCTCGGTGGACTCTTCCTTCGGGGTCTCCATCGACTGCAGGTCAAGAAGCGTCATGTCGGTTCCTCTTCTTCTCTCGAGTGGTGCGATGGGTCACGGCCCCGGGTGGGACCGGCTTGGGGGCGCCGCGCTCGCGCAGCGGCGGGAGGAACGGCAGGTGCGCGCGCCCGCCGGGCGCCGCGCTGCCGAGGGCGAGGAGAGCGCCGGCCGTGCCCGTGGCGAGGTCCATGGACAGCCGCATCATCTGCTCGCCCGGGAAGGCCAGATGCCCCTGGTACGGCACGGCGTGCCGGGCCAGTGCGTCGATCTGGCGGGCGATGGCTTGGGGGCCGGTTCCCGGGCCCGGCGTGGTGGTCCGGGCCAGGTGGAGGATCATCCCGGCGGCGCCGCGCAGCAGCCCGGGCTGGGCGTAGAAGGTCGCCTGCGCCGCTCGTACGATCTCGCGCCGGGCCTGTTCGAAGCGCTCGTCGGGACCGTGCTCCAGCCAGTCGTCGAGCACCATGCCGATGCCGACGCTGCCCTCGCCGAGGTACGGCATGGTGCGCCAGCCCTCGTTCACCTGGAGGGTGCCGTACGCGCTGGTGACGCAGCGGTCGAGGTCGCGGTGGAGCGCGTGGGCGGCCTGGATCAGCAGTTCCTTGTCGCCGGTGCGCTCGTACAGCCGCACGAGGAGCAGGGCGGGGCCGGAGTTGCCGTACAGCAGTCCCGCGCGGGTGGGCCGATGCTCCGGCCGGGCGATCAGTTCGGCGCAGCGCAGGGCCGCAGCGTGCAGCTCGCTCTCGCCGCTCGCGGTGCCGAGCGCGTCCAGGGCGAGGCCGATGCCGGCGAGTCCGCTGTGCAGGTCGGGGCCCGCGCTCTCCCACGGCTGGTGCAGCAGCAGGTCGGCGAGGGCGAGGGCACGGTCGTGGTGTCCGAGCCGGTGCAGCGTCCAGGCCGTGCCGGCCAGGCCGTCGTAGAAGCCGAGCGGAGTGCCGGAAGCCGGTTCCGCGGTGCGGTCGAGGAGCCATTCCTCGGCCTCGGGCCAGGGTTCGGCACCGGTCTCGGCGAGGGCGTGGAGCACTCCGGCGACCCCGTAGCCGAAGCCGATCCCTCCCCCGGCGGTCGCGAACTGGGCGATGTCGCCCGGGACGAGGCGGTCCTCGCGGTCCGGGGTGGCACTCGCGCGCAGCGCCGCGGTCATCGACGTACGGGCGGCCGGCCATTCCCGTGGCTCGACGGGCAGGTACGGCCCGGCCGGTGCGGGCACGCGGTCGCCCGGTGCGCCCTGCGGGACGCCGGACAGGATCTCCTCGACGGCCTCGTCGAGGAACCGCCGCGGCACGGGGAACTGTTCGGCAGCCACGGCCGCCAGGTGTGCGGCCTTGGCCCGGTCCAGGACGAGCAGGCTGGTCAACGGGAGGAACAGGGCGAGCCGCAGGCAGGCAAGGGCGTAGCGGTCGACGGAGAACCCGCGGCGCTCGGCCGGTGCGACGAAGGCGGGGTTGGCCACGGTCTGCCGCAGCCCCTCGTCTACGTGCGCGGCGGCTTCGAAGTCCAGCAGCGCGACGGAGGGTTCGCCCGTCTCGTCCTCCGCCACCATGATGTTGAAGAGGTGGAGGTCGTTGAAGACCACGCCGCGGGCGTGCACGGCGTCGACGGCCTCCGTGACCCGCCGGTGGATGGTGAGGGCCCACTCGGTGTACGAGGCGAGCTCCGCCGGGTCGGGATCTGCCTCGATCAGCGGGTGGCGGCGGGCGAAGTAGGTGTTGAGCGGTTTGCCGGCGAGGTGTTCCAGCACCAGGAAGTGGTGGTCGCCGACGGTGAACGTGCCCCGGACCTCCGGGACGCAGCCCAGGCCCGTCAGCCGTTCCAGTGCGGCCTGTTCGCGGTGCAGCCGGGTCACGGCGTCGGCGCCGTCGGCGGCGAGCCCGGCGTACGGCCGGGCCTCCTTGAGGACCACGGCCTCGCCGGTGCGGCTGTCCTTCCCGAGGTAGACGCCGCCGCCGTTGGAGAAGTGCAGCGCCCGCTCCACCGTGAAGGGGACGCCGGTCAGGGTGACCGCGGAGCGCGCTGCGAGATGCGGCTTCAGGAAGTCGGGCAGTTCGAGCCACTCGGGCGGCTGGAAGGCCGGTCCGCGCCGGTCCGGTACGAGCCGCCCGTCGGGGGCCTCTATGGCCGGGACCAGTGCGCCGTGCTCGTCGTAGCAGTGCCGCAGGGTGAAACTGCCGTAGCGCAGGTGGACCGGTCCGGCGGCCCAGCGCAGATCGCTGAGGATGTACGGGCCGGCCGCTCCCGCCAGCGAGGCGTCGAGGTCCTCCGCGATCCGGCCGCACTGCTGCTCGTCGGCCGGGTAGACGGTGATGAACTTCCCGCTCGCCGCGCGGTCGGCGTACTTGGCGTTGCGCAGGTGTAACAGGTACCGGCTCGGTATGAACTTGAAGGCGATGCCTCGGGAGGTGCAGTACTCGTACACCGTCGTCAGCACCGACTCGGCGTTGTCGAGCGTGGCCGAGACGTGGATCTTCCAGCCCTGCGCGGGCAGTTCGGCGCCGACGGGACGCAGCGCGAGCCAGTCGCCGCTCCGGTGCGAGCGCCACCCCGGCGGGACGGGGGCGAGGGCGGCCGCGTAGCTCTCACCGACCCGCCGGTACGGCGCGTCGTAGAACCAGCGGTCGGAGTCGCAGAAGGCGGCGTACCCCTTGTTCACACCTGCTCCCTCGGTCGGTGGCAGACCCGACCGTGTCACGCCCGGCGGACGCGGCGACAGTCACCGCTGTCACTGACGGGGTGTGCAGTACTCACGAGTCACGAGGGATTCCTCACCGGATGACACCCGCTTGGCACCGGCTTGGCACCGCTGCCTAGCGCGTCATGACGGCGCTGGGAGCCTGACCGTTCTGTGTCTGCTGGGCGCGGGCGGTCGCGGTCGCGGCGAAGGACTGGAGGATGCCGAGGTCTGTGCCGCCGGCGCCCTCGTCCATCATGACGACATTGATGACGACCGTCCCCACCCTGACGACCGCGAACGCGCCGGTCGCCTCGGTAATGCCGGGCGTCGGACTGTTGGCCCATTCGACTGCGGCGGACTCGTCTCCGCCCGCGTTCGACATGGCCACCGGCGTCGGGGTGGATCCGAAGTCCGCGTTTTCTCGTTTGATTTCGGCGTATCCGGCGGTCGCCGCTTCAACGCTCGGATAGGTCACCACTTCGATCTGTGCCTGATCGAAGTAGAAGCCCGGGGTGTAGGACGTCTGGATGTCGAGCAGCGCGTCTCGGCACTTCGCGGGCATTCCCCCGCAGCGAAACTCCTTGGGATAGCCCGAGCCGACACTCCAGCCGGTCGGCAGGCTGTCCATACCGGGAGGGATCGTCTTGGCCAGCGCCGCGTCCTTGATGGCCGTGGCGGACTTTGGGGACCCGGCTCCACCCTGTGCCGGGGAATCGTCGCCGTTGAAGAGCTGCGTGCCGCCGTAGAGGCCCAAGGCAAGCAGCGCGACCAGCACGAGAGCCGCGGCGAGCAGGGAGAAACGAACGTTGCGGGTATTGCTGACCGTCACTCCGGCCATGGAAATGATGGGGCGGCCCCGTACCGGGCTGTTGTCGAACGAAATGCCCGTGTTGATGCGAGGCGCGGATGCGGGAGGCGGACCCGCGAGGGCCAGGGCAATCCGCTCGGCGAAGCGCGGATCGGCGGCCATCTCCGACTCGACGATGTCCCGCAATTGCTCGACGGCCGCCGGGTCGGTGGGGCTGGTCTCCACGGTGCTGATCGCCGCGCGACCCTGTTCGGTCGTTCCCAGACGATCGCGCACGATGGTCGAGACGGCATGGCCCACTTCCGCCCCGACCACCGCGGCCGTTCCTCCGGCCATCTGAGTGAAGATCGCTAATACCTGCTCGACCATGCGCCGTCCCCCCGTAGCCACACCCGAAGCCCTCATTGTCGTCGCGGACACGTCAGCCGTAAGGAGATTTGCCATTTACATCGCCGCACCGGACCGGACCGAACCGGACCGAACTCTCCCTGATGGCCTGACCCGGGGAATCGGGTTCAGGAGACGGCCCGAAGTCGCGCGGCCGCGGCTTCCGCTTCGTGTACGACCCGACCGGGGTCCACGTCGACGAGGCGTCCGTTGAGTTTGAGCGGCCGGCCGTTCACGAAGACCGCGTGGACGTTCTCCGGTCGGCCGTTGAGCACGATCTGGTTGATCCAGTCGAACCGAGGCGCGAAGTTGAGGGCGGCCGGGTCGATCACGATGACATCGGCGCTCTTGCCGGGCGTCAACGACCCGACGGTGTCGGCCATGCCGATCGCTTCGGCTCCGCCGAGCGTGGCGATCCGCAGCACGTCGTGGATCTGGGGGAACACCGACGTCTCCTGGGCGCGAACCCGCTGCAGGCCGACGGCCGTCTTCATGAGGGCGAAGAAGTCCGAGGTGTCGTTGGTGCCGCCGTCCTGGCCGAGCCCGACCTTGACACCCCGTCGGCCGAAGTCCGGCAGCCGCATGATCCCCGAGGCGAGCCGCATGTTGCTGAGCGGGCAGTGCGAGACCCTCACGTCGTGCGAGGCGACAGCGGCCAGCTCGTCGTCGGTCAGGTGGATCGCGTGGTTCATCAGCAGCCGGGGGCCCAGCGCGCCGATGTCCGTCAGGGTGCCGATCGGGTCGTCCGCCCGCTGTTCGCTGCGTTCGAGGACATGGCTGTTGAGCATAACGCCGAGATCCTGGGCGATCTCCCAGTGAACTCGGTTGAGGCCCTGGATGGCCCGCGCCGCGTGCGTGGCGACCTGCGCCGAGGCGAGCGGCACCGGGTCGATGAGTTCCCGCTTCGCCCGGGTGATCAGGGTGGCATCCCGCTCGGCCTGGAACATGGCGTAGGCGAAGCGCACCCCCGTATCGGCCAGGGCCCGTACGTACTGGACCGTGGTGTCGTACGGGATGGCGTCCACCCAGTCCACGAGCGTGGTCACACCGGACTGCAGGGAGTCGAGGGCGCCGAGGCGGACGAAGCGGTACATGTCCGCCGGTGCGATCCGGGAGAACGTCCGCCAATTGCAGTCGGCCAGCCATCCGAAGAGGTCACGGTCCGCGCAGCCGCCTCGCATCGACGACTGCCACAGGTGCGTGTGGACGTCCACGAACCCCGGCATCACCAGCTTCCCGGCGGCATCGATCACCTGGGTGCCGGGCGGGGCCGGCAGCCGCTTGCCGACTGCCGAGATGAGACCGTCGCGCATGAGGACGTCCGCCTGCTCCACGGCGCCCAGCGGGCCTTCGCCGAGGGCGCGGTCCATGGTGAGCACGAGTGCGGCGTTCCTGAGCACCGCAGCCCGGCCCGTCGGGGTTCCCCCTCGCGGCTGCGTACGACCGGCGCCGAGGACCAAGGGCACGGCCGCGGCCATGCCCAGGCCAGCCAGTACGCCGCGGCGGCTGGGCGGCGCGGGCCGGGGATCAGGGTGCGGGGCTGTATGCGCTGCATGCGCTGCGTCTGAGGCGGTGCCGGGACATTCACGGAGCGGGTCCATGTCGTGTTGCCTCCCAACGGCCGGGGTGGGCTCGCCCTTCCCTGCGCCGACGAGACGTCAGACGAAAAGCGGGGAGGGTACCTGGATCGTCCGTCAGGCGGCGGGATTTCCGATAGAGGCGCGTCAACATTTTGTAGAAATCGGGTGGGTTCGAGAACGCCGTCGGCACGTACTCATCCTTCAGTCGCCCCTGCGCGGGTAGCCTGCGGGGATGGAGATCCGAGTGGGCCAGGTGGTGGTCCACTACGTGGAGTACGGGACCGGTCGACCCGTACTGGTACTCCATGGCGCCGGCGTCGACCACCGCGAGGCCGAGGCTTGCTTCGAGCTGGCTTTCGACGGCGTTGCGGGGCTGCGGCGGATCTATCCCGACCTTCCCGGAATGGGCCGGACAGTCGCTCCCGGAACGCTGCGCAGCGCCGACGACGTGCTCGACACGCTGCTCGACTTCGCCGACGAGGTCACTGGCGGGAGCGCGCACCTCCTTGTCGGCCACTCGGCGGGCGCGTACTACGCGCAGGCGATGGCCGCGAGGCGCCCGGCGCAGGTCGCCGGTCTGGCGCTCGTCTGTCCGTTGTTGTCAGAACTGCGCGACGTGCCGGAGCACCGCGTCGTCGCCGGATCGGGTGAGATCGGCGACGACGTCTTCCGGAGCTACTTCGTGATCCAGACCCCGGAGATGCTCGAACGGTACGAACGCTACGTCGCCCCAGCCGCCGCGCTCGTCGACCATGCAGCGCTCGAGCGAATCGGCGAACGATGGACGCTGACTCCCGATCACGCGCCGGCTTACGCGGGGCCGACAGTGGTCGTGGCAGGGCGGCTGGACTCGACCGTCGGATATGCCGCCGCGACCGACCTGGTCGACCACTACCCGCACGCCTCGCTCGCCGTGGCCGACGACGCGGGACACGCCCTGCCCCACGAGCAACCGGAACTCCTGCGCGCCCTCCTCACTGACTGGCTCGCGCGCGTCGAGCGCTCGAGCTGACCCGAAACAGGCTCGGCGTCAGCTCAGCCTGGACGTGGCGTAGGCATCGATGGCGTCCCGCTGGTACGCGGCCAGGCCCGGGGTGATCGCCTCGTAAGCGGCGCGCCAGGCCTCGTTGTCCACACAGGAGCGCCCGATCGCGCGGTACTCCTCGGCGGACACGGCGCGCAGCTCGGTGAGCGCCCCGTACTGGGCGCCGATCTCGGCCTGCACGGGCTCGGCGTCGGCCCGGTGGCCGGCGGCCATCAGCTCGGCCAGCCGGATCATCTGCGCTGTGCGCTCGCGGTGTCCGGCCTCGGCATCGGCCTGGCTCATCGTGGCCGCCCGCCGACCGACCTCCTCGGCGAGCTCGGGGAAGTCGCGCATGTTCTCTTCGTACTGGGAGGGCTGCACGCCCTCGAACAGGTTCTCAGGTCGGTTGATGGTCATGGGTCGGCCGTCCTTTCCGGACTGCTCCAGTTCGACGATCGTGCGGAAGACAGTGCCGGCCAGGGCGTCGAGCCGGTCTCGCTCCGCGAGCAGCCGCCGGTGATGGCCGCGCAGCGCGTCCACCTCGGCGACCTGCTCGGACAGGATCCGGCCGATCTCCGGCAGCCCGACGCCCAGCGCCCGCAGGACGAGGATCTGCTGCAGCAGCAGAAGCTGGCGGTCCTCGTAGTAGCGGTGGCCGTTGGCGCCGATCCGGGCCGGCGGGAGGAGACCGATCTCGTCGTAGTGGCGCAGGGTCCGGGCGGTCACGCCCGAGATTCGGGCCACCTCCGCGATGGACCAGTCCATCACCGCTCCCTCACGAGTGCGTCACCGGGCCGGTCTCTCCGGCCCTGGAAAGGACGGTAGAAGCTGACGCAGCGACAACTTCAACCCCGGAACCCGGACTCACCCGACTTCGTTGCCCTGCTGGGCTGAACGTCCTTGCTTCAGACCGCCGGCGAGTCCCCGGCCGACGTCAACCGCGCGCTCCGGCGGCCTGCTCTGGCTGCGCCGGCGGCACTGTCTGAAGGTGCTGGGCGGCCTCGGCGGCGGTGTAGGAGGAGGCAAAGGTGAACGCGCGCGGGGACGGCCCGTGCGCCTGCAGGTCCGCCAGCCGCTCCAGGGCCTCGTCGGCGGTCGGGAGGTGACCGGCGGGGACCCACCAGAGCACCAGGTGCGCCTCGACGTGCCGTTCGAACCATTCGCGGCGCCGCCGCATCACCTCCAGGTGCCCGCTGCGGTAGGCGAAGTCCCACAGAGCCTCCTGGGTCTCCCACACCGACAGGTTGACGATGACGTCCTCGCCCGCCGGGCGCAGGCCGGTGGCGTCGGCCTCCCCCTCCTCCGCGAGCCGCCATACGAAACCGGGCGCGCCATCGGCGGCGGAGTTGACCGGATCGAGCATCTCGACGAAGGGCGCCACGCGCGGGTCGTCGAAGGGGTAGAGGAGTGTGGCGACGTTGAGTTGGGCGAGGTGGGCGGCATGCGTGGATGCGGTCATGGACCCATCCCAGCACGACTCACTTTTCTATGTCAATCATCATTGTTTTTAGAAGTCTCGACCACCACGCAGCACTCCCCCGGCCTGGCGTCCATACGGGCGCGGACGGGGCCGTCCGCGCCGAGCAGCCCCTCCAGCAGCGCGAGATTCATGCCGCAGACGAGCGGCGGGAAGCGTTCGGCGACAGCATGAAAGGGGCAGTTGCGCATACGGACGACGGGTCCGGCCGCCCCCTCGGCACCCTCGATACCTTCAAGGTGCGGTTCGTAGCCGCGGGCGGCCAGCATCTCCATGGCCTCTTCGAGGCCGCCACAGGGCTCCGCCGAGCCACGAAGGGCCTCACCCCGACGGCGCGCGGCCGCGCAGAGCCCGGCGTCCAGCCCGGCCTGCTCGGCGGCCTCGGCGAGCAGCTCAGCGGCGGTGCGGTAGTCGCGGGCGGGCAGCGACACCGACCACTCGGCCCGCGCCCGCGTGTACACCTTGGCCGGGCGTCCCGCCCCCGGCCCCGAGCGGCCCGTCAGGCGACGACTGCCGCTTTCCAGCAGCCCCGCCTCGGTCAGCCTGTCCAGATGGTGCGCAGCGAGCGTGCGCGCCACCCCGACCGCCTCGGCGGCCTCGTTGCGGCCGACCTCACGGCCCTGCGCGGCCACGTACTCATACAGGCGCCGCCGCACCCGGTCCTGCAACACCGCGATCGCATCGATATCCTCCACACGGCCATTCTAGGAACAACACAGGTTGGTGATAGAAGGACGGGTGCCTGCGGGGCGTAGAAGTTCGGTGGACCTGGCTTGGACCGTCAGGACGAGGCATGGGACCGCAAGGCGACCGTCTCGTTCTGGTGCGACCTCGTGGGTTGAAGTCTCCGGAAGTGGTTGGTGTCGACGTACTCGTCGGTGCGCCCGAACAAGTACGGATTGCACGCCTTCGATTCAGCGTGGCCGTAGTCCGTCGAAGACCACCTCGAAGATCCGCTCCCGGGGTGCCGGATCCACTCCGAGCTGTTCCATCGCCCTGCCGGTGCCGGCCAGGAGGGCGATGAACTCCGGCAGGCCCAGCTCCGGGCGGACCGCGCCAGCCCGCTGTGCCCCGGCCAGCAGATCGGCCAGCCGGGCCTGGATCTCCATGGTCGGCTCCTGCAGGGACGCATGCACGTCCACCCCGGCCACAGCGAGAGCCTGGGCGAACTCGTTTTTCCCCTCGGACTGTTCCACCACCAGGCGGAAGCACGCGAAGAAGGCTTCGGCGGGACCGGACTCGGCGGCCAACTGAGCCGTCCGGGCTGCCATTTCCTCCAGCCGGCGCACCATCACCGCCTCCAGCAGTGCCTCCTTGGTCGGGAAGTGCCTGAAGAGCGTGCCGACTCCGACCCCGGCGATCCGGGCGATCTCCTCGGTCGGCACGCCCACGCCGCGGGTGGTGAACACCTCCGTGGCGACATCCAGCAGCCTGGCCCGGTTGCGGGCCGCGTCAGCCCGCAGCGGGCGCTCCTGAGCGCCACCCATCCCTGTCCCACCTTTCGCCGTCGACGGCAGAGCCACCCTGGACAACCGGACTCTCCAGTCCGTATCGTGAAAACGGAGTTTCCAGTCCGATTCTAGCCGTGGATCCCACCGGAGGTTTGGCATGCCTGAAACGCTGTCACCGCGCGAAGTCTTCCAGAAGCTGATCGAGGGCATCGGCGCGGGACGGTTCACGGAACTGGCCGAGCTCTACGCCGAGGACGCCGTGGTGGAGACCGTCTTCGAGCCGGTCGGTCCGCGCCGGGTCGAGGGGCGGGCCGCACTCAGGGAGCGGTTCGCTCAAGTCTCCGCAAGTTCGCCCGTGGAGCTGACCCCGGTGAACGTGGTCGTCCGGGAAACCGACGACGCCGAGGTGGTCGTCGCCGAGTTCGACTACCAGGTGCACCACCGGGTGACCGGGCGGACCTTCGAGGCCGCCAACATCCAGGTGCTGCGGGTCCGCGACGGCCTGATCGTCAGCAGCCGGGACTACCACGACCACCTTGCCCTCGTCGTGGCCGGCGGCAACCTGCCTCAGCTGGTGGAGGCGCTGGACGGCAAGTAGCACCAGTGCGGTCTTGACCTCGATGACCTGCCGGTCCGTCACGCCAAGCGGCCGACTCGCGTTGGAGGGAGGCTGGCCGGCTCGCAGCGGGCGGGGCGAGCACGGGCGAGCACCAGGTCTCCGGCAGGATGACCCCGTGCCCCTGATACCCGGAACCCGTGACCGTTCCGCCGCCGACCCCGTACGGACCCGTCTGGCGGCAGCGGGTGCCGCGGTGGTGATCGTCGGCGTGGGGCTGGGGCTCAGGGCCGTGGCGGCGGGGAGCGTGGCCAAGTACGGCGGAGACGCCCTGTACACCGTCCTGCTCCTCGCTCTTGTCGTCTTGGCCGCGCCCCGCGTGACACCCCTGAAAGCCGCCGGATGTGCGCTGGCCGTCAGTTGGCTGGTCGAGTTCCTACAGCTCAGTGGCGTCCCGGCGGAGCTCTCCGAGCGCAGTACCGTCGCCCGCTTCGCGCTCGGTTCCACCTTCAACCCACCCGACCTGCTCTGGTACGCAGTCGGCGCGGCGGCCGGATGGCTCATCCACACCGTGGTCACGACCAGGCACAGTGTCGGATCTCGGCTCGTCCGTGGCCACCGCTGACGGGTGCGCCTTGGTAAGGGTGCAGACGCCGTCCACACACTGGCGCTCCAGACGGCCCCGGGAGATGGTCTGCGCCAGGCCGACCATCCAGCAGGTGGGGCAGCCGCGGAAGGCGATCAGGGCCAACGGGGCCGCCAGCAGGGTGACCGGGCCGACGACGGGCACCAGGGCGATCGAGCCGATGATCAGCCCGAATCCGATGGCGCCGCGCCCCAGGTGGCGCGGGACGGACTTGCTGGCGAAGTTCATCTCGGGCCCTGCGGACTGTGTGATGGCCCGGGCCTTCGCGGCCTGCGCGGGCTTCACGGTGTTCAAGGTGTTCAGGGTGTTCACGGTCGTGAGTCTCCTCCGACTGGTTGGGCGATGGCTTGATCGGGTGCTTGGTCGGTCACTGCCAGAGAGTGGCGCAGTGCCGCACGTGCTCTGTGCAGCCGAGATTTCATCGCGGCGTTGCTCAGACCGAGCGAATGGGCGACGGTCCTGCCGGGCAGGCCCTGTACGTCGCGCAGGATCAGGACCTGCCGCTGGTCACTGGGAAGGGAACTGACCGCAGCCGCGATCCGCTCCGCTTCCAGCCTGTGCAGCACCGCGTCCTCGGCGGACGGTTCCGCGGACTGTTCCGCGGAACCGTCCGGTCCGGCCGACGCCTCATCGCTCCGCGAGACGAGCAGCCGTACCTGCCGGAGGCATTCGTTGCGCACGATCCGGAACATCCATGAGGCAAGCGCGCCAGTGGCCCGCAAGGTGCCGATCTTCCGGTAAAGGATGATCAGCGCCTCCTGCGCCGCGTCCTCCGCGTCCTGCGGCGAGGCGCAGAGCGATATGGCGAACCTGCGCACATGAGGCTGGGATTCCATGACGACGGTGGTGAGTGAAGTGACGTCGCCGTCCTGAGCGGCCCTGATCAGCCGCTCGTCCGGCCAGGTGAAACGTTGGTTCATCTGCTACACACTCCCGGAAGGCGCCTCCCGGCGCAGGCACTGGTCAGCTTCGGCTCTTGTAACGCCGCATCAGATGCCAGCTGCACGCGCCCACGAGCAGGGCTCCGATCACTACGAGGCCAGCGACCATCATGGGTGTTCCTCCCGGTTCTGCCGGCCCGTTCGGCCGGTACACAGACAAGAGGCGGGGAGGTCCGGAAAGGATTCACCTCTGGCCGAAGTTTTCTTTGAACGTGAGCGCACCCGTCCCATCACCGGCCACCTACGCCACCACCTGCACCCATTTGGGCGAAAAACTCGGTGAGACGTCGTACCCCAAGGTGAGCCGTGGTCTGTTCAGAGAAACGGGCTCAAAGAAGGGTATGGAACGTTGTATTTGAGGCGTACCGGAACGATCCTGGGCGCAGCCGCGCTGACCATGCTGACCATCCCGGCCAACGCTCACGCTGCGGCAATCGCGTGCGGCGGAGGTACGTCGACCGGCCGTGTCGCCATCAATGGCTGCATCAGTGCCCAGCGGGGATCTGTCGGCGAGTTCCCCAGTCGAGAGATCACGGCGCACATCAAGGCGCGTAACACCGGAACCAAGGGACTGAATGTCTCCTACGAGGCGTTCTTCCGTGTGGTCGACGGTGGTCACTGGGAGAAAGTGGGCAGCGGTCGCTCCTACGTCCGGGCCGGCGAGGCCATCGGCCCTGTCGAAGTGGGTAGCACGACCCGGGTATGCGGCCCCGTGAAGGTCGAGATCCGAGTACATGCTCGGGCCGACGGCGCTGCCTGGAGCGGCTGGTCTCCCGCGTCCACCAAGCAATGCCAGACCTGAGCGCCTGAACGTTGAACCGGCGGGCCGGGGCGCACGGAGTACGCCCCGGTTCGGAGGCTCAGACGGGCAGTGCACCCGCGGGGTGCCCCTGTTCGCGGCCGCATGCGGTCAGGGCGAGCAAGCCGTGGCCCCTGACCTGTGTCGTGGCCCCGATCGATGCCGGGTCGACCGACAGCCGTGCGGCGATGTCGACGGCGTAACAAGTGTCGGGGATCGCGATCAGGTTGTCCCCGTCGAAGGCGTCCTCCGGGAAGCCGCCCTCGTGCGGCAGCAGGTAGCCGGCCTCTGCCGGGTGTCCGGGGCCGTCGTCGCCGGTCTCTTCCGCGTCGTACGCGTCGTAGTAGCGGACCACTTCACCGTCCTCGGCGACGCACCAGGCAGTCCAGCCGTCGCCGCAGCTCGTCCCGTACCACTGCGCGGCCCCGAACCGGCGGCTCAGGTCAGCGCACCGTTCTCGTACGACGCGTTCCCTGGCCTCGTCGCGGCCGTCGTCGCCTGCGTCCTCGATGCGGTGCGTGTCCTGGGAGGAGTCGCCGAACACGAGCGTGAAGCCGTCGAGCACGGGGCTGACGAAGACCCGCGCGCACGCGTGGTGACCGCGGCCGCTCCAGACGTGGTGATCATGGTTCCAGGCGGCAGCCCCCGTCCGTACGGTGACCGGCTCCCCCGCACCCAGGTCGAAGGCCTCGAGGACCGCACCTCGGTCCGCTGTGGGCACCGCGTACCAGGAACCGCACAGATGCATACCTTCCGGCACCTCGCCGATCTGCTTGATCCGAGTCAGTCGGCGTACTGCGTTCCGGTCCGCTTCGTCCAGGGCAGTCGGTCCCCCGATGGCCGCGAGAGCCTCCAGGGCACCGGCCCGCAGCCGCGGCGCCTGAGCAGGCGACCGGCGAAGGCGTCGCAGTACCGGAACCGCCGCACCTCCGATCGCCTCGAACGCCCAGACGGCCCGCCGGCGGACTTCCGTGTCCGCATCGCCCAGCGGCGGTGTCAGCCGGTCGGCGAAAGCCAGCGCGGTTTCGCCCAGGCGTTGGAAAGCGAGGAGCGCGTCGGCACGGACCTTGGGATGCGGGTGGGTGAGCAAGGGAAGGTAGACCGCCGGATCGTGCACCTGAAGCCGTCCCAGCGCGTAGCCGGCCCTGCGCGCGACCTCGGGTGAATCCGCTGACGCGATGGCCCCTGCCAGGGGCAGAAGTGCGTGATGCCCGATCCGGCACAACACGTCCGAGGAGACCGTCAACTCCACCGGCGACCGCTCGTCGCAGAGCACCTCCAGCACCGGCCCCACGACCTCGGCGCCACGTCGCACCAGCGCGTCCCGCACCGGCCGCGTCGCCTCCCAGGAGCCGGTGAGCTCCTCGACCACCTGTTCCCTGTCCATGGCGCGCACCCTATCCAGCGCCACTGACACACCCATCGACGACAAGGCCTCGGCGCCCGGTGGGCCGGCTCGTCGAGGGAATGGGGTACGCCGGACGCAAGGTGAGTGGCGGAGCCAATCCTGAGGTTCGCTCAACCATCCGGTGATCGTTTGCGGTCTTTTGTGACAGCGGACCCCACCGGTTCCAGGGGAACCGCGCGAATACAACCGAGCACCGAGACGGTAAGGAGCACACATGACGTTACGGAAGACCGCACGGGTCGGCGCGGTCGGTCTCGCGGCGGCCGCGATGGCGGCCACCGCCTTCGCGGTCCCCGCCCAGGCATCGTCGGACACCGCGCCCTCGACGGCGGGGCACGAGGCGACCCGGCGTGCGATGGACGCGGAGGTGAAGGGCGGCATCCCCGGCATCACGGCCCAGGTACGCGACGCCAACGGCATCTGGAAGTCGACGTCGGGTGTAGGCAACCTGACAACCGGCGCGCCGCGCGGCACGAACGACCGGTTCCGGATCGGCAGTATCACCAAGACGTTCGTGGCGACCGTCCTGCTCCAGATGGAGGCGGAGGGGAAACTCGACCTCGACGACACCGTGGAGCTCCATCTGCCGGGCCTGGTACGGGGCAACGGCAACGACGGCGGCAAGATCACCGTACGTCAGCTCCTCAACCACACGTCGGGGCTCTTCGACTATCTGGCCGACGAGGAGTACCTCGAGACGTACATGCGGGGTGAGGGCTACCTCAAGCACCGCTACGACACCCTGCCGCCCGAGAAGCATGTGAAGGTGGCGCTCTCCCACGAGCCGTTGTTCACGCCCGGTGAAGAGTTCTCGTACTCCAACACGAACTACATCCTGGCCGGGTTGATCATGGAAAAGGTGGGCGGGCGAACGTACGAGGAAGAGGTCCGCAGCCGCATCATCAAACCGCTGGGTCTGAGGGCCACCTCCAACCCGGGCAACAGCATCCACATGCCCCAGCCCAGCAGCCGCAGCTACTCCAAGCTCTTCGAGTCGGCACCCGACCGGATCGACGACGTCACCGAGATGAACGGGTCGCAGGGCTGGGCCGATGGCGACATCATCTCCACCACCGGCGACCTGAACCGGTTCTACAGCGCGCTGCTGCGCGGCGAGCTGCTGCCGCCGAAACAGCTCAAGGCCATGAAGACCACCGTTTCGACCCCCCAACGCCCCGACATGTCCTACGGGCTCGGCATCACAAAGCTCCGGACGAGCTGCGGCACCACGGTCTGGGGCCACGGCGGAGGCATGGTGGGGTCGACGTCCCTGGCCGTCACCACCGAGGACGGCCGCCACCAGCTCGCCTACAACCGCAACGGGGACTGGAGCGTGGGCTCCCCGACCAGCATCATGGAAGCCGAGTACTGCCCCGCACCGGCCCCCTCGAGCTGAGCCGCACGCATCCTCTTCAGCGGGCGCGTCGGGGGCCGCCGCGGTGCGGGCGGCGGCGGGCGACTGCTTCGGGAGCGGCTTCGGGGGACGAGAAGCCGCCGGCCACAGCCACGCGTGCCGGGGCAGGCACCGCGGGGAGTGACGAAGCGGGGGCCGACCCCGCGGAGGCTCGAGTGGCCGTCGGGCGCTCGGCGCGGCCGAGGACGGTGGTGTGGGAGATCAGGGGTGCGCAGGCCTGACAGATCTCGGCGAGGGTCCAGACTTGGCCGACGACCGGGTTGTGGATGAGGACGAGGAGCGGCGCACCATGACAGGACGCTCTGGTGTCGTCGTGGAATCCGCATTCGGCGGCCCCGCAGGCACACGCGGCGTTGGGGCGGACAGTGGCGAGGCGGGCATGCGCGCGTGCGTGTTCGGCGGCGAACCGTCGCATGGCCGTCGCGTCCTTGGACCGGGGCGGCATGCGGCACGCCTCGGTGCTGCAGGTGACGGAGACGGTGTGGTCGCCGTGGCCGGTCAGACGGACCGTCCAGGTCCGCCCCGGGACACGGGATCCGGGAATCATGGTCAAGGCAGAGTTGTCCGTTCACATATGGGGTGGTGTGCCTGTTCGACAAGCCTCAGGTGGAGGACAGTGATTTTCACCCGGCCCCGGCACCGGCACCTACTGGCGGCCCGGTCACGAGGAGAAGCGCACCTCAGACGAGGGGACAGTTGCCGAACACGCCCTGCAGTCTTTGTCGCACGCCGTTCGGCAGGTGTCAACGACATGCCACCACATCCAGGCGGTCAAACGATCCCGTGTCGTGCCTTTTGATGGCACCAGGTCTCATGTGGCTGGGGAACGGAGCTGTTGTCTGGTGCCGATGCGGGCCGTGCTGCTACTGGCCGGCGACCGAGGCCCTCGCACGTCGCAGCGTCCGCCCACCGCCGGAGGGCTGGTTCGGGGGCCGGGGTCGGCCGTTAGGGTGATCTGATCAGTCCTTGAAGAAAGGCCACGTAGCCCACGGTGTCCGAGTCACGCCCCCACAACCTGTTCTCCTTCGGCACGCTGATGGACGAGCGGGTCCAGACCGCTCTCTTCGGTCAAGCCGTGCCCAGTTCTTCGGCGTCGCTGGCCGGCCATGCGACCAGACCCCTGCCGATCACCGACCAGTCCGTGATCGCCGCCAGCGGCCTTGACGTGCATCTGGCCTTGGAGCGCAAGTTCGGCGCCGTGGTCGAGGGCGCCGTCCTGCGCCTCACCGACCAGGACCTCGCCGCTGCCGATGCCTACGAAGTCGACGACTACGTCCGCCGACGGGTGCTCCTTTCCTCCGGGGAGAGCGTCTGGGCCTACGTGGATGCGAAGCCGCTGCGCTCGGCAGCGCGCATCGTGATCGTGGGCGACAGCATCGCCTACGGACGCTGTGATCCGCAGGGAGGGTGGGCTGCCCGTCTGGCGGCTACCCACATCGCGGGTAACGAGGCTGAACACCGGGTCTTCAACCTGGCCATCCCCGGCAGCACCCTGATCGATGTCAGCGAGCAGACACCCGCGCTGCTGGCTCCTCGCCGACCCGACACCGTCCTTGTGGCCGCTGGTATCAACGACTCGGCCCTGCCGCTGGCCGTCCCGCCGAGTCATCGCGACGGGCTGGCGCACATCGCGGACAGCCTCGACTCGCTGGCTGCCACGGCCCTGAGTCACAACGCGCGACTCGTCGTCGCGGGGCCGACATGGGTCGATGAGGAACGCACCCGCGACTACGAGGGCCTGCGATTCACCGAGGAGCGAGCGCTGGCCCTGCGCACGTCCATACGGACCTGGTGCGACGAGAACCACGTCGACCACCTCGACATGTGGGAGCCGCTGCGTGAGCACACCGAACTGCTCGTCGACGGCCTGCATCCCACCCCCGAAGGACACCGGGCGCTCCATCGGCACCTCAACGCCCTTGGTCGCTGAGCCTGGCAACGGGCCAGGCCTTTGAGGCTGCGGCTCCTCCACACGGCGCGCGGGTCTGACGGCCCTTGGGGCGGCCGGCCTGGGGAGTGCCGTGCCCGCCGCCGCGGCGGACGGGGAGTTGCTCCCGCACCCCGGGCCCGACGGGCTGGTGTGGGTGGAGGAGTTCCGGGGCGACGGCGGCGTCGCTTCGGGCGGTGCCTCGGAGGGGCTGCCGACCATCCTCACAGTGGCCTGTGAGGGAGGCGGCAGTGTGCGGGTGACGATGGAATCGAAGGGGACGGAGGTGGCCGCGTTCGACGTGGACTGCCCGGCCGGCAGCGCCGGAGTCGGCTCGGCGAGCATGGACGCGGGCGTCGTGCGGCCGGGGGACTTCACGATCGTGGTCGACGCGTCGGCGCAGAACGTCCGTTGGTCGCTGACGGTGACGCAGCCGGAGTAGCAGCAGCCCGAGGAGCCCGGCTCCGGTCGTCATGACTCTGTGTGTGAATGGTGCGCGGCCGGTGGAGTCGCCCCGCGGTGCCTGATGTTGACGGCCGCGGCCTTGGCCAGTGCCACGGGGTTCAAGAATCGCAGCGGACCGATCAGGCGGGATCCGAACAGATGCATGTGCCGCGCCGCCGACTCATCGCGCGCTGCCGCCGAGAACATGAGCCGCTCCATGGGATTGAAGGGGCGGGCCTTGGCGAAGTCGGCGGCCAGGTACTGGTGACCGCGCAGCCGGCGCCGGTGTCTGCGTGCGTACACCACGAGCGACCTGTCGAGGTCGCCCCGACCGGTTGCGGCCGGGGCGACCGCCTCGGCCAGCCATTGCGCGGACTGCAGAGCCCACCCGCATCCCACTCCCCACAGGGGGTCGCCGGTCAGGGCGGCATCGCCGATGAGCGCGACGCCCGGTGCGGTCGGCTTGCGGCTGTGGAGCGGGTAGTCGACAGTGCCGATGATCTTCGTGATGCGTTCGGCGGAGTCGATGAGCGGTGCCTCGGGCAGGGCGCGGACGAATTCGAGGAAGCTGCCCTCCAGGTCTTGCCGGAAGGCCGGCAGCCGCTTCTTCTCCGGGAGTACCGCAAGGACCGTCACCCCGTCGTCGTTCGGAAACGCGTACGCCATGTCGGGCTCGAGGAACCAGGCGTGACTGATCCCGCCGGGCAGCGGAAGGTTCCGGAAGTGCGCGAGATAGCCGAACCTCGCGTTCTCGTACTGCCGGGCAGGCACCCCGGCGAGCTTCGCCACGGCCGAGTCCTTGCCATCGGCGCCGACCACCAGGCGGGCCCGGATCTCGCGCTCGCCCTGTGGTGTTGACGCGCGCACCCCCACGGTTCGCTCGGCTTCCCGGACCAGCCCGCTCACATGGTGACCGAGGAGTAGATCGACGCCAGGGGTTTCCGCCGCATGGGACCTGATCAACGGGTCGAGGGTGCTGCGCCGAATGTTGTACCCGTACGGCAGCTCGGGGCCCGCCGGCGCGGCCCTCGGCTCGATCCATCCCCAACGGGTGTACCAGCGGGCCTGGTTGCGGACTGCTCCCGCCTTCTCGAGCGCGGGGACGAGGCCGAGTTCGTCCAGCACCGGGTAGGCGCTGGCCGTGAGGGAGTGGGTGCACAGCACCTTGTACGCTTCGGGGTCCGAGCGGCGTTCCAGCAGTGCGACGCGGACACCGCGTCGAGCCAGCAGGATCGCCGCGGCGCTGCCGGCGAGGCCGGCCCCGCTGATGACGACGTCGTAGTCGTATCCCGCGCTCTCAGGCTTGGTCATGTGCTGATCGCTCCCTTCGGGGTGTGGTGCCGTTCGTGGGAGTGGTGCAGTGCGCCGCTGCTGTCAGGCACATGACCAATTGTAGAGAGCTGTGGATCGGCTGATGCGTGATCAGGCCGGTCGGGTCAGGCGGTGGGGCAGATGCCCTGCTCGTAGTCGACGGTGGCGGTCCGGCGGGAGTACTGCCACTGCGGGTTCAGCAGCTGGGTCGTGAGCTGCCGGGCGGCGCCGGGGCTCTCGACCACGTAACCGAAGTCCTGGAGCCAGGCGGGGTAGAGGTTCTTCGAGCCGAGGTAGAACGTCGAGTCGTCCACCGCGACCACCTTGTGGTGCTGGGCGTACGGGTGGCCGTCGGCCCAGGTCGGCGCGGACGAGCTGCGGAAGGTGGCCAGCTGGAGGTTCGCGCACATCGTCGTGCGCGCCGTGCCCCGGTCGCCGGTGAGCAGGGCCAGACGGTCGCGGAGGGTGTCGCTGACCTCGGCGAGGGACTTGATCTGGGAGTAGCCCCCGCTGCCGACGGCGCCCCGGTTGGCGGGATCGCTGACCACGATGCGGACCTTCACTCCGGCTGCCAGCTTGGCGGCGAGAGCGTCGTACACGCGGATGTCGTAGCGCGGCAGCGGCGGGCAGGTCGCGTTGACGTCCTGCTGGGAGATCTCGATGTGCCGGCCGGCGGTGGAGATCAGCGTCCGCAGCGCGCTCTCCTCCGGGTTGACCGTGTCGTAGTCGCGGTCGGCGTTGGTGTTGTCGTGGAGCCCGACGACGCACTTGGTGTCGGGTGCCGTGGGCAGCTGGGGCCGGAAGGCCGAGACGGGGTCGTTGCGCAGGATGCCCACTCCGAGCCCGCCCACGGCGATGACGGGCACGTCGCCCTGGGGAGCCGGGGCCACGGCGGCCTTCGGCATCGACGGCATGCAGGCGGCGCCGTTGGAGGAGGCGAACCAGACGCTGGCGATGTTGCTCTTGTTCTGGCAGGTCCAGGACCACAACTCGTCGAGGTAGCGGCCCGCCGAGGCGGCGCCCGGTCCCTTGAGCGCCAGGTCGACGTCGGCCACCGGGTGTCCGGTTTCCAGGTAGTCGTCCTTCCAGCTGTTGATCCCGCCCGTGACCACCGACTGGCCGTCGACCAGGAGGATCTTGGAGTGGTTCCAGGAGAACGCGGTCTTCGAGGTCGTCATCGAAGCGACGTTGAGGTCGATGTTCCGGGCGTCGTCACCGAGCCTCGCGACGAGTTCGTCCCGGTACTTCGACGGCACCACGCCCAGGTGGTAGATGGGCGCGGCGCCCACGAGGACACGCACCTTGATCTTGTTGCCCCGGGCCGACGACGCCTTCAGTCCGGAGACGAGAGCGTCCTGGAACGCGCCGTTCGGGAACGGTGCCAGAGTGGATATGTCGACGGTCTGCTTCGCCTGGGCGACGTTCTCGGAGATCTTCGACAGCAGGCGTTCCGTACCGGGCCGCTCGGTGCACGCGCTGTCGCCCCAGCAACCGGGGGTCTGGAGCAGCCAGTCGCCGCCGCCGGGCGTGGAGGCGTCCAGGGCGTTGCCGGCGGTGCGTTCCCAGACGCGGCCCTCGAGGCCGGGCGAGACCCGGCGGAGTTCCTGCTCGACGGAGTCGAGGTGCGGAGTTCCGGCAGCAGCGGCTGGGACGGCAGGCAGCAGCACCAAGAGGGAGGCGGTGGCTGCGGCTCGGGACGTGAGACGGGTGAGACGGGTGGGCCGAAGCGGTGTGGGGCGGATCAATATGGTTCCTTGCGAGAGGGGCGGCCGTCACCGCGTCCGCCCTTGACGGGAACTGACGGGGTGACAGGCAAGATCAACTCGCGGAAGCTATCAGCCCGATAGGCAACACAATCACCTCGGATATCGGATTCAGCCAGATATTCCATGTCGCAGTTCGAGACGAATTGCGGCGAGTGGGCGGCATTGCACACATCAACCTGGGTGGCCGGGAACACAACTGCGCGGGCCGCCACCGGTTGGTGACGGCCCGCGCTGCGGTGAGGCCCGGCCCGGCTCGGAAGCGAAGGCCACCGTCTCCCGGCCGCCGATGCCGCTACTTGTTCGCGGCCACGCGGGCGGTTTCGGTCGCCGGTCCTGCCGGGTCCTGCGAAGTCCGCTGTTCGTCCCGGGGAGCGGGGATGAGGGCGGCGACAGCCCCGGAGACCAGTGCGAGGCAGCCTCCCAGCAGCAGGCCGGTCCGGAAACCGCTCTCGGAGGTGAAGGTGAAACCGCCGACCGAGGTGGTCATCTGGGCCAGGACCACGCCGACGACGGCGGCGCCGACCGAGGTGCCCAGAGAGCGCATGAGCGTGTTGAAGCCGTTGGCGGCGCCGGTCTCCGCAAGGGGCACCGCACCCATGATCAGGGCCGGCATGGCTCCGTAGGCGAGGGCGACACCACTGTTGATGACCATGGCGGCGACCATGAGGCCCGGGGCCGTGCCGGCCAGCAGCAGCGAGGCGCCGTAGCCCGCGGCCAGGACGAGCGCGCCGCAGACGAGCGTGACCTTCGGCCCGCGGGCGTTGGTGAGCCTGCCCCCGAGCGGGGACACGACCATCATCATCAGGCCACCGGGCAACATCCACAGGCCCGCTGCCAGCATGGACTGGCCCAGGCCGAAGCCGGTGGCCTCGGGGTACTGGAGCAGCTGCGGGACGACCAGCATGCTCGCGTACATGCCGAAGCCGATGAAGACCGATGCGAGGTTCGTCAGCAGGACGCGCGGGCGGACGGTGGTGCGCAGGTCCACCAGCGGGTCGGTGGTGCGCCACTCGAACCATCCCCAGGCGGCCAGGACGACGGCGGCACCGGCGAACAGTCCGAGAATGGTGGCCGAGCCCCAGCCCCAGTCGGCCCCCTTGGACACGGCGAGCAGCAGGCACACCAGACCCACGGCCAGGCCCAGCGCGCCGACGAAGTCGAAGCGCTGCCCCTTGGCGCCGGCCGGGACATCGGGGACGAAGGCAATGATCATGACGGCGACACCGGCCGCAAGCCCTGCGGCTCCCCAGAACAGGAAGCGCCAGTCGGCGTACTGCGCGACCGCCGCGGAGAGCGGGAGCCCGATTCCGCCGCCGATGCCCATGGAGGCGCTCACCAGGGCGATGGAGGAGCTGAGCTTCTCGGCCGGCACGATGTCGCGGAGCAGGGCTATCCCCAGGGGGATCATGCCCATGCCGATGCCCTGCAGGCCGCGGCCGACGATCATCGGGACGACGCTGCTCGACAGCGCGCACACCACCGATCCGACGATGAGCGGCACCGCGCAGGCCAGGAGCATGCGGCGCTTGCCGATCATGTCGCCCAGACGCCCGCTGATGGGAACGCACACGCCTGCGACCAGGAGGGTGGCGGTGACGACCCACGCGGAGTTGGAGGAGGAGGTGTGGAGGAGCTTCGGCAGGTCGGCCAGGAGCGGAGTGACCAAGGTCTGCATGACGGCCGCGGTGACCCCCGCCAGTGCGAGCGTAGCGATCACTTTGCCGGTGTGTGGAGCCGCGGACGGCTGAGGCATGGAGGGTCCCTAAGGGCGTGGGTCGGTCGCCCCGCCGTCCGGGGACGGTGGCGCGGGGGTGCGTGGTGCGTCGTGTGTGCTGCGCGTGGCGTGTGGCGTGGTGCGGTGGGACGGCGGAGGCAAGGGGTGACGCGAATGAGCGCACCCCTATTCAGTAGCCAACTATCACTTCACGGCTCGCGGAGTGTCAACTCGAACTAAGGGTCGGCTATCAGTTGTTAGGCTTGGGTTGTGCCCACCGATACCCCCAGGCCACTGCGCGCCGACGCCCTGCGCAACGCAGAGAAGATCGTGCGAGCGGCACGCGACGTATACGCCGAGCAGGGACCCGACGCGCCGCTCGACGAGATCGCCCGGCGGGCGGGCGTGGGGATCGCGACGCTCTTCCGCCGGTTCCCGGACAAGGCGGCCCTCCTGCGGGCGGTGCTGGACCAGCAGTTCAACCAGCAGGTCCTCCCCGTCATCGACCGCGCCCTCGACGACGAGGATCCGCGCCGCGGGCTGACCGCCGTGATCGAAGCCGCCTTGACGTCGGCGGCGGACGAGCACCACGTACTCACGGCCGCACGGAATGCCGGGATCTTCACGGCGGAGACCAGCGCCCGGTTCTTCGACGCGCTCGACCCGTTGGTGACCCGGGGCCAGCAGGCCGGAGTGATCCGCGAGGATCTCGTACCCGACGACCTGAAGCGGGTCATGGGCATGCTCGTGAGCGTGCTGTGGACCATGGATCCGTCCGAGGGCGGCTGGCGGCGCTACGTGACCCTGGTCCTGGACGGCCTGACCCCGGCCGCGGCCACCCCCCTGCCGAACCCCGCTCCCCCGCTGCTCCGCAGGCATCAGACCTGACCCGGCCGACGGTGCCGCGGGACGGGAAGGCACCTCGCGCGGAAAACCAGCGAGACGAGACGGTTCGGGCCGCAGTACGCTGGTCCCATGTGCGTGCACTACCTCTTCCTCTGATCCGTCGCGCGATCCGGTCAAGCCGCCGTGCGGCCGGTTCGTGCTGCCCCTCACCAGAAAGCAGGTTCACGCCCTCAGAGGACTCCCATGCGCCCTACCCGCCCCACCGCCTTCACCTCCACCGCTCTCACCTCCACCACGCCCGTCTCGCAGCTCGCCCTCAGCGACGTCTCGAAGGCGTACGGCGACCGCGTCGTCCTCGACCTGGTCTCGTTCACCCTGCGCCCCGGCGAGAAGGCCGCCGTCATCGGCGAGAACGGCTCCGGCAAGTCGACCCTCATGCGGCTGATCGCCGGGGCCGAGACACCCGACCACGGCCAGATCGTCCGCAGCTTCCCCGGCGGCGTCGGTCACCTCGCGCAGACCCTCGACCTCGGGCCGGACCTCACCGTGCAGGACGCCGTCGACGCCGCCCTGCACGAGCTACGGACCCTGGAGCGCCGGATCCGCACCGCCGAGGCCGCGCTCGCCGAAGCCGGGCCCGCCGAACTCGACGCGTACGGAGACCTGGTCACCGCCTACGAGGCCCGCGACGGCTACTCGGCCGACGCCCGGACCGACGCGGCCCTGCACGGCCTCGGCATCGGACACGTCGGCCGCGAACGGACCCTCGGTTCGCTATCCGGCGGCGAGCAGTCCCGGCTCGCCCTCGCCTGTGTACTCGGCGCGGCCCCGGAACTGCTGCTGCTGGACGAGCCGACCAACCACCTCGACGAACCAGCCGTGGCGTGGCTGGCGGAGCGACTCCGCGCACACCGGGGCACGTTGGTCGTCATCACGCACGACCGCGCGTTCGTGGAAGCCGTGGCGACGACCGTGCTGGAGGTCGACCGCGATCTGCGGACCGTCACGCGGTACGGGGACGGCTGGGCGGGCTACCGGACCGCCCGGGCCGCGGCCCGCCGGGCGCGCGAGCAGCGTCACCAGGAGTACCTCGGGGAAGTCACCCGGACGCGGAGTCTCGTCGAGGCCGCCGGGCACCGCCTGGCCGCCTCGGGCAAGGACCCCAAGCAGGGCTTCGGAAAGCACCGCCGCTCGCACGAGGCCAAGTTGTCCGGGCAGGTCAGAGCAGCCCGACGGCATCTGGACCAACTGCTGCGCGAACCGGTCGCGGAGCCGCCCGAGCCGCTGCGGTTCACCGCGCGGATCGACGAGGACGGCGGGACCCTGCCGGAGGACACGGCCTTCGTGGCGGAACTGGCCGACGTCCGGGTCGGCGGGCGTCTGGCCGTACCGGAGCTGGCGATCGGGCAGGGGGCCCGGCTGCTGGTCTCGGGTCCGAACGGGGCCGGCAAGTCCACGCTGCTGCGGGTGCTCGCCGGTGAACTCGCCCCGGACCGGGGCACGGTGCGGTGCGGGACGTCCGTCGGCTACCTCCCGCAGGAGGTCGCCTTCAACCCGGGCCGGCACCCGCTGCTGCACGGCTTCGCGGCCGGACGTCCCGGCGACCCGGAGGAGTACGCCGACGAGCTCCTCGGCCTCGGGCTGTTCCGCGCGGAGGATCTGCACGTGCCCGTGGCCGCGCTCTCGGTCGGCCAGCGCCGCCGGCTGGAACTGGCCCGGCTCGTGACGCGCCCCGCCGGACTGCTCGTATTGGACGAGCCGACCAACCACGTGTCCCCGGCGCTGGTCGAGGAACTGGAGGAGGCTCTGGCCGCCTTCCGGGGCGCGGTGGTCGCGGTCTCCCACGACCGCCGCTTCCGCTCCGCCTTCACCGGCCCCGGACTGGAGCTCTGCGCGGGCTCCCCGGTGGCGGGCTCGGTACGACACGTCTAGGGCGTGTCTTTCGGATCTTGCCGGGGCCGGTGAAGGCGGCGGCCCGGTGGTTCCCCGGCGCGCGTTGCCCCAGGCCCAGCCGACGGGTTGTCCCGGCATGACGTCGTCACCTCCCGGGACCCCGGCCCAGCACGCCGGCCCGGTGCCCGCCGACCAGGTTGGGCCCATGGCTCTCCACGACCACTGGGAGCGGCTGTCCATGAGCGACCGGACAGCGTTCCTCGCCCGACGC
This sequence comes from Streptomyces sp. NBC_00162, assembly GCF_024611995.1. Taxonomy (GTDB): domain Bacteria; phylum Actinomycetota; class Actinomycetes; order Streptomycetales; family Streptomycetaceae; genus Streptomyces. The sequence goes on along the minus strand of NZ_CP102509.1, from coordinate 8,014,664 downwards.
GCTGCGGCGGGACGCTGGCCGTACGGGGCGCAGGAAGGTTGGCAGCGCGGTCGGCCATGGCAGCCGATGCGACCGCTGGTCATCGCCCACCGCGACTACGAGGCGCTGGGTGGGGTGGCGGAGCGGCTGTTGCGGCTGGCCGTCGACAGCTGCCGCAGGCGTGCCACCACGGTGGGCGAGCTGCGGGAGGTGATGCACGACCGGTGCCCGCAGCGGCTGCTGACCCCCGCCGGGCCGCTGGAGCACGACGAGGTACTGCGCGTCGCCCGGCCCGATGTCCTGGTGTGCCAGGGTGTCCCGAAATTCCTGGAGCTGAACATCTCGGCCACGATCTACGGGATTCCGGCGCTGGACCGCATGGCCGAGGCCTACGCCCGGTTGTGGGCCGGCGCCGCCCTGACCGTCCCCGCCCCGATCCTGGCGGCCCGCTCGGCCCTGCTGGCCGCGCTGATGTCCCGGCGGAGCGGCCCTGGCCGCCGCCTGCTCGTGCCGACCTGGCGCAGCGGCTTCGGGCAGGCTGCGAAGCTCGGCAACCGGCGCGCACTGCGTGCCTACCTGCGACCGACCGTCGAATCCGCCACGAGCGCAGGACTGGACGTCGTGGTGGAGGACCTCAGCCGGTTGCGCACCGATGGCCACGGACGTCTGTACGCGGGGAATGCACGTGTCGACATGGTCCTCAACTGGTTCCACACCTGGATGATCACAGGTGACTCGGGTGGCGTGGAGGCGATCGCCACTGCGCTGGCCGCGGGCACGGTGGAGTTGTTCCTGCCGGAGTCGATGCGGCTGCTGCGCAGCAAGCAGGTCCTGGCCTGGCTTTACGAGGACCTCGACCTGCTGTCCGCCGAGGACCGCTCACTGGTCCTCTCTCACGTCCCCTGGACCGCCTGGGCCGGGCCCCGGCAGCCGTGCGAAGACCGGGACGCCGTCGTACGCCGCGCGCTGCGGGAGCGGGAGAACCTGGTCCTCAAGCCCGCGAACGAAGGCAGCGGCCGTGGAGTGGTGTTCGGCACCGACCTCGACGACCACAGCTGGCGCACCCTCGTCACCGAGAGCGCCCGGCAGCAGACCGTCGTGGTCCAACAGCGCGTGGAGAGCGACAGCGTCTGGATGCCGTTCCCCGACCCTTCGTCCGGCGCACAGTGCGACCTCCGGCTTCCGTACGTGCTCTCCCCGTTCCTCGTCGGCGGCCGGAACTGCGGAGCGCTGGTCCGCCACGCCGGGCCGGACCGCACCGGCAGCCGGGTGATCAACCTCGGTGCTGGTGCGGTGGCCAACACCACGCTCCTCACAGAGCGGACTCCGGACCACGGCCCGTCGGCAACCCGACGCCGGTGACAACTACCGCTCGATCTGCTGCGCTTCAGCGATTGGTCAGGGCGCGGTCGAGGAGGGGGAGCAGGCGGTCCCAGTGGCGCTGCAGTGCGGAGGGGTTGAAGGCGTCGGTGTCGGCCATGGTGAAGCCGTGGATGGTGCCGGGGTATATCTCGCAGGTGTAGCCGACACCTGCGGCGTCCAGGGCTTGGTTGAGCTCGCTGATGCCCTCGGGCGACATGTCGTTTTCGGCGAGGCCGACGTGGACTTGGGCCGTGAGCTTGGGGACGAGGCGGTGCGGGCTGTCGGGCGCATCGGTGACGAGGGGGCTGGGGTGGAATCCGGCGACGGCGGCCACCTGGTCGGGGTGGGCCGCTGCGGTGCGCATCGCCAAGCCGGCGCCCATGCAATAGCCGATCGCGGCGACCGGTCCGGCGCTGACCTCGGGCTGGGTGGTGAGGAACCTGAGGTAGGCGTCGGCGTCGCGCAGGGCGCGTTCGGTGGTGTGCGCCTCGACCAACGGCATCAACTGGGCGAAGACCGCGGGCCGGACCTCTTCTCCGATGTGCTCGGGAAGTTCGATCACCGGCGCCGGGCCGTGCCGGTAGTAGAGGTTGGGGACGAGGACGTAGTAGCCGTGCTCGGCCAGTTCGCGGGCCATCTCCCTCAGCACGGGCCGCACGCCGAAGGCGTCCGGGTACAGCAGCACCCCCGGGTGCCGCTCGCCACGGTCGGGGAAGGCGGCGAAAGCGTCTGCCTGGCCGTCCGTGGTGGGAATCTGCAGTGTCTTGGTGGGCAAGATCTTCCTTTCCTTTGACTGATGCCAGTACACAGCCTCTCGCCGAAGGGACCAACTCATATACCCAGAGGCCCAGTTCGGAGCACCCGCCTCCGCATTCCGACGGACGACCCCGTTGCTCAACCGAAGATCGCCAAGCAGTAGGCTCGTTCCGCAACACGACGCGAAGGGGAGTTCAGTGGCGCGGGTTGCGGTCATCGGTGGGGGTATCAGTGGGCTGGGTACGGCGCTCATGCTTGGCCGGCGGGGCCACACGGTCACGTTGTTCGAGCAGGACGCGCGGCAGGCCGGAGAGGACCTGAACGGGGACTTCTTCCACTGGACCAGGCCCCGGGTCCCGCAGGCCATCCAGCCCCACTCCTTCCTCGCACCCGTGCGCACCGTGTTGCGCACCGAGACCCCTGATGTTTACGAGGACCTACTGGCGCGCGGAGCCCGGGAGTACCACGACTTCGACTGGTTCGGCGAACATCCGCCGCATCGGGCCGGTGATGAGGACCTGGTGACCCTGCGCACCCGCCGCATCGTGCTGGAGGCCGCCCTGGCCGCGGCGGTGCGGCGGGAACGCACCGTCGATGTGCGGCAAGGCTGCCGGGTGGGCGTCCTCACCCTCGGGGCGGGCCGCCCCGCCCGGGTCACCGGCGTACAGGTGGGCGCCGAAACCCACCAGGCGGACCTCGTCGTCGATGCGTCCGGTCGGCGCTCGCCGGTTCCCGCCTGGCTGATCGCGGCCGGCTGCCGCCCGCCCCTGGTCGACAGCCACCGCACCGGGATCGCTTATCTGTGCCGCTGGTACCGACTGCGGGCCGACGGCCCGCGTGACCCGGGACGGGTGAAGACCGGCTCGGCCGCGCCGTTCGCGCTCGCCGGCGTCTTCCCTTCCGACAACGACACCTTCGCGCTGCACCTGGTGCTCTCCACGGCTGATCCGACCCGCGGCGCGCTCACCGACCCCGCCGTGTTCGAGGCCGCCGCCCGCCGCTTCCCCGCCACCGCCGCCTGGCTCGACCTGGCCCCCGAACCACAGTCGGCCGTCCTGGCGATGGCCGGTCTGGACAACCGCTGGACCGCCCTCGCCGACGATGACGGACCCATCGTCGCCGGCTTGGTCAACGCCGGGGACAGCCTGATCCACACCAACCCCACCTCGGGCCATGGCGCGGCCCTCGGCCTGCGCGCCGCCCAGCACATCGCCACCCATGCCGACCAGATCGCCGCGGACCCCGTCTGCTACCACACCTGGACGGCGCAGGCCCTCCGCCCGTTGTTCGACGCCCAGGTGACGGCCGACCGCGCCAACGAGCAACGTCTCGCCGAGAGCGCACCCCTCTCAGACCGGCGGGCTGCCGCCCTGGGCGCCTGCGCCTTCGACGATCCCGTCGTCATGAGAGCCCGAGCCCAGGTACGCCATCTCCTGCGACCGGCCCCCGACGCGTACGGCACCGACGAAGTGGACCGACACGTCACCGCCTGGCTGGCTGCCCGCCCGGACTTCTCGCCACAGCACGACGGCCCGACCCGAGACCAGTGGGATGCCCTCATCCCAGTCTGAGCGCTGCGGCGGGAACGTGCCTACGCTGGGAAGAGGCTCACAGGGAAAGCAGCCGGCGCCATCTCGGAGACCGCTCGGATGAGGTGAAGCCATGACGACGAAGCGCATGGCGGAATTGCGCTCAGGTAATCGCATCCCCGTCATTGCCACGGTTTCCGCCGTTGCCGCCGCGTGTCTGCTGTCCGGGTACACGGATCCTGCCACGAGGGCGTTTCCCACAACGGTTGTTCCGGTTGCTGCCGGCTCGCAAGACGATTCCTGCCAGACCTCGCTTCCGGACAGTTTCTGGCGTGCACCCGTGGATACGCTTCCCGTGCACGCGCGCTCCGCCCAGTACGTCTCCTCGATCGGGTCCACTGAGCCCCTGCACCCGGACTTCGGGTCGGGGCTCGTCGACGGCGAGCCTTTCGGCATCCCCATCACCGTCTCGGACGCGACGGTGCCGGAGTCGAAGGTCACCCTGGACTACGCCGAGGAAAGCGACACGTCCGGGTACCGGATCCCGCAGAATGCCAAGATCGAGAACGGTCCGGCGAGCGAGGGGGACCGGCACGTCGTCGTCTGGGACCGCGCCCTGTGCAAGTCCTACGAGCTCTGGAACGCGAAGCCGCAAGGCGGCAACGCCTGGCACGCCGGCTCGGGCGCGGTCTTCGACCTGCGGACCCACGAACTGCGGCCCGACGGGTGGACGTCGGCCGATGCCGCCGGCCTTGCCGTCCTCCCCGGTCTGGTGCGCTACGACGAGGCCGCAGCCGGGCGGATCGACCACGCAATCCGCATGACCGTGCCTCGCTCGGACCAAAGCTACGTCTGGCCCGCAAGGCACCAGGCGGGCTCCGCGGCGGACGAGTCGCTGCCTCCCATGGGACTGCGGCTGCGGCTCAAGAGCTCGGTGGACACCTCGAAGCTGACCCCGCAGGCCAAGGCCGTGGCCGAAGCGCTCAAGAAGTACGGCGCCATCGTCGCGGACAACGGCTCGGCCTGGTACATCACCGGTGAGGAAAACCCCGGTTGGGACAATTCTCAGCTCGACGCGCTCAAGGGCTTCAAGGGATCGGACTTCGAGGCGGTCGACGCATCCGGACTCCAACAGTCGCCGGACTCGGGAGCCGTTGCACCAAAGTGACCCGCGGGACACGAGAGAACGTGACCGGCCCGCGTTCGGACACGACGCCCGGTACCCGGTACCCGACCGCGCGACGGGCGCTACTTCTGCAGCGCCCGCACCGCCTGCTGCTCCAGGTCCAGGCAGCGGTCCACGCGTTCCGCACACGCGTCGAAGAGCGCCCGCCGCCCCTCGGCGCCGGCATCCGGATCGGCGTCCCGGGCCAGCACGGCCAGCTCCGACCAGTGCCGGGCGGACTCTCTGAACAGTGCGGCAGCCTCCGGGCGCCCGACAAGCTCGAGGAAGTCCGCGTACAGCGGCCTGGTGGCGCCCGGAGCGGTCCACTCCTGCTCCAGGCAGGCGTACAGCCGCCCGGTGCCGGCACTGAACGCCTCGGGCGAGCTGCCGAACCGGCGCTCCCAGCCCACCTGCGTGGTGCTGTCGCGCAGCTGCGCGGCGAACTTCTCCATCCCGGTGAAGCCGAAGTTCACGTCGAACTTGTTCCCCAGAACCGGCCCGGTGAGGTGCGTGACGGTGGAGGCGATCGCCCCTGCCACATCCGGCTCCCCCTCGGGCGGCCCGGTGGGGACGATCAGCTGGTGGCGGCCCTTGCGGTGCGCGGTCCAGGCAGCACCGAACTCCTCGCGGTCGATCCGGTACGGCGTCTCGGCACCGTCCTCGATCAGCAGGTCGTCGCCGTCGTAGCCGGCGATGACAACCGTGTACGGGTCGGCGCCCGTCATCTCGGCGTCCGGGTCGGCCTCGTGCCAGGGCAGCGAGGAACGGTCGACCACGCAGAAGGCCGGCTGCCCCTCGTCGAGCGCGGCACGGACCCTGCCCCAGCGGGGCTTCATCGCGCGCGTGGCGTCGTACGGGACCCCCAGGCGGCCGAGCGCGACCTGCACCCAGGGCTCGGGGTGGGCCTGGGCCACGATCGTGACGATGGGCAGCCGGCCCTCGTACTCGAACACGAAATACATGAAGCCGATGCCCCCGGCGAGGCCGGCCACGAGCTCCTCGTCGTGGACGCTGCCCAAGGCGTGCCGAATAAGGGAGGCCTCGCGGTGGCGTCCGGTGCCGAAGTCGTCGTACACGAGCACAGTCATGCGGTCAGCCTAGCCGCGGAAACCACGGCGCCCGCGCGCCCTCCGCCGGCCGCTCCCTCGAACCCGGGCTCGACGACCACCGATGCCTACGCCACGGGACCGAGGTCGCCTTCGACGACGGTCCGGGTGATCGGGGGCCGGTCCCAGAGGGCGAGGAGTTCGTTGGCGAGGTCCGCGACGGCCAGGGGGTCCGCGTCGTGGCGTATCTCGATGGCGGCCGCCGCCAGGCTGCGCGGGACGGCTTGGGCATCGAGGAGGACGCGCCAGTCCTGCGGCCCGAGCTCCAGGTACTCCAGTCCGGTCAGCCCGGCGATCTCCTATGGGTCGGCGAGGGTCCGCCAGCTGGGCGGCTCGGCCCAGCGGCGGCAACCGTCGCTCCAGAGGCACGCTCCAGCCCCCTGGCCGATACGGCCCGCCACGCGACCGCCCGGGACGGCCCGGCGCTCCGTATGGCTCGCCCGTAGGAGCCGCAGTACGGGCTCCCAGGTCGCGAACTCGTGTATCGAGGGAGTGGGGTTCCGCTGATCATCCATGCTCCGACCGTATGCGGGGCCACTGACACCGAATGCGGCTTCCGTCGTAGGCTGAATCCCGCACGCGAATGGACAGGAGACTGAGGTGGCCGAGACGGCGTTGGCCGAGGTGATGGCCGAGCTGGCCGGGCTCGAGGACCCGAAGGCCCGCGCGGTGAACGAGAAGCACGGTGACGATCACGGTGTGAACCTGAGCAAGCTGCGCGCGCTCGCGAAGCGGCTGAAGACGCAGCAGGAACTGGCGCGCCGGCTCTGGGAGACGGATGACACCGCGGCGAGACTGCTGGCGCTCCTGATCTGCCGCCCGAAGGCGTTCGAGCGTGACGAGTTGGACGTCATGTTGCGCGAGGCGCGCACACCCAAGGTGCACGACTGGCTCGTGAACTACGTGGTGAAGAAGAACCCGCACTGCGAAGAGCTGCGCCTGACCTGGTCCGCCGATCCGGATCCCGTGGTCGCGAGTGCCGGCTGGGCGCTGACCACCGAACGCGTGGCGAAGAAGCCCGAGGACCTCGACCTCGAAGGACTGCTCGACGTCATCGAGGCGGAGATGAAAGACGCCCCGGATCGCCTGCAGTGGGCGATGAACCACTGCCTTGCCCAGATCGGGATCGAGCACGCCGAGCACCGCGCCCGCGCAATCGACATCGGTGAGCGCCTTCAGGTACTCAAGGACTACCCGACCTCCCCGGGCTGCACGTCTCCGTTCGCGCCCACCTGGATCACCGAGATGGTGCGCCGACAGCACGACGCGACGCCGGCCTGACCGAGCGGCGTCCCGGGCAGGGGCAGCCGCAGGCGTCCGACTGCGCCGGGCCGGGGCATCAGGATCCGGGCAGGTAGCGGCCGAGGAGTGCGTCGAGACCGGCGGCCAGTTGCTCCTCCCCGCCGCGGACGGCCAGGGCCGGGCCCAGCGACCGGAGCAGCGGAAAGTCCTTGACCGGGAGGCGGTGCAGGCCGAGCCGGAAGGCCGGATCGGGTTCGTCGGGGTTGTCCACGACCTCGCGCAGCTCGATGACGATGTAACCCAGTACCCAGGAGATGAACGCCCGATAGATCTTGAGTGTGGTCTCCTCATCCAGCCCTGCCGTGTGCAGGAGGGCGAGCACACGTTCGTGGGCGCGTAGCACTGCGGGGGGCCTGCGGGCCATGGGGACCGTGAAGGGCCGTACGGCGACCAGCGGAATCACGTGAGGGTGAGCGAGAGCCACCCTGTACATCGCCCGCGCGATGCCCAGGAGCGCCTCGCGCCAAGGGAGCGCGGCCTCGTCGCGCAGGATGGAGACGGCGGACGCGGCGCTGTCCAGCTCCTGCTCAAGCTCGATGAACAGGTTCTCGACCAGACCGTCCAGCAGATCGTCCTTGCTGGGTGTGTACCGGTAGAGGGCCATGGTCTCCACACCGAGTTCGCCGGCCACCCGGCGCATGCTCAGACCATCGAGCCCCTCGTCGTCCACCACGCGGAGCGCTGCTTCGAGGACGCGCTGGCGGCTGAGCGGACTGCGGGCAGTCATGGCCGCACCTCCGGAGTTCCGGCTCCGGGCCCGGCCCCGCCTTGACGACGGCATTGCGCGGGTGGAGCCTGTATACGTACAGCATAAACGGATGGCGTCCGTATACGCCCTAAGCATGGTTTTTCACACCGTGCTCTGTGATCGTCCAAGCAAGTGAGTGGTCGCCATGCGACACACGAGTACGTCCCCCTTGTCACATCGCCTTTCCTGCACCGGCCCCTGCTTGGCCCCGCTGTCCCCGGACGCGCTGGCCCAGCTCTATTGCGACTATCTGCAGCTGCTGGATTCGGGGCGGCTGCCGAGTTACACCACCTTCGAGGACTACTACTACACCTGGCGCTCCACCCGGCGAGCGGAAAGGCTCGTCGGCCTCGACGACGGCGCCGTGCGCGTCGAACCGACTGCGGAGCGGCAATTGATCACGAGGCCCGACAAGCAGCTCAGGGGTGTCGTCAATACCCTCGTGCTGCTGGTCGACTTTCCCGACAAGCCACACGAGCCGAGCCACAGCCCGGGCCACTACGAGCAGCTGTTGTTCAGCACGAACTCCTTGCCGACCGGCAGCATGCGGGAGTTCTACCGCAAGATCAGCAGCTTCGATGCGTTCGGCGACGAAGGCATCGACATCCAGGGCGAGGTCCACGGCTGGTTCCGGCTGCCACAACCGCATTCCTTCTACGCCGACGGCAACTCGGGGCAGGGCAGGTTCCCCCGCAACTCGCAGGGCATGGCCCGGGACGCGGTGAAGCTGGCCAAGGCCGAGGGCATCGACTTCAGACCGTTCGACGCGATGGACGAGAACACGGTCACTGCGCTGTTCATCGTGCACGCGGGATCCGGAGCCGAGAGGACCAGGAGCCGCGACGACATCTGGAGCCTCAAGTGGGGCGTGCCAGGAGGTATCGCCGTGGGCCCGGGCCTGGCCGTGGAGACGTTCCTCACGGTGCCGGAGGACTGCGCGATGGGCTTGTGCGCCCACGAGTGGGGCCACTTGGCCGCCCGCTGGGCCGACTACTACGACACGGGTCGGCTGCAGGCGACCAAATCCAGCGGCCTGGGCAACTACTGCCTGATGGCGGCGGGCAATTGGGGCAACTTCGGCCTCACACCGGTGTTCCCCAACGGCATGCTGCGCATGTTCCACGGCTGGGCCTCTCCGAAGCGCATCACGAAGACCAGCAAGGACGTGGTGCTGCGGCCGGCCGCGGAGGGCGGTGACATGCTCTTCATCCAGAACGCGGACACGATGACGGAGACTCAGTACATCCTCGTCGAGTACCGGCGCCGCCGAGGACAGGACGCGTTCCTGCCGGACGCCGGTATCTCGGTCTACACGGTCGACGAAGCGATTCCGAATGTGGACGAGGAGGACCGTCTCGCGATCGAGCTGCTGCAGGCCGACGGCAGACGCGACCTGGGCGCGATCTTCGGCCGGGGCAACCGGGGCGACTCCACCGACCTGTATCCGTCCCTGGAGAACAGGTCCATCGGCAAATCGACGACTCCGGCACTCGACCTGCCGGATGGGAGATGGTCCGGCGTCACCGTCGAGGTCGAGGGCAACCCCGACGACGACGAGATGGCCGTCGATATCCACATGGAGTGAGATCGGCCGATCGCCGGTACTTCCGGTCGGATCCTGTCGTCCTCCGCGCCGCCCGTCGGCGCGGAGGACGGCACGCCTGGTGCGGCGTACGCTCGTCGGTAGGCTGCTCGTGGTGGACGTCGTTGAGGTGGGCAGGGCTCACCGGCGGCGAGCCGGACCCGGACCAGACCGCGGGAGGGTCCATGACCGCGCTCGGTGACCTGATCGAGATCGACAACGGGACCGTGCTGGTCCTCGGGCAGGAACTGGACGTCGAGCACGATCAGCCCGACGTCGCCAACGCCCTCGTACACCGGGTCGGCGACACCCTGGTGCTCGTCGACACCGGCGTCACCGCGACCTTCCGAGCGGCACTGCGGGAGGCGGCCGACCGGGTCGGGCACTGGTCCCGGGCACTGGTGCTGACCACGCACGGCCATCTTGACCACGTCGGCAACAACGACCTGGCCGACGAGCTGGGTGTGCCGGTCGAGCACTACGTCCCCGCCCTCGACCTCGACCAGATGCGGGACCCGGCGTCGTACTGGGTGCGGTCCTTCGACCGGATCGCCGGGTTGGCGCCGCTGCCCGCGTCGCCCGCACTGGCCGGCCAGGTGGTGTCGCTCTTCCAGCCGATGCGGCCCTTCGGCGCGACGACCCGGACCTACGAGGAACGGCCGCTGGAGCGGATTCGGATCGGCTCGCTTCGGTTCACCGGCTGGACCTTCGCCAACGGCGCGGTCCGCGTGCTGCGCAGCCAGGGCCACTGCGCCGGGCACGTGATCGTGCACCTGAGGGAATGCGGCGTCCTCCACCTGTCCGACGAGGGCAACGGACCCTGCGGTGCGATGGCTGACGCCGACCAGCTCAAGATCCAGACCGTACTGGGCGCCGTCGCTCTCCTCTTCGAGGAGGGAGAAGCCGCGCTCCTCACCGACGGGCACACCTTCGCCGTTCGCCGTGGCACTGAGGTGGCATCATACCTGGACGGGCTGCTGGAGCAGGCAACCGCCCTGCAGGCTGCGGCACTCGGTCTGACCGGGGAAAGCAGGCAGGTTCGGCCGGGCGCGTTCACCACCCGCTATGCGGAAGCCATCGCTGAACTGGGGGTCGGTGGCGCCAACCCGAACAGGATGTTCACCGCCATGATGGCGGTCAACCAGCTCCGCGAGCTCGGGCTACGGCCGGAGTCCGGCGGCGTCAACGCGCCTTGGTCCCGGCCCGCGTTCCAAAACCCCGCGCCGATCCCCCCGCGGCCTGGCTCCGCTGCCCGCGACCGCGGCAGTCACGATGCCCCGCTGGAGGCTGAGGGCAGGGACCGCTGAACCCTGGCGGCGTCTCGGCCACGGCACTTGGGGGTGTGACCTTCGGCCGCGGCGCTCGTTCACCGGCAGTGAGGAAGATCATCACCGTCGCAGCGCGGGGCACGCGCATCTCGACGGCGCCGCTGCCGGAACGAGGGACCGCCAGGCCGGCTGAACCATTACGGCTGATCCGCGCCGTCTGTATCGCAACCTTGGCCCTGCTGCTTACGAGCTGCGCCGATCACCCGACCGCGTCCCCACATCGTGGGATCCCGGCCGGCGAACAGGCCCAGGACGACCTCATCAAGTCCGCGCAGCTTGTGCTCGCCACCCGCTGTCTTTCCGGGCAGGGGCTGACCATGCCATCCCCGCGGGAACGCCCGCAGGCCACCACCGCAGAGGACAAGCGGTTCCGAGCCGCCTATTTCGGCACTGACCCCCGCGAGCTGGCCCTCACGCTCCCCACCGGGTACACGGTCACCGCCAACACGGATGGCTGCCTCGCCAACGCGCAGCGCGTCCTCTACGGCGATCAGAAGCGGTGGTTCGAGGCCGAAGTGGTCGTCAACAACCTGCGCGCGGAAGCGCAGGCCCGGATGGCGACCGACCCCGATCACCGCGCCGCGACGGCCCGCTGGAAGCGCTGCGCCGGAAACCCGTCCGGAGCACGCCCGGACCACCCGGACCACCCGGACCCTGCCGTCACCGACCGCTGCAACCGTGAGAGCGGCCTGGCGGAGGTCGAATCCCGCCTGGAGCCCACCCTGCTGGCCAAGGTGCGTACCGAGCGGCGCGAGCAACTGGCCGCCCACCGGCAGCTGCGGACGATCGCCCTGCGGCGCGCCGCCGACCTGACCTCCGCCGCAAAGGCCCCTAGGGGCCCAGCCGGAGAACCGAACGACCACCGATCTGAAACCGACCCCACCGAAAGGCGCCACCCCTCATGACCATGCAACGCATCATCACGTCCGCCGCCGCGGCGCTCCTCGCCATGACCGGAGCCCTGACGGTGGCCACTGCGGCCGGCGCGGCCGACTGCCCCAGCGGACATTTCTGCGCCTGGACGGACGCCAATTATGGCGGCCAGCGCGCCAACTGGTCCGGCGATGACGGCTGGTGGGAGAGCTTCATCGCCGACGAGGACTCCTCATGGGCCAACCACGGCATTTCCGGTCCGGGTGTCAAGGACCACGTCAAGGTGTACTCCGCGGCACACCAGGGCGGCCACATGACCATCTGCCTGACCCCTGGCCAGGAAGTCGGTTACAACGGAGCCGCCAACGACAACGGCGACTCCCACACCTGGTCGATGAGCTGCTGAACCAAGCCCCGTCCCGGCAATTGATCCCACCGATGCGGCAGAACAGCACGCAGACCTTCTGATCTGCAAGATCCACCTAGCCGGCGAGGGCGGCCGGTGCCCACGCACCCGCGCCCTCGCCGCAATCCGGATACGGCTCCGCTCGCGGACGCGCCGAACTACCGGCCGAGCTCGTAGTCGAACCAGATCCGGTGAGTGCCATCGGCGTCGACCGCGACACCGCCGCTCCCGGTGATCCCGGCTCCGAGACCGTCATCCCGGTCTCGGCCGCCGCCTGGGCGAGGGCGTCCACGAGCGCTCGGGCGGCGACCTTTCCCCGCGGATCGAGGGCCTTCTTGCGGGCGACGAGCTGCTCACCGGTGCGCCAGTCCCGACCGTCCATCAGCGCACGCGCGGCGGCCGGTTCAACACGCTCACCGGCGACCAGCCCCAACTCGCCGAGGCCGCTGCCGATCCACCGCAGGGTGCTCTCCCCGGCGAGCCGTTACTCGACCTGAGCATCCTCGGCCCGGTCGCATCCGCAGTCCTCGCTCAGCCGGTCGGCGACCTGCTCGGGGGCGTAGGTTATGTCCGACACGCCCAGAGGCCCTCGACTTTTGTCCGCGGACAAAAGTCGAGGGCCTCTGTTGTCAACGACAGCGTGAGATGCCTGACCGAGATGCAGCCTGTCTCGCCAGGACCGTGCACGGGGCATGACGCACCGCGTCAACACCCCGTTCTGCGGTTGTCCCGCCACGTTGGCCGAGCCGGCAGCTTCTTCACCGGGCTGCGTGCTCCGAAAGAATCCGCTGACACGCTCGCACCCGGTGCGCGACCTCAGCATCCAAGGCCGACAGCTCGCTGAGGTAGTGCTGAAGGTCTGCGAGAGTGCCCTGGTCCGAGATGCGTGAGAGAACCAGCTCAGTTACCTCCGAGACACTGTCCTCCTGCTCGAACATGAGAACGCGGATCAAGGTGAAGACCAGAGGAGTGTCGTCGGCCGCTACACCCCCAGGGTGGTCGATCAGTTCCGCCCACCGCTCCCTTGTCTCATCGATTCCTGACCGGATTGTGTCGAGCATCGCCTTCTCGAAGAGACATTCGGTGTCGTCGGGATCCGCGGCCAGCACTCGCTCAAGATCATTACCGGCCTGTACGTAGTCCCCCATTTGACGAGCAGTGATAGCGCGTTCTTGGAGTGCCAACGCGTTGGTGGGATCCAGGTCGAGCGCGGCAGTGAAGTCGGCTACGGCCTCGCCGTGTTGGCCGGATTGCCGGTGGATAATGCCGCGGTGTGTGAGCACGGAGACGTCTGTGGAATCCCGGTCGAGTGCTGCTGTGACGTCGGTGATGGCCTCGCCGAAGTGGCCGAGTGCCACATAGGCCATGGCCCGTTGCACACGTGCCGGCACGAGCGTGGGCACCTGATTGATAGCCGCGGTGAAGTCGACGATGGCCTCGTCATGACGGCTGTTCTCCTGATGCACGAACCCGCGTGTCACCAGCGCCAGGGGGTTGTCCGGGTTCAGGTCGAGTGCTGCGGTGACGTCGGTGATGGCCTCGTCGAAGTGGCCGAGTGCCGCATGGGCTATGGCCCGTTGGGTGAATGCCCGCGCAAGCGTAGGGTTCTGGTTGAGAGCCGCGGTGAAGTCGATGACGGCCTCGTCGCAGCGATCTGCCTCCCGGTGTGCGATTCCGCGTTCGACGAGTGGCCATGTCTCGGTAGGGTCCAGGTCGAGCGAGGCCGTGAGGTCGGTGATGGCCTCTTCATAGCGGTCAGCCTGACGGTGAGCCTGTCCACGGGAGCCCAAGGCCCAAGCATCGGTGGGGTCCAGCGCGAGCGCGGCAGTGAAGTCGGAGACAGCCTCTTCATAACGCTCGGCCTGCCGATGGGCTTCACCTCGTTGGTTGTAGGCCATGGCCAAGGTGGGGTCCAAGTCGAGCGCGGCGGTGAGGTCGGTAACGGCCTCCTCGTAGTGGCCGGACTGCCTGTGCGCCATTCCGCGGGAGACGAGTGCCAAGGAGTTGGTTGGTACCAGGTCGAGCGCGGCAGTGAAGTCCGTGACGGCCTCGTCGAATTGGCCGCACCCCCCGTATGAGATTCCGCGTTGCACCAGGACCAAGGCGTCTGTGGGGTCCAGGGCCAGTGCGGCGGTGAAGTCCCTGATGGCCTCTTCGTCATGGTCGGCGTCCCAGTGTGCCTTTCCGCGCAAGACAAGGGCCCTGGCCAGTGTGGGGTCCATGTCGAGTGCGGCGGTGAAGTCCGTGATGGCCTTCGCATAGCGGCCGGCCTGGTGCTGCGCGGTCCCACGTGAGACGAGTAGCCCGGCGTTGGTGGGGTCCAGGTCGAGCGCGGCAGTGAAGTCGGTGACAGCCTCTTCGTATCTGCCAAACTCACGGTGTGTGATACCGCGCGAGGTCAGCGCCCATGAGCTGCTGGGGTCTAGGGCGAGCGCGGTCGTGAAGTCGGTGATGGCCTCATCCCTGCGATTGGCCTTTAGATGGGCAATTCCGCGTTGGATGAGGATCAGGGTGCTGGTGGGGTCCGAGTCGAGCGCGGCAGTGAAGTCGGTGATGGCCTCGTCGCAACGATCTGCCTCCCGGTGTGCGATTCCGCGGTGGGTCATGGCCACCGTGTTGGTGGGGTTCTGGTCGAGTACGGCCGTGAGGTCGGTAATGGCCTCGTCGTCGTGGCCTGCGTCCCGGTGTGCCATGCCACGTACGACGAGTGGCCATGTCTCGGTCGGGTCCAGTTCGAGTGCAGCCGTCAGGTCGGTGATGGCCTCCTCGAAGCGGTCGGCCTGCCAACGAGCCTGACCACGGGAGCCCAGGGCCCAGGCGTCCGTGGGATCCAGCGCGAGCGCGGCGGTGAATTCGGCGATGGCCTCGTCGTAGCGCTCGGCCTGCCGATGGGCTTCACCGCGTTGGCTGTGAGCCCAGGACAGGGTGGGGTCCAGGTCGAGTGCGGCGGTGAGGTCGGTGATGGCCTCGTCGTAGTGCTCGGCCTCCCGGTGGGCTTCACCCCGGGTGAGGAGCGCCCAGGCGTAGGCCGGGTCGAGGGTGAGCGCGGTGGAAAGGTCGCCGATGGCCTGCTCGGAGTGGCCCAGCCAGCGGTGGGAGTCTCCCCGGTAGGCCCAGGCACGACTGTTGCCAGGATCGAGGCCGAGAGCACGGTCGAGTTCTGCCAAGGCCTCCTCATCGCGGTCCTCGAGGTAGAAGTGTCGACCGCGGTATGTATGAGCCCATGCCCGTGCAACGGTACTGAGACGGCCATCGGTGAGCAGCGCTGTCAGAGAGGCCATGGCGGGCTCATCACCTGAGACCGCGTCCTGAAGACGCCGTGCCCACGACACGAGGTCGGGATCTGCCGTGTCTCGCGCTGCCTGATCAAGGGCATCGGCCCACTGCCGCAGAGCGGCCGTATCCCGCCCAGCCGCATGGACAGCCTCGTCCAGGGCTGACGGCAGATGAGCAGCGGGCTGTGCGCAGAGCCGATGGTAGGTCTCGTCAACGTGGTGCCGACGCCACCTGGCGTCACTCCACCGCTTCCCTTCGGGTAGACCTTGCTCGGCAGCGGCGCGCCAACCAGCGTGAGCCTCGGCCAGTTGAAGATGTGCCGCAACCCAGCGCTGCGGCGATCGGGTGCGTTGCTGACGGACCATGCTGGCGCGCACCACGGCGTGGTACTGCTTGAAGTCCCCACGGCCGGTGACAAAGGGTTGGTCACACAGCCACGACCACAGCCCTTGCGCCTCGGGAGGCACGGCGGCGACGAACACGTCCTCGTTCAGCTGCGGTACCAGCGCGCACGCCAGGACCGCCTCGCGTTGCTGCGTGCTGGTGATCCACTGCACGAACCGGTCGACAGCCGCATCCACCACGTCCCCGCCAGCGTCCACGTCTCCGGCAGCTGCGGGTTTGGTGAGCGCGAAGAGTTCCACCAGGAGGGGCAGCCCCATCGACAGCTGCCACACTGCCTCCGCCACCTTTGGCTCGGTCACGCCTCTCGCGGCCAGCAGCGCCCTCGTCTCGGCCTCGTCGAATTCCTCCAGCGGTACGTCGGCCACCTGTGCCCGCAGCTCGGCCCAATCCCGTTCCCGAAGCTCGTCCCGCCCTGCCATCACCACGATCACGTTGGCCGGCAGCGACCCGAAGGCATCGCTCAGTAGCTCTCGAAGCCATTCGTCCAGGTAGCGTCCGGTCTGCTCCCACGTGTCGAGGAAGAGCACCACCCACGGGTACCGGTCGCACAGCCGGCCCACCTCGGAGACGAACGCACGACTCACACCAACCGCATCACCGCCGCGTGTGCGACGGCTCCGGCCCCGCACACCCGCGCGCAGGCGGTCCAGTCCCTGAGCGGCGGTGTCCGGGTTCGCCATGGCGGTCATCACCCCGGCGCCCGGGATGAGCGACACGGCACCCAGCGCGGCTTGCGACACCAGCCGACTGGACACCGATGCCCCGCCTTCCGCCGGGTCCACACCCTCAACCGGCATCGGCTCGGCAGCCGCTTCCTGCTCGCGGCGGTACTGCTCGGCGGCTCGATCGAACTCCTTGAAGGGCCCGGACTCTTCCGCCAACTGCCGCGCCAGCTCCACCAGAGCCTGCTGCACGCCGTGAACGTCGTTCTCGTCCACCACTGCGGTGACCGCCCCGGCTGCTCGCGCGGCCTGCTGCCACTGCCGTACAAGGGTGCTCTTGCCGACCCCGCCCACTCCGCGCACATGGAACAGGAACTCCGCCGCCTCCGGATCCTTCGTCAGGTTCTCTGCGAACAGGGATAACTGAGCCCGCCGACCCACGAACTGCGACCGCGATCGCTGTCGAATCAGCTCGCCTCGCGACCGGCTCCGCTGCCCCGACCCTGCCATGTGCACCCCCCGGCTCGGCCTGCCACGCTCGTCGCTTCAGGCTCCAATTGCTTGCCAGCAGTATCGCTGCACGCCGACGGCTTCCAGTGGGCATCTCCGGTATCCGCTACGAGCTCTGATCGGGACCCGGCTTCTGAACGGGGACCAGTGGTGGTAGCGGCCGTTCGAGGTCGATGTGCGCGTGGGCAGGAGCGGGTGGCCCCGGCCCGCGCACGCGCGTCAGGCCACCGCGCCGGCGACTCCGGTGCGGCCGTCGGGGACGCCGACGATCGTCACGATGACCTGCTTGCGGACGGCCTCGCCGAGCACGTCGGCCAGTGCGTCGGTGGTGGTGGCGACTAGGCGGGCGGGAGCGTCCGGGACCTCGGGCAGGTGATACGCGGCCTCGCGCATGCTGAGGGTGACGAGAGGTGCATCATTGTCGGTCGGGTTGCCGCCGATGCCCCGGCGGTGCTGCGGGATGCCGATCAGGTCCACCCCGACGAGGCGGCGGAACTCCTTGCCGTAGACGGCGCCGACCGCGTCGGTCAGGGCGCTGATCAGTTTCCGTTCTACCGTCCCGTCGAGGGTTTCTTCGCGGATGTGCACGGTGAAGTGCGGCATGGTGGCAACTCCGTTCACGTCGGTACGTATGATGGAGAGCGGCTAGCTTTGAAAACAAAGCAAAATACCTTTGAAGGCAAAGGTAACTGTGGAGGGGTGTGCGATGTCAAGGCCCAAGGCGCTCGACGCCGCGGACGGCGGCGAGAACGAGGTCGATGACGCCGTCCGGGCCCTGTTGCTGCTCATGCCGCGGATGGTGGGCCGGGTCAAGAAGATCCCCGTGCCCGAGGCGCTGCAGTCCTTCGCGCTGGCGCCGCGCCACCTCTCGCTGCTCTCCTACCTGCTCTTCGACGGGCCGATGACCGTGAACGAGCTGGCGGCCCGACTGCAGGTCGCGCCGACGACGGTGAGCCTGCTGGTCGGCGACCTGAGCCGGAAGGGGATCCTGGAACGGCGCGAGGACGAGGCGGACCGGCGTCGTCGGATCATCGGCATCGCGGCCGACCAGCAACCCGCGATCACCGCCTGGCTCGCCCCGGGTGCGGTCGCATGGCGCAAGGCGTTGGCCCCCCTGACCCCGGATCAGCGGCAGCTGTTCGTCGATACTTTGCTCGCGTACGAAGCCGCGGTCAGCGGCGAGGAACAAGGCTGAGGCGAGCCCACGGGCAGCGGATATCCAACGGGGGGACACGCTGCATTCACCGGGTGTCATGCGCCGCGGTGAGGGGGCGTCCTCCCCAGCGGATGCCCTGCTCGCTGCGGATGCGGGCGCGTTCGCGGCGCTGGGCGGCCGGTACGTCGCGGTGGCGGGCGTTGGTGTCGCGCCAGCGCAGGTAGCGGTGCGGGGCCCGGGTCTGCACCGTGTGGTTGGGGTGCTCGGAGTTGGCGAGGGTGAACTGCCGTAGCGGCCCGAAGTGCGCCTCGATCGGGCTGGCCAGGAGGCGTTGGTCGGCGTAAAGCACAGCTCGGCCTTGTTCTTCTTCGACCAGTGGCGGATCTTGGTTCCCTTGTGGGCGGAGAGGTTGCCCAGGATCACGCAGATCGGGGCGCCGTCCGGGCGGGCAGCGCGGATCGGCTTCAGTGCCGCCAGGGTGTTGGCCGCGCCTTTGCGGCGGCGGTTGACGCCCCACAGGGTGTCGTCGCCGATGGAGTAGCAGCCGTGGAAGTAGGTGACGCCTGGCGCAGCGCGTCCGCAGGGCTCAGCCCGCCTCCGGCCCGCCGCCCGGTACGCCTCCGCCGTGCGCCCGAGAGCGGTGAGGCGCTGCACCTGGACGTCGAGTTCCCAGGGCGGGATCTCGCCCCGAACCTTCTCCCGGTACTGGTCGGGGTACTGGTCGGGCTGCGAAGCGGCCTCGTGGGGCTCCGCACGGGCAGCCTCGTCGGGTACCGCGATGGGGGCAGCTGCTCTCCATCGTCGTGACGGACCGCTCGCCAACATCAAGACGGGCTGGTGGCGTTCCCGGCTCGCGCGGCGGCCGCCGCCTCCAGCAGGTGCCAGCCGTCGGTCTCCACCGCTCGCCGCTCCCCCGGCTGCCACCCACGGGCCAGCGCCACGTCGAGCAGGGCCCGGACGGCGCCCGGCTCGTGCAGGTTCAGGTCTGCGCCCTGGATGAAGCCCACGTCCCCGGAGCCCAAGGGTCCCCCGCTCGGGACGTACCGGCCGGGCCCGGCGGCAAAGACAATACGCAGCGGGCCGCCGGTGCCGGCCGGCTGCGGGAACAGGGTGAGCGTTTGGCGGCAGTCGACGGGCCGGCCGTCGTGGTCCCTTCGGTGGCTGTGGCGCATCGACCACATGTACACGCGCCCGTCGGCGACCAGGCGGCGGGGTTTCTTCAAATGGCGAGGCACCAGGCGAGGGTAAGCGGCCTCATCCACACGACGCCCCCCTATTTTGCGGTGATCAAACTTCCCTACGTCCTTCTCCGGGACTGGGCGATCGGCCGGGGCGACCCGCCCCCTTGCGGGGCGGTAGCCATACGAGAACAGGGCGTCTCGGAGCCCATCTTGACCTTGACGCGGCGGCAGGGTTTCTACTGAAAGCCATGCGGATCGGAGCGATCGCCGCGCTCGTCGGGGCGGTCCCCCTGGAGAGGACACACAAGATGGACACCACCACTGAGAAGAACCTGGCCCTGCTGCGCACTGCCTACAAAACGCTGGAGAGCGGCGATCTCGACGCGTGTGTCGAGATGCTGACGGAGAACTTCATTGCCAACGTCCCCGGGGTTCCCGACCCGTTGCACGGTCGGGAGACCTGGCGGCTGGGGGCTCGGGCCATGTTGGATGGATTCCCTGACCTGCAGATCGATGTCGAGGACGCGTTCGGCGTCGACGACAAGGTGGCAGTGCGGGTCCACTTCCGCGGAACGCACCGGGGCACCTTCCAAGGGTTCGCGGCGACGGACCGTCCGGTCAGCTTCCGGAGCATCGAGATCTACCGCATCGAGGGCGACAAGATCGCCGAGGAGTGGGTCGCTCCGGACATGATCAGCCTCATGCAGCAGATCTCGCCCGCGCCGGCCGGCCACTGACCCGGGCGTTCCTGGGCTCAGCTGCGGGGCGGGGTGAGGACCACGAAGTCGGCGTTCGACGGGTCGAGGCAGACGGCGAGCCGGCCGACGCCTTCCATGTCCTGCGGTGCCATCTGCACGCTGCCGCCGCCTTCCGTGACCTTGGCGACCGCGGCGTCGCAGTCGGCGACGGCGAAGACGGGGTGCCAGTACGGCCGTCCGTTCGTGAGGGCGAGGTTCTCCTTGGACATCTCCATGACTCCGCCGTGCATGCGCTCCTCGGGAAGACCGGCGGGGGTGACGAGGGCGTACGTGCCCCCGCCGCCGGGCACCTCCATGTCGCTGAACCGCCAGCCGAGGACGCCGCCGTAGAACTCCTTCGCGGCCGCGGCGTCGCTCGTGTACAGCTCGGTCCAGCACAGTGAGCCCGGCTCGTCCACGAGCTCGACGCCGTTGTCCGTTCCCGGCTGCCACACGGCGAACTGTCCCCCCAGGGGGTCGCTGTACTGCGCCATCCGGCCCCAGCCTTCGAGATCCATCGGAGCCACCCGAACCGTGCCGCCCGCGCCCTCCACCGCCTGGGTGACGGAGTCCGCGTCGGCGACGCTGAAGTAGATCATCCAGGCTGAGCGCGCGCCCTCCTCCGTCAGCTTGCCGAGCCCGGCGACGATCTTTCCGTCCTTCCGGAACATCCCGCCTTCCATGTCCTCCCCCTCGCCCATGGACTCGTACTCCCATCCGAGCACGGTGCCGTAGAAGGCCGCGGCGGCCCGGACGTCGGGGGCACCGAGGTCCAGCCAACAGGGGGAGCCAGGTACGAAGTCAGTGGTGATCATGACGATTGCCTTTCGCGGATCCGGTACAACCTCAGCCTGGCACCCGACACTGCCCGTCGCCCGTCGACCGCTCAGCGGGTGGCGACGGGGCCCGGCGTCACGACATGTGGCATCCGCTCCCGCTTGCCACAATGGCCACATGGCCGGTGCAGGGCCCGCGAACGAGGGCCGTTACGGAGAGCGGGTCTTCCGTCCCGAAGACCGGGGCGAGGACGACCGTATCGACCTCGGGGCCCTCGCGTACGACGAGACGACCATGGCCCGGCTGCGGCAACTGGGCGTGGGACCGGGCTGGACCTGCCTGGAGGTCGGCGCTGGAACAGGCACGGTGGCGCGGCGGCTGCTCGGCGAGGCAGGAGTGGCACAGGTCCTCGCGGTGGACCGCGACGTACGGTTCCTCGCGGCGCACCCCGTGCCCGGGCTCACCACTCTCCAGGCGGACATCACCTCCGAGGACTTCTCCCCCGGGCTGTTCCGGCTGGTCCACGCCCGGTTCGTGCTCATGCACCTGCCCTCCCCACAGCAGATGGTCTCCAGGCTCGCGGGGCTGGTCGCCCCGGGCGGGGTCCTGGTGGTCAGCGACGCGGTCGACCTGACCACGGACTCGGCGCCCGTGACCCCGTACACCCGCGCCATGCGGGCCATGTGGCAAGGGCTGCGCGACAGCATCGGGACCGACGTGTCGCAGGTGACCCACCGTACCGAGCTGCTGCAGGCAGCCGGGCTGGAAGCGGTGGCGGCAGAGATCCACGTACCTCCGCTCCTGCCGGGGAGCGCGATCAGCCGGTTCTGGGCGGACACCTGGGGCCGCGCGCGAGCGGCCATGGTGGCGACGGGCCTGGTCGACGACGCCCAGCTCGACGAGGCCGTGCGCTACCTGGACTCCCCCGGGTGCACCGGATTGTCGCCGGGGATGCTCACGGCCTGGGGGTGGAAGGCCGAGGACGCCCTGGCCCCGGAGCGTCCGACGGGCGAACACGGGCACCTCACGGAAAGGCGCGGATGACCGACCTCGCCGACGCCCGGGCACCATGGGAGCGCCGGGCCCTCCGGGCCCGGGAAATCCTACGGACCGAGGGCCCCGCAGCGGCCCGCATCGTGGTCACCGTCGCGGTCGCCTGGCAGGTCGCGCTGTGGCTGGGCGCCGACCAGCCACCGGTCTTCGCGGCAATCGTCCCGCTGGTGGCCCTGCGCGGCGATCCGATGACGGCTCTGGGCACATCGCTACAGCGGGCCCTCGGCGTGGTGGCCGGCGTACTGATCGGGATCGCCGTCCTGAACGTACTGAGTCCCTCGACCGCCACGCTGGCGCTGGTGGTGGCCGCGGGGCTGGGCGTCGGAATGGTCCTGCGGGTCGGCGGTGGGCTGAACATCCAGGTCGCGGCGTCCTCGCTCCTGGTCTTCGCCAGCACCTCACCCGATGCCTACGCAGTGCACCGCGTATGGGAGACCGTTGCGGGAGCCGCGGTGACGATCCTGCTCGCCCCGCTGCTGTGGCCACCGGACCCTCACCGGATCCTGGCTGTCATCGCCGAGGACTGCCGTCTGCGCCTGACCCGGGCCCTCACCGGCACCGCGGCGGCCCTGGGCGCCGGCCCATCCGCCGCCCGCGACAACCTCACCCTCGTCGACGCCCACGTCGAAGCGGTACACGCGAACGCCGCACGCGCCCGCGAAGCCGAACGAGCCATGAGGTTCAACCCCCTGCGTCGCCGCCACCGCGACACCGTACGGCTCCAGGCCCGGAACATCGCCACCGCCGACGGCCTCACCCCACACCTGACCACCCTGGCCAGGGAAGTCGCCGCGCTCTCCGGCCGCGAAGACCTCGCTCCCGAGCTCGCCCGGGCCCGACGCCGACTCCCCGAACTGGCCGCACTCACCGCGCAGGCCGTCGAACACCTGCTGTCGGGACGGGATCCCCAACCCGCCGTGGCCCCCGCCCGCGAGTACGTGACCGCCTACGTAAACGCAGACTCCCGACCCCTGGCCGTCGTCCTGCGCCGGCCTTTCCAGCAACTCCTCGACGACCTCGACCCGCCATCGCTCCCCACCGGCGAAACCCCGTCACCGACCTGACGACAAGCGGAGCGCCTTCAGTCGAGGACCGCGGTGGCTTCGACCCGACCTGGAGGTCGGGTTCTCCCAGGGCCGCGACACCCAGCAGAGTGATCGGTCTTACCGGGTCGACCCCCAGCTTCGCCGCTGCCCGGGCCACGCCCTCGCCCAGCAGCGGCATCTTGTCGGGGTGCCAGTCGACGACGTAGACAGTCAGCTTCGTGGCCCGCACGAAAGATCCCGCAGTCCGCTCCCTGCTGATCGACCGAGCCGCGCAGATGCTGCGCACCCGCCAACCGGTCACCTTGCGTTCACTCGTCACCGGAACCGGTGTATCGACGATGGCCATATACACCTGCTTCGGCGGCATGGACGGCCTGTGGAAGGCCATGCGCCAGGAGGGCTTCACCCGCCTGGCGGCGAGGCTCGACGCCGTGGCAACGTCCGCGGATCCGGTCCGGGACCTGGCCGCCCTCGGGGCCGCCTACCTGGCCAACGCCCTGGCCGACCCCGATCTCTACCGGATCATGTTCGACGCCGGTTTTGAACTCGAAGACGCCGAGGCCGCGGACGCAACGCTGCACTGCCTGGTTCACACGGTCGAACGAGCCAAGAACGCCGGCCGTTTCCGCGCCGATGCCGACCCGCTCGAACTCGCCACACAGAGCTGGGTCATCGGTCACGGCCTCGCGTCCCTGGTCGCCACGGGGCCCCTGCCGGACCACTCTCTCGACCACGGCGTGCCCGTGCTGACCGCACTGTTCGTCAGCGCCGACGACACCCCCGACAGATGCCGCCGGTCCGTCGAACTCGGCTGGCAGCCACACAACTCCAGCCCGCTCCCCTAGCGGCGCGGCTCAGGCGGCTGGATTTGATGCATTGGGGGTTCGTGGTCCGCCATGTCTCGGAAAATGGAAGTGCGCGGCCTTCCGTCGGTGTCAGGCTGCATCGATGAACCGTGAACAGATGTCCAGGATCGCTCATGCCAATCATCCGATTAAGTCTCCGCTCGACGACGATTCGGTGGCCGAACTGCTCGAGCACGGAATCTCCCGACCCGACGCGCGGGTGCTCGATCTCGGCTGCGGAGGAGGAGAGTGGCTCCTTCGCGCCCTGGCCTCCGGCCCTCGATTGCGCGCCGAGGGCGTCGACGTCTCCGAAGACGCACTGGCACAAGCCCGCGAGGCCGCGAGCGGCCTCGGTGTCCAGGAACAGGAACGCCTGGTCCTCCACCACCAGCCGGCCGCGGACTTCACCTCCGCTCACCCGTTCGACTTGGTGCTCAGCGTCGGGGCCACGCACGCCTTCGGCGGCCTGCTCCCCACTCTCGCGGCGGCACGCAAGCATCTGGCTCCCGGCGGACGCGTCCTGGTCGGGGACGGATTCTGGGAGCGAGAGCCTTCCCCGGAAGCCGTTGAGATGCTCGGCGACCTCAGCGACCTGGCGACCACCCTGGATCGCGTGACCGCTGACGGGTGGACGCCCGTCCACGGCCACGTCAGCACCCGCCGGGAGCTGGACGAGTACGAGTGGGCATGCTGGGGGTCGCTGGCCGCATGGGCCCTGGACCATCCTGATGATCCGGACAGTTCCGAAGTTCTCTCGACGGCCACCACCCGCCGCTCGGAATGGCTGCGTTCCTATCGGGACAGCTTCGGCTTCGTCTGCCTGGTCCTGCGCCCTACCTCCCACCACTGAAAATTCGAGGGCGCGCCGTGCGACTGCTCGCGGCTCGTGGTGCGGCGCCGTTCCGTCCCGGGGGGCGGCGTCGCCTGTCGCGGCTTTCGCTTGTCGCGGCGCCGCCCGCGCGGGGAACATTCCGGCGGGCCGCCTCGTTGACCCCGCGAACCGAGGAGTGTCTTGCCCGATACATCGGCCACCGCCGCCGTACGCCCTCTCCCGCCGCTCGCCGCCCAGGCGGAACACCTGATCCGCCTCGGGGTGCACGAGCTCGCGGGGATGTCCGCCGACGAGCTGCGCGGCTTCGCCGTGGACGCTGGCCGCGGAGACGGCGACGCCCTGCTCGCCGTGCACCCGGACCGCGCCCCGGCCTCCGCCCTCGCGCCGCTGCTCCGCCACGACGGCCGGCCCGGCTTCGTCGTCACCGACATGGCCGACGTCGACCGCTTCGCCCCCGACACCGTCGAACTGCCCGACGCGCCTCTCTACCTCGTCACCGGCCTCGACCGCGGCGACCACATGGCCAACTGGAGTCCGGACGAGGCACTGCCCGCCCTCACCAAGGAGGGCCGTACTCCGCTGCTGCTCACCGAAGGCATCCACTGGGTGCTCCAGCAGCCGGCGGTCCTCGAGCGCAACCACTGCTTCATGACCATCGGCTCCCGGCTGCGCAAGGCGAACGGCACCATGGACGCCCGCACCCCGGCGATCTGGATCAGCAACGGCACGGGGCGCGACGGCCCCGAGCGGCGCAACGCCCCGAAGGTCGGCTGGTGCTGGTGGGGCAACCGCCACACCTGGCTGGGCTTCGCCTCCGCCACGAGCCGCCGTCAATAGGGCACTTCGGCGGCGAGGTCAGGCGGGCTGCCACAGCTCGATCCGATTGCCCTCAGGATCGGTGACCCAGCCGAATCGACCGACGCCCTCCATGTCCTGCGTTTCCTCGGCCACGTCCGCTCCCTTGGCCCGCAACTGCGCGAGCATCGCGTCCAGGTCGCGGACCCGGAAGTTGAGCATGGTCTGCTGGGCGCGGGACCCGAAATAGTCGGTCTCGGACTCGAACGTCGCGAACACCGTCAGCCCGGCTTCCTGATGCCACAGGCCGTTCTCATCGGCGTCCAGGCCCAGGCAATCGCGATACCACGCGCTCAGGGCCGCAGGGTCGGCGGCCCGCATGAAGTGTCCACCGATTCCAAGCACACGTTCCATGCCGCCATCCTGCCAGGACGGCGATCGGGCGGGCCGGCACCACACCATCGCCCGCCTTCCCCCGCCTCGATCGCCGGGGATTCGCTCCCGGTTGCGTAGGGTCGGAAACATGACGCGCAACGACGAAACTCCGCAGGCCACCACCCCGCAGCTGGACCTCGACGCCTACCTCGCCCGCACGGGCTGGACCGGGGAGCGGCGCGCGGACGCCGCGACGCTTCGGTCGCTGCATCTTGCCCATATGTACGGCATTCCGTTCGAGAACCTGGAACCGATCGGCGGCTCGGCCCCCTCCCTCGCGCTGCCGGACCTGGAGGCGAAGCTGGTCCGCGGAGGCCGGGGCGGATACTGCTACGAGCACAACACCCTGCTGGCCGCCGTGCTGGAGGCGTTCGGTTTCGGCGTCACGCGCCTGGCCGCGCGCGTCGTGCTGGGTGCCAAGGGTGCGATCCGGCCGCGTACGCACATGCTGCTTCTGGTCGACGTTCCGGGCGAGCCGGGCCCGTACCTGGCGGACGTCGGCTTCGGCGCGGGCGGCGCGCTGCTCGAAGCGGTTCCGCTGGTCGCGGACACCGAGTTCCGGGACGCGACCCGTCGGCACCGTCTGGTCCACGAGCCGCACCGCGGGCCGCTGGAGCTGTGGGTGCTCCAGGCGTACGAGGACGACGCGTGGACGGATCAGTACGCGTTCACCCTGGAGCCGTACGAGGCCCCGGACTTCGACGTCATCAACTGGCACATCGCGACCAACCCCCGCTCCCCGTTCTCCCACCTCCTCTACATTCAGCGGACGACGCCGGACGCCCATCTCGCGCTCAATGGCCGCCACCTCGTCGAGACCCGCTCGGACGGCTCCCGCAAGGAGCGGGAACTGTCGGGTCACGACGAAGTCGTGCGCGTGCTGACCGCCGACTTCGGCATCGCGGTACCGGACGGTGTGACGCTGGATGCACCGTCCGCTTGACCCTGATCTCGGGTGGTGAGCTCCGCGACCGCTATCCGGTCACAGCACTCCCCCGACACCACTTGGTTCCCGCACGAAACAGTGACATGAATCACGGCAGGCCGGAAGATCACGGAAGCATTACGTCCACTAATGCCGAGCCGAGATATCGAGATTTGTCCAAATACAATCGACATTCCCCGCTCTCTTCCGAAATGGACCTCTCGGGGAATGGGGGCAGCGTGCGGCGACTTGCCACGTCACAGGCGCTTCTGGCGGTCAGTCATGCGTCTCGGGCGCCCTGCCGACCGCACGGCCAGCATGACTGTCCGCCCATTTCAAGCCCGGCGCACGGCGCCGCCGTGCGAGCTGGTGGCGAGACTTGTCAGCCCGTTCCAGGGTTTCTAAGAATGGCGGCCCGCCCGGCGCTCCGGCGGCTCCGGCAGCGCAGGCCCCGGACGCTTCGCAGAAACCAAGTGAGGTCATACATGCAGAAGCACCGCAAAAAGAGGACGCATTACAAGAAAATAACCATCGCTGCCGTCACTCTGGGCATCGTCGGCATACCCACGGCCGCGATCGCATGCTGGGACACCGAGGAGACTCCTGCGGCAAGGGCCTCCAAGTGGCAAGGAGCGCGCCCCTCCCCCAGCGCACCCTCGCCCACCGCGCCCACCGAGAGCCCGGCCGACCCCCTGGCCACCCCTATCGGGACGCCCGAGCCGACCGCGCCGCCGACGGAGGATCCGCAGACGGCACAGCCGTCCGCCCCGGCGACTGAGCCGCCCAAGGCGACGCAGCCCGCCAAGCCGGCCCCTGCCCAGCCGAAGCCCCCGGTCGTCTCGAAGCAGCCGAGCACTCCGACCGCTGCGCCCTCCGGCCCGGCGGCCGAGGTGGTGGCTCTCGTGAACAAGGAGCGCGCCAAGGCCGGGTGTTCGGCGCTCACCGTCAATGAGAAGCTGACGGCTGCCGCCCTGAACCACAGCAAGGACATGGCCGCGCACTCCAACATGTCGCACACCGGATCCGACGGCTCGGACCCGGGCCAGCGCATCACCCGCGCCGGCTACGCCTGGATGACCTACGGCGAGAACGTCGCCTACGGCTACAGCACCCCCGAGCAGGTCATGACCGGCTGGATGAACAGCCCCGGACACAGGCAGAACATCCTCAACTGCGCGTTCAAGGAGATCGGCGTCGGCCTCGCACAGCCGAACTCCTACTGGACGCAGGACTTCGGCGCGGCCCGCTGATACAGCCCGCCCGGACAGCCTGCCGGGGGCTTGCCGGGGGCTTATGTACTACTTGCTCCGTATGTCACTCTGTCGGAGCGAACGGGGTCCCCCCGCTTCCGCACGACCCGGCCGGCTCACCACGGCCGACCGAGCGACACGGAATCGCCCATGCCCCTGACCTACCCGCCCCGAGCGACCGCCGCCGTACTCGCCGCCGCCGCGGCGGCCCTGCTGGCCGCCTGCGCACCCGAGGCCGCCGCCGGTCCGGCGACCTCGGCGACCCCGGCGCGGACGGCAGCGGCGCCCGACACGGCCCTGGCCGCCCCTGCCGCGGCCTCCCCGTCGCCCACGGCCGCGCGGGAGCCCTACCCGGGCGCCACCGGACAGCCCCAGGTCTCCACACTGTCCATAGCCTCGGCGGGCATCGCCGGGCTGCGCGTGGTCCCGTACGAGGGCACCACCGACGACGCGCCCGGTACCCGCATCCAGGACCTCGGCGTGGCCGCCAGCCCGTACGGGAAGCAGGGCGGAGTCGGCCCCGGACAGGTCGGGAACTTCCTCGTCACGGCGCACCGCCTGTCTGCGGGCGGACCGCTGCGCGACGTGCCCGCCCTGAAGAACGGCGACGAGGTCCTCGTAACGGTGGGTGACGTGGTGTACGCGTACGAGATCGTGGCGACCCGCAAGACGTCCTTCCGGTCGGAGCGCTCGCTGAGCGAACAGCGCGCCGCGGTCCCGGGCGACCCCGGGACGCCCCCCACCCAAGCCATGATCACCCTCTCGACGTGCGCCACGCCGGAGGACCACGCCGAGGGGAACTACTGGAGCGACGCCCAGGGGAACCCCGAGCACCGCATCGACAAGATAGGCGTCCTCCGCAAGACCTCCGCGGCCGCGGCCGCGGCCACCGGCTGAAGCAGCGCACCGGCGGCAACGGACACCGGCTGAGCGCGTGTGCCCGGCCCGGCTTCGCCCGGTCAGCCGCCGGCGTCTTTGCGGGCACGGAAGGCCGCTGCTTTGGTGCGGTTCTGGCAGGCGGTGGAACAGAACTGGCGGGCGGCGTTGCGGGAGGTGTCGACGTACACCCGGTCGCAGCGGTCGGCCCGGCACACACCCAGGCGGCCGGCCAGGCCGCCGCCCACCGCCAGGGCGAGCGCGGTGGCGCAGCCGGCGCTGCAGCCTGCCGCGAACGAGTCGTCGGCACCGTGGAAGTGCATCTGCCAGGACTCGTCCCCGGACCGGCCCAGCCGCGGCCGGGCGCCGCTGTCGCGCAGCAGCCCGTTCACGGTCTCGGCGGCGGCATCCGTCCTCCCGTCCTGCATGGCCTGGAAGACCTCACGCAGGCACTGTGCCGTCCTGACCAGGTGTTCCGCCTGCACGGCATCGATGGTGCGCGGCAGTGATGCCGCGGTGCGCGACACCGCGGCGTCGATCGCGTCCGGCAGCTCGGCTCCGCGCGGTGCGGTGTAGGCACGGCCGCGTGCTTCTCCGTCGGTCAACGTGTTCACGAGCGATACGGCTTGGTCCAGCAGCACCGCGACATGACTGTCGAACATCACTTGACCAGTCACTCCTTCGATGGATAGCGTCCGTGACTGACATTACGCGATTCGACAGTTACGCGAGAGGGGGCGGCAATGCCGCGCATCGTATGGCTGCTGGTGACGGCGCGGGCGATCAACCGGCTCGGCGCCTTCTCCCTGCCCTTCCTGACCGTCCTGATCAGCACCGACTTCGGCGCGAGCACCACGACGGCGGGCGTGCTCTCGGCAGCATTCGGCCTCGCGACGATCCCGTCCCGGCTGGCCGGCGGACGGCTGGCGGCCCGCCTCGGCCGCCGCCGCACGATCGTGCTCGGCCTCACCGGGTGCGCCCTCGCGCAGCTGGGCATCGCCGCCGCCGGCTCTCTGGCCGCGGTGGCGGTCTTCGCGATCCTGCTCGGCCTGGTCTTCGAGCTGTACGAGCCGCCGAGCCAGGCGATGATCGCCGACGCCGTCCGTCCCGCCGAGCGGGTGCGCGCGTACAGCCTGCTCAACGTCGCGCTCGCCGCCGGCGGCACGGGCGCCGGCCTGATCGCGGCGGGTCTGGGCCGGTGGGATCTGCGCTGGCTGTTCGTCGTCGACGCGCTCACCTGCCTGGCCTGCGCGCTGGCACTGCGCATCGCGCTGCCCGCCGACCACCGCCACCGTCCGGCCGTCGACCACGGCGAACACGGCGAGCAGGCCCACCCCTGGCGCGACCGCGCCCTGTGGGGCATGTTCACGTCCGGCACCGTCTTCGCCCTCGTCTACATGCAGATCATGATGGCACTGCCGCTGACCCTCGCCCGTCGCGGACTTGAACCCGCCGACGCCGGGCTGCTGTTCACCGCCTCGGCCGTGACCGTCATCGCGGCTCAACCCGCCCTGCGCCTGCGCCGCCTCGCCACGCTCTCCGACTCCGCGGCCCTGGCCTTCGGCTACACCCTGCTGGCGATCGGCCTGGTCGGCTACGCGATGGCCCACACCCTGCCCGCGTTCCTGATCACCACCGCCGTATGGAGCCTGGGTGACGTGCTCATCCTGGGCCGGGCCTTCAGCGTCGTGGCGGGCCTGGCGCCGCCCGGCGGCGCCGACCGCTACCTGGCCGCGTACGGCATCAGCTGGGGCATTGCCACGGTCGCCGCCCCGGTCACCGCCACTCAGATGCTCGAACACGCCGGCGTTGCCGCCCTGTGGGCCGGCTCCGCAAGCCTCTGCCTCGCCCTCGCAGCCGCCCAACTCCTCGTGGTCAAACCACTCATCAGCGGCAAGGGGCGGACCGCACCAGCCCCCGACACCACGTCCGGCGAGGCCACCCCGGCGGCAGAAACCGACAGCCGTCCTGCGGACCGGCCCTGACGTTCTGCACCCGGGCGGTCATCTGCCGGTTGCACGGGGTACGTTCCGAATGCTCCCGCTGGTGGCGATCAGGGCCTTACCATGCGCCTGCGAGGCGCGTGGAGCGCACAGCGGGGCGTCAGGGGGAGGCGCGATGGCCGCACGACCGTACGACCGCACACCCGGACCGCGCGAGATACCCGAGGACTTGCCCAACCACGCCGGGCGCGGGCTGCCGGGCGGGGTGGAGCTGTACCACCTGAGGCCGGACGGAGGCATCGTGCTGGCCGACCGGGAGGGGTCCCGGGAACTCGGGCCGGAGCGGGATTTCCTGCGGTTCATCGACGACGGGCAGTTCGCGCACTACCTCGTGGGCGACGCCGGCACCTCGCCCGAGCGGCCCTCCAACGCCACCGTGAAACTCGGGGTGGTGGGCCCGCGCAGCGCCTTCACCCCGCACGCGCACGGGGGTGAGCACTTCGTCCTCAGCCTCGGGCACGCCGCTTGCGGACTCCACGACCCGGACCGCGGCCGCGTCACCGAAGTCCTGCTCGCGCCGGGCATGTTGATCCGCATCCCGGAGATGATGCCGCACTCCTTCGCGAACCGGGGTGACGCCCCGCTGACCATCCTCGCCGCCAACACGGGATACGGGATCGACCACGAGGACTACGCCATCACGGCGGCGGAAGCCGAGCAGCGGGCCGCCGCGAGCGCCCTGCTGCCCGGCCCGGCGGGGCGCGGCGCCCCGGCGATCGCGACCGCCACCGACTACCGGGTCCTCGCCGCCGCACTGCGCGACATCGAGCGCGCCCAGCGGGTCCACGGAATCTCCGGCACCACCGTCCGCGAGCGGCTCGCCGCACGGCTGCGCCGGGTGGCGACGGCTCTGGAGGTCCGCCGGTGATCTGCCCGCACTGCGAACGCAACCTGCTCCGCAAGGAGCGCACCGGCAACATCTGCAGCCACTGCAAACGCCGCTACGCGCTGGACCCCAAGACCAACTCCCTGCGCCTCAGCGACCTCCGGGTGCGCCGTATCGCCGACGGGCTGACGGACAACGGCCGGATCCGGGTCACCCCCGGCCAGTTGTGGTACGCGCTGTCGCGCAAACGGCTCAGGGAGGGCGAGTTCGTACCCGGATGCGCGGGCGGGGCACTCTTCGGCGGCGTGCTCGTCAGTCTCTGGGCCATCTTCGGCGGGCTGCCGTTCATGCTGTACGTCTCCGGAGCCCTGCTGGCCACCGCGTTCGGCATCCTGATCGCCCGGCGGAGGGGAGCGGGCCGGGGCATCGCGCCCATGACCCGCGGAGCCTTCCGTTCCGAGGCGCTCGCCGAGTGGCTGCGGGTGTACGGGAACCTGCCGTCCGGCGTGGTCGACGACAGCGGCGACCCCTGGCCCCGGTGGCGGGCCGACGCGCCTGCGCCGACCGCCGTGCTCGTCTGTCCCGATCCCTCCATCGCCGCTTTCCTCGCCGCCGACGGCCTGCCCGACCGCCACGGCATCGCCCTCGTCCAGGGCCCCGAGCACGTCGCGGCCCTGCTCCCGGCCCTGCCGCCGCGCGGCCCGGTCCTGGTGCTCCACAACGCCGACGCGCGCGGTGAACTGCTCCTGCGACAACTCCGCGCGACCTGCTCCGGCCGCCCGGTGGTCGACGCCGGAGTGTCGCTGCGTACGGTCCGCGGCATGCCGAAGGCCGTCGCGTACCGCGACCCCGCCCGGAAACCCACGACGGCGGAGATGCAACGGCTCACCGCCCTCGGTGAGTTCACTCCGGAAGAGCTGAAGTGGCTGGCGCAGGGCTGGCGGTTCCCGCTCGTCGGCGTCCCCCCGGTCCGGCTGCTCTCCGTACTCGACCGGCTCGCCGAACAGGTCGGCCGCAGTGTCGACGCCGAACGGCGCCACGCCGCGGAGGTCGGCTTCATGACCTGGCCCGGGGCGGCCGCGGGCGGCCCGGATCCGGCGGGTGGGCGGTGATCTGCCCGAACTGCTCGACCGAGCTGAAGCGCACGGAGCGCACGGGCCAGGTGTGCTCCCACTGCCACCGCCGCTTCGCCCTGGACCCCAAGGTGCACGGCCGCGGCATGCACGACCTGCGGATTCGCCGCTGTGCGGAGTCCCTCACCGACAGCGGCCGGCTCAAGGTGACCGTCACCCAGCTCTGGTACCGCTCCCGTTCGTACAGCATTGCCTGGAGGGCGCGCGAGGCGCGCGGGATCCGTCCCGGCATCCGCTGGTCCGTGGCGCTGACGGTCTGCGCCGGGCTCCTCGTGTACGCGGTCCTCGGCAGCGGCGCCCCCGCGGTCTGGGCCCGGACCGCCGCCGTCTTCGTCCTCGTGGTGCCCGGGCTCTTCCGGTACGAGCGGGCCCGGCCCGCGGGCTCGTCCCTGAGCCCCACCGAGGAGGGCTTCCGGCAGCTGATGACCGGCGACTGGTGCAGGGCGTACGGGAGGCTGCCGCCGGGTGTGGTGAACGACGCGGCGCGCATCCCCGGGTACGCCGCGTCGCGGCCGCCCCGGCCCAGGGCCGTGATCCTGTGCACCGACCACGCCGTCGCGGTGTTCCTCGAGGCCAACGACCTGCCGGTGCGGCTGCGGGCGGTCCTGGTGGAGGCGGACCCGGGCTCCGCCCACGAGGCCCTCGTGGACCTGCCGGGCCTGCTCCCGGTCGTCGTACTGCACGACGCGAGCGCACTGGGGGCGCTGCTGGCACCGCTCCTGCGCATGGCCCATCCGGACCGGGCAGTGGTGGACGCCGGGCTGCCGGTGGCCGCGGTCCGGGGTCGGCTCGGCGCCATCCACCGCGTCTCGCCCGTCACGGCCGGCTCGCACGTCCTGGCCGTGGATGCCGGGGAACTGCGGGCCGTGGCGGGCCTGTCCGAGCAGGAGGCCGCCTGGCTGGCCGAGGGGTTCTGGAGTCCGATCGCGGCCGTGCCCCCGCCGCTGCTCGCCACCGTCGTCGAGGAGGCGGTGGAACGGGCCGTGGCCATGGCCGCGGCACGGCCCGGCTCCGCCCCGGCGTACGGCTTCCTGACCTGGCCGGACACGGACGGGGCGGCGGACGCGGACACCTCCGGGAAGAAAGGCACGCCCAGCGCATGAGCAAGAGCACGAGTACGGGCACGAGCACGCGTACGACCCGGCTGCTCAACCTGGCGATCGGCGCCGCCGCCGTCCGCGCGGCCGACCCCGGCGGACTCCGGTTCACGGAGCGTCAGCTCTACTACGAGACCTGCCGTGTCCTCAGCCCGGCCGCGCCGCTCCTGCGCCGCGTCCCCGGCACCCCCCCACCGGCGCTGCGCCTGCCCTCGTTCACCCGCGCCCTGGACGCACGGGGCCGGGAGACCGTACCGGGCCTCCTGCCGTCCGCTCCGCCCCCGGCGACCCCGGCGGACCTTGCGCGGTCCCGGCCGTCCGAACCGGACCTGTACGACTACGGCCTCCCCCGCCTGCTCCTCTGCCAGGACCGCTCGATCGCCGCGATGCTGCTCGCCAACCACGTGCACCTGGAAGCGGCCTGCCCCGTCCTCGCGGCACCCGACGCGCTGCCTTTGGCCCCGCTCCTCCTCGCGGCCCTGCAACGGGCGGACGGCGCCACGGTGCACGTCCTGCACGACGCGAGCCCCGAGGGCGTGAAGCTCCCGGCCCGCGTACGAGCCGCGCTCGGCCCCGTCCCCGGGGTACGGGTCGGCTCCCTGGGCCTCGTACCGCGACACGCCGCCGCCCTGCGGCTGCCGTCGGGACGCGGCCCGGCTCCCGGCCCGGCGGCAGGCGCCGACTGGCCGGCCGCCCTGCGGCCGCGCGAGGCCGCGTGGCTGGCGCGGGGCCGGTTCGCCCAGGTGGCCGCCGTACCGCCGGCCAGGCTCGTACGGACGGTGCTGCGCCTGACCCGGGGTCCGCGGCCGCCCCGCGACTCCATGTGGGGCGAGCTGAACGGTCTGCGCACCGCCGGCTTCATGACCTGGCCCACCGCGTGAACGGCCCCCGCGACCCCTTCCACACACCCGAGGTACGCACACGATGATCCGGCCCCAAGAGATCGGCTACGCGGACGAACTCCTCGCCGACGGCACGGTCCACCGCAGATACGAGGGCGGCCTCCAGGAGTGGCGCAGCCGCACCCCCGGCCGACCCCACCTGGTGCGCTGGCACGACAACCGGGGTGCCTCGGGGACCGACGAGCTGCTCGGCAACCGCGTCATCAAACGCACCCTCTCCGACGGCACCGCCACCTACGCCCGGGACATCGGCTACGGCCGTACCGTGTGGTCGCGCGGAGAGCGGGTCACCGTCAACCGGAGTTCCTTCGGCGGCCGGATGGGGGTGCTGCTCGCAGGTCTGGGGGTGGCGACCCTCGCCATCACGGCCGCCCATCTCCCGCCGCTGAGCATGACCGCGGAGGAGGAAGAGGCCCTGCGCCGCCAACAGGAGCAGAGCCAGGCGTCGTCGGCCTCGGGCGGCGACGGCGGAGGCGGGGACTCCGGGGGTGACGGGGATTCCGGCGACGACAGCTGGGAAGCGGGCTGGGACGGCGACGAGGACGCCTGGAGCGACGACGACTTCGGCTGAGCCAGAGCGCAGAGCGCGTCGCACGGAGCGCGAAGCACGCAGCACGCAGCAGTACGCGAGCACGAAGGGAAGGAGCCAACCGTGGCACGTTTCTGCGCCTGCCTGGCCGACACCACCGGGCAGGCCCGCGCCCATCTCGAGGTGATGGGCGCCGCCGGACCGGGCCACGTTCCCGTGGACGTACCGGGCGCCGGGCTGAGCCTCATCACCGGCGAACCCGGCCGTGCCACCGGCCCGTTCACGGTGCACGGACGCACCGCGGTCGGCGAGGTCACCCTCCACAACCGCCCGGTGCTGCTCGCCGCCCTCGCGGCCCGGGCCGCCGCTCCGCCGCCGCCCGTCGATTGCCCGGACGGCGAACTCCTCCTCCACTGCTGGGCGTTGCTCGGCGAGGCCGGAGTGGCTCTCGCCGAAGGGATGTTCGTACTGGCCGTGCTCGACGGGCCCGACCTGGTCCTGATCCGCGACCACGTCGGCGCCCGCACCCTCTACTACGCGCGGGCCGGCGCAGCCTGGGCCGCCTCGACCTCGCTGCGGGCACTGCGCCGCTGGCCGGCCCTCGGCACGTCCATGAACCTGTCGGCAGTCCGCTCCTTCCTCACCTTCGCGTACCTGCCGGGAGAGGAAACCCTACTCACCGGGGTCCGCGAGGTGCTGCCCGGCCGGGTGCTGCGGCTGGCCCGCGACGGCCGGGTCACCGAGACGGTCCACTGGGAGCCCCGGGAGCACATCGAGGACCCCCGTCCCGCCGACCCGACCGGCCATGTCCTGGGTCTGCGCGCCCTGTTGGAGCAGGCCACGGCGAACCGGCTGCCCGTGGCGGAGCCCGCCGCGGTGCTCCTCTCCGGCGGCATCGACAGCTCCCTCGTCACGGCCCTGGCGGCGAAGCTCCACTCCCACCCGGTCCACACGTACTCGATCAGCTTCGGCGACGACCTGCCGAACGAACTGGGCTACTCCGGCCTGGTGGCCTCCCACTGCCACACCCGGCACCGGATCCTGAACGTCTCGGGGGCGGCGGTGGCGGCGCGGCTGGCCGAGGCCGCGGCGCTGCTGGACAGCCCGGTGGGCGACCCGCTGACGGTGCCGAACCTGATGCTGGCCGAGGCCGTGGCCGCGGACGGCGCCTCCGTGGTCCTCAACGGCGAGGGCGGCGACCCC
This sequence comes from Streptomyces sp. NBC_00162, assembly GCF_024611995.1. GTDB lineage: Bacteria > Actinomycetota > Actinomycetes > Streptomycetales > Streptomycetaceae > Streptomyces. Next base: position 7,978,074 of record NZ_CP102509.1, on the reverse strand, counting down.
GTCTTCGGCGGGCCCAAGAACCTCCCCATGCTGGTGCAGGAGATGCACCGGACCCCGGGCGCGCCCTGGGACGAGGACCGGGCGACCGCGTACCTGCGCTCGTACCGCAAATGCTGGACGGACCTCCCGGTCCTGCTGACGGCGCCCGCACTCGACGCACTACGGGACGCCCCGCGCCCGCAGCGGCACGTGGAGCCGTACCTGCTCCCGGATCCGGGCGGTCCGTACGCCATGGAGCACCTCCTCAACCGCCTGCTCCACTGCAACCTGCGGACCAAGGGGGCGCACCACATCCTGACGAAGGTGGAACGCCTGACCTCCTCCCAGAGCGTGGAGGGCCGCTCCCCGCTCTTCGACCGGTCGGTCATCGACCACGCCTTCGCCACCCCGCCGGATTACAAACTCCGTGGCACGACCGAGAAGTGGATCCTCAAGGAGGCCGTTCGGGACCTGTTGCCGGGCACCGTGGTCGACCGCCCGAAGAGCGGGATGCGCGTGCCGGTCCAGCAGTGGCTGACCGGTCCGCTGCGGGAACTCGGCCACGAACTCCTCCTCGGCCGCCGTTCCCGGCAACGGGGCCTGTTCCGCCAGGAGACCATCCGCACCTGGCTGAAGGGCGAGGGCATGCTGCTGCCCCGCCAGGGCGGCAAGCTCTGGCTGGTGCTGACGCTGGAGCTGTGGCTGAGGTCGTACGACGTATGAGTTCCGGTCTAACCCCAACCCCGATCCGCGAAAGGCGCCCATGACCGCCGCACCCACCGGACTGACCGAGTTGACCGACCCCCGCACCGGGCGGGCGCGCGGTACGGCCACCCTCTCCCGGGAGCGGGAGGTGGCGGCCGCAGTGGCTGGGGCCCGCGCCGCCCTCCCCGGCTGGAGCGCCCTGACCCCGAAGGATCGGGGCCGCCGACTGGACCGCCTCGCGGCGCTGATCGAGGAGCACGCGGAGCAGTACGCGGCCCGCGAGCAGGCCGGGACCGGCAAGCCCGGGACGGAGACGGCGGGCGAGGTCGAGCAGGTGGCGGACCTGTTCCGGTTCTACGCGACGGCCGCACGCGCCCGGACCGCCCCGGCCTCGGGCCATCTGGTGGCGGGCCACGAGAGCTGGGTCCGCTGGGAGCCGATCGGCGTGGTCGGGGTGATCGTGCCGTGGAACTACCCGCTGCTGATGGCCGCCTGGCGCTGAGCGCCGGCCCTCGCGGCGGGCAACACGGTGGTGGCGAAGCCCGCCGAGACGACCCCCGACAGCCTGGAGCTGCTCGCGGAGCACGCGGCGCTGGCGCTGGGCACGGGCGTGCTCCAGTCCCTCCCGGGCGACCGGCGCACCGGCCGCCTGCTCGTGGAGTCGGCGGTGGACATGGTCGCGTTCACCGGCAGCGGCCGGGCCGGAGCCGACGTGGCCGCGCGGGCCGGGACCCGCCGCGTCAGCCTGGAACTGGGCGGCAACGCACCGGCGATCGTCCTCCCGGACGCCCCCGCCGACACCTGCGCCTCGCTCGCGGAGGCCGCCACGTACAACGCGGGCCAGAGCTGTGCGGCCCCGGCCCGGGTGATCACCCTCGCGGAGAACTACGAGGACACCGTCGCCGGGCTGGCGGCGGCGCTGAACTCCCGGCTCGCCGGGCGCGACTTCGGGCCGCTGAACAACGCGGACCAGGCGGCGCGTTACGACCGTCTGGTCGCCTCCTCCGCGGCCAAGCGGAACTTCGCGGCCGACATCGCCCAGGACGCCGGCGGGGTGCGGGGGCACTGGCGCCCGGCCCGTCTGCTGGCCGATCTCCCGTACGACGACCCGGCGGTCACCGAGGAGGTGTTCGGGCCCCTCCTCACCGTCCAGCAGGCGGAGAGCCCGGAGGCTGCCCTGGCCCTGGCGAACAGCGTCCCGCAGGCGCTGGCGGCGAGCGTGTGGACCACCGACCTGGGGACCGGCCTCGACCTGGTCGCCCGGCTGAACGCGGGCGAGGCGTGGCTCAACTGCCATCTCGTGCAGACGGCCGAACTCCCGCACGGGGGCCGGGGGACGTCCGGTCACGGCACCGATCTGAGCGTCCTGGCGCTGCACGAGTACCAGCGGCCGAAGACGGTGACCGTACGGGTGACCCGGTAGCGGCGGAAGCCTCGCGTTCACAGCAGCCCGACGGCCTGGGCGATCCAGCGGCCGGGAACGTCCACGTCGAGCAGGGCGGGCACGGCCACCCCGGCGGGAACGGCCGCACAGGTGGCCAGGCCGACCAGGGTGGCGGGCCAGGTGACGCCCGCCCGGGTGTAAGGCGTCGTCCGGCGGTACGCCCGGGCTCCGCAGGCGAGGGCGTAGACGAATCCGGAGACGGCGAAGAGGAGCAGGATCCACTCCGCCGGCCGGTCCGCAGACCGCAGGCAGGCCGAGAACACGGCCCCCACCAGGCAGATCTGCACCATGTACGCCGCAATGGCGATCCCGTCGCGGAGCGGTCCGGCCTCGGTACGCAGTCCGTCGACGCCCCGGCCGCGAAGCAGTCGCAGGACCAGTACGAGGTCACTCGGCATCTCCGCACCGGGCGCGTTCCCGGCGGCGCCGTCGTCGACGCCGGGCGGGCCGGCCTGCAGTGACGGCCCGGGAACGCCCGCGAGGTCGACCAGCAGACGGTTCTGCTCGCGCAGTACCTCGACCTCCTCCTGGAGCCGGCCGTTGCCCTCGCGCTCCCGCGCCAGCTCCGCCTCGATCCGGCGGGTGTACTCCTGGCTGTTGCGCAGTTGGTCGTCCTGTTCGAGTACGTGTGCCTGGTGCAGTTCCACGGCCTCCTCGGCGGTCCGCGCACGGGACAGGACCTCGGCCAGCTCCCCGGAGAGGTGGCCGGCCCGCTCCTCCAGTACGGCGATCCGGTCCGCGGAGGTTTCCAGGGCCCGGGCGTGCTCCCTGCGCAGCATCGCCATCTCCCCCTTGACCTCGGCGAGCCGGACCGCCGGGGAACCGCTGGAGCGGTGTGCGCGGCGGCACAGGTCCCGCAGCCGGGCGGTCGTCGCCTCGTCCACGGTCCGGCCCTGCGTGCGGAGGAAGTCGACCAGGGTGTCGAGAACGGCGCGGGAGGCGAGGCGTTCCCCGCTGAGGTAACGCGACAGTGTGGCCGGGGCGACGGCGAGGGCCCGGGCGATCTCCCGCTGGGTCCCGCCCGCGCGGAGGAATCCGGCCACGGCCGCGCGCAGCCCGGCCGCGTACTCCTCGGTGGGGTCCCGCTGCCCCTGGGTCGTGCCCATCCCCGCCCCCCATCTGCGTTGACGGTGTGACAACCCGGCCGCACGCCACGCCGGCCGTTACCACCCCGGTGGAAACAATTTCTTCCCCCTCCCGCATGGTTCACGCCGTGTCAAGGCTGGGAGCACGACCCGAAGGCTCAGTCGACGCAAGCGAGGGCGGACATGGCCGTTACCCCCAATCTGGTACCCGCGTCGGTCACTGCCGTCAGCGGTCTGGCGACCGTGCTCGCGGGCGCCCCCTGGTGGGGCGTCACCGTCTGTCTGCTGCTCGCCTTGGCCGCAACCGCCGTACAGGCAGTGTTCCCGCAGGACTCCCCCGACCGGCTCGTCTGGTGGATGGACCGCCGCGAGCACCGGTCCCGCCGGGCCATGGCGCGAACCACCAGTCCTCCGCAGGGCACTTCAAGGCCACCCGGAGCGGAGCCGGGCGACGGGGCCCCGCCGGACGGGCCGCGTCCAGGGTGTCAACCGCCATAGGCGGGAGCCCTGTTGTGGCAGGCGTCACCGTGCGTACGGGATGTGGCCGGAGGTTATCGTCGCAGCCATCCGAACCCGTAAGCCGTTTCACACCCGTGGAGGGTTTGTGCATCCATTTCCTGGAAGGCTCGGTGGGGCCGCCGCAGCCCTGCTGCTCGGCATCGGCGTGCTCCTCGGCGGCCCCGCCTCCGCTGACGCCGGGGCTGCCAGTGCCGCCGCGGCCGCCGTTCCGCCCGTCACCGGCGAGCTCAAGACGTACAACGTCGACGGCGTCTACAGCGCCGGCGTCTCCTCCGGCGGGTACATGGCGACCCAGTTGCATGTGGCCTATTCCGGTACGTTCGACGGCTCGGCCGCCTTCGCCTCCGGTCCGCAGTACTGTGCCCAGAACGACCTGGGCAAGGCCCTGAACGCCTGTATGGAGGTCTACCAGGACCTCCAGCTCGCCACCCTGAAGCAGACCACCACGAACTGGTCGGCGCAGGGCGCCATCGACCCCGCGGCCGGCTTGAGCGGCGACCCCGTCTACGTCTTCAGCGGTTCCGGCGACTCGACCGTCGAACGCCCCGTCTCCACCGCGCTGAACGACTACTACCGGCACTTCGGCGCCAACGTGCTCTACAACAACAGCACCGCCGCCGGCCACGCCTGGATCAGCCCGCTCGGCCCGAACGCGTGCACCGTCACCGCCAATCCGTGGATCAACAACTGCGGCATCGACGCCGAACGCGAGTTCCTGGGACATCTCCTCGGCTCGGTCAGCGCACCCTCGAGCAACCTCGGTGGCAGCCTGATCCGGTTCGACCAGAACAAGTACGCGCCCGGCGGCGCCGCCAAACCGATTTCCATGGACGAGAACGGCTTCGTCTACGTGCCCACGAGCTGTGCGGGCGGCGCGGCCTGCAAGGTGGTCGTCACTCTCCACGGCTGCAAGCAGGGCTACTCGTACCAGGGCTTCGGCACCCGGTTCATCGACAGGGCTTACCTCAACGAATACGCCGACACCAACAACCTGATCGTCCTGTACCCGCAGGCCGTTGCGACCACGACTCTCGACAACCCCAACGGCTGCTGGAACTGGTGGGGCTACCTCGGCGACCCCGCCTACGCGCGGCACGGCGGCAAGCAGATCGAGACCATCATGGGCATGGTCAAGGCCCTCGGCGGCACCGGCTCGACGCCGCCGCCCACGGGAACCGTCACACTGCCCAGCGTGGACGCCGAGGACGGCTACATCAAGGCCGCGGGTGACGGCTCGGGACCGGCCGTCGGCACCCTGGAGGAAACCTCCGGCCTGGCCCTGGGACGGGGCACCGACGGCAAGTTCAACCGGACCGTTCTGTCCTTCGACACCGGCGCCGTTCCCTCCGGGAAGGAGATCACCCGAGCCTGGGTGACCCTGACGAGGAGCAGCGGATCCGGCGACCCCTGGGCCAGCCCGGCCGGCAACCGGCTCCTGGTCGACGTCCACACCGGCTGTCTCGGCGGCTGCACGGTGGAGAGCGCTGACTGGGCCGCCGCCACGACGGCCGCGGGCACCGCCGAGATCGGCTCGTTCGCCTCCGGCAGCAAAGCCTCCGGAAACCTGTCCGCCGCGGGCCTGGCCGCGATCAACCGTTCCGGACGGACCCAGGTCCGCCTTCGGTTCGAACAGAACCAGCCGGCTACCGCCTACCTCTTCGTCAACAGGGACACGCAGGCCACTCTGACCGTGGAGTACCGGTAGCGGGCGCACGTTCGCCGTCGCCGGGCATTGTCAGACCCTTGGGAGAGGATCTCTCTCATGACGATCCTTTCCGCCGATGAGGCGCTGTTCAGCCTGTCCAGCCGTGCCGACTACTCTGCCGCGCTCCAGCAGCTGCGCGACGCGTCCGAGGCGTACTACGGCGGCGAGAACAGCTCTCTGGATGACGCCACTTACGACCGGCTGCGCCTGTCCGTGCTCGCCTGGGAAGCGGAGCACCCCGAGGAGGTCGCCCAGGACTCCCCGACCGGTCTGGTCGGGGACGGGGCCGCCCCGGTCGGCGACATAGCGCACACCACGCGACTGCTCAGCCTCGACAACGTCTTCGACCCGGCCGGCCTCCTCGCCTGGGAAGCCTCGCTCCAGCGCCGCCTGGGCCACGCGCCCACGGGCGGGTTCACGGTCGAGCCGAAGATGGACGGAGCGGCCGTCGCCGCCCGCTACCGCGCGGGGCGGCTGGAGCAGATCATCACCCGCGGCAACGGCACCCACGGCGAGGACGTCAGCCACGTCATCGGCTCGATCGAGGGCCTGCCCGAGCGGCTGCCCGTGCCGGCCACGTTCGAGGTCCGCGGCGAGGTCCTGTTCACACAAGCGCAGTTCGAGACCGCGAACGAGGTCCGCACCGCACACGGCGCGCAGGTCTTCGCGAACCCGCGCAACGGCACGGCCGGCACCTTGCGCGCGAAGGACCGCCCCTACCGGCTCGCGATGACGTTCTGGGCGTACGGAGCGGTCGAGCTCGACGGCGTCGGCTTCGTGCCCTCCGGGGCCACGCACGCCGAGGCCCTGGCCGCCGTCGCCGGGGCCGGAGTACAGACCACGGCCGACACGCCCGCCGGTCTGCAGGTGGTGGCAACCCTCGCCGAGGCGCAGCAGAAGGTCGACGCGATCGCCGCGCTGCGCCCCGGCCTGCCGTTCGGTATCGACGGGGTCGTGATCAAGGCGAACGACGCGGCCGAGCAGGCCGCGGCCGGGTTCGGCAGCAGGTTCCCGTACTGGGCGATCGCCTTCAAGCTCCCGGCCGTCGAGCGGCAGACCGTGCTGAAGGACGTGGTCTGGGACGTGGGCCGTACCGGCGTACTGGCCCCGACCGCCATCCTCGAACCGGTGGACATCGACGGATCCACGGTCACCCGGGCCACCCTCCACAACCCGGCCGACATACGCCGCCGCGACCTCCACCTCGGAGACACCGTCACGGTCTACAAGGCCGGCGACATCATCCCCCGCGTCCAGGCCGCCGTCATCGGCCGCCGCCCGGACGGCGCGCAGGAGGTGCCGCTGCCCACGGCATGCCCCAACTGCGGTGGAGAGATCAACAAGGACCAGGAGCGGTGGCGCTGCGCGAAGGGAACCGCCTGCGCCCTGCCCGCGCTGATCGAGTACGCCGCCGGGCGCGACATGCTCGACATCGACGGCCTGGGCAAGACGTACGTCAAGGCCCTGATCGAGTCCGGTGACGTCACCGATGTCGCCGACCTGTTCACCCTCACCGAGGACCGGCTCACCGCCGCCTCGGGCAGTGCCAAGCGCGGAGCGAAGCTGGCCGAACAGATCGCGGCCGCCAAGTCCCGTCCGCTCAGCCGCGTCTTCTGCGCCCTGGGCGTGCTCGGCACCGGGCGGAGCATGTCCCGCCGCATAGCGGCACACTTCGTCACGATGGATGCCATCCGGCGGGCTGACGCTTCCGAGATGCAGGAGGTCGACGGCATCGGCGGGGAGAAGGCTCCGGTAATCGTCGAACAGGTCGCTTCCCTGGCCCAGGTGATCGACAAGCTTGCCGCGGCCGGGGTCAACATGAACGAACCGCAGCAGCCCGAGCCGGCCGGTGAGGGCCCGCTGGCGGGCAAGACCGCCGTTGTCACCGGCAAGATGAGCGGGCCTCTGGAGAACATGGGGCGCTCGGAGATGAACGCGCTGATCGAGAAGGCCGGTGGCAGGGCGGGCAGCAGTGTCAACTCCAAGACCACCTACCTGGTCTGCGCTCCGTCGGCGAACGGGAAGCCGAGCTCCAAGGCCGTCAAGGCCGAGGAACTGGGCGTCACGCTCCTCACCCCCGAGGCCTTCGCCGAACTCGTCGCCGACTACCTGGGCTGACCGTTGCGGGACATCGCTGTGTTCCTGGTCAGTCCTCGGGGACGATGCGGCCGTCCTCGTCGAGCACCAGGTGGATCCGTGCGGGGTCCTGGCTGTTGACGTCGGACGGGCGCGGGCCCTCGGGCCCGTCGGTGCCCCAGCGCAGCAGGCGCCGGGTGCGGACGATCTGGTAGACGGTGCCCTGGAATTCCAGCCTGTTGACGCGCCCGACCCGCAGCGTGTCCGCGGCCTCGGCATACGCGGCCAGCTCCGCGGGCCGCGGACCGGCCGGCGCCCCGCCGCCCGCTTCCCAGGTGCGGGCGTCGGTGCGCGGATCGGCGTCGCCGGGAATGTGGCCGCGCATACGCGGCCACATCCACGTCAGGGAGAAGTCCAGAGACTTGCGGGCGGCATGCGCGGTTGCGTGCGGCCCGCTGACCGGCCGCCAGCTGCTGCCGGCCTGCTCCACGACGGTGAACGTCGGGGGCAGCAGCAGCACGTCCGGATGGGTGTCCAGCGCCCGCTCCGCGTCGGCGCGCACGTCTTCGGGGAACCGCTCACCGGTGTAACACAGGCCGCGCAGTGCCAGCCGCTCCAGAGCCTGGGTCGGAGTGAGGGGCGCCTCCGGGTCCAGGACCAGGCCGTCATCGACCTCCGACTCCCTCGAAGCACGGTCCCAGTCGGGGACGGGCGGTTCCGGGTCGGTCGGGCGAGGCTCTTCTATACCGCCCGGGCCCGCGGCCGCGTACTCCTCGGCCCGCACGACCCGGTACCGGGTCCCGGCCGCGGTGAGCTCGTCGACCCGCTCGCTCTCCAGCCGGGCGACCGCCGCCAGCAGTTCGCGCCGTTCCGCCCTGTCCTGCGCCTCGTCCTTCGCGCGGAACCACAACCGCGAGTTCAGCCCGTCACGCGCCAGCTGCGGACAGCCGGCCGTCACCGCGAGCACCACCCTCCACCGCGGCCCGTCCCCGGCCCGCTGCGCCGCCACCCCGAACAAGGGGCCACGCACCACCACATCGCCCGCACGCGCCACGGCGTCGACCGCGTCGGCTTCCACCACGGCTTCCACCGGCTCCACAGGTACCCGCACCACCACCGGCCACGACCCGCCCGGCCCCACATCACCACGGTTCATGCCCCCATCCTGCCGACGGCGGCACACCACCGTCCCGGATTCACCGATTCCCCACCCGCTGAGGTCCCGCGCGTGGCACGGTCCGCCATCGTCCCGCCGCACGCGGCCCTGGTTGCCATTCCTAAGGGTCCTAGGTTATATCTAGAACCCCTAGGATGATCATGGGAGGGTGCATGGCGCGGGCAGGGCTGACGGCGGAGCGGGTGACGATCGCGGGCGCCGAGCTGGCGGACGAGGTCGGGCTCGACCAGGTGACGATGTCGCAGGTGGCGCGACGGCTCGGCGTGAAGGATGCGAGCCTGTACACGCATGTCCGCGGTCTGGAGGATCTGCGCGGACGGATCGCGCTGCTGGCGGCGGACGAGAAGACCATCCGTATCGCGGAGGCGACCGCCGGGCGGGCGGGCAAGGACGCGCTGGTCGCTTTCGCCAACGCGTGGCGGGAGTACGCCCACCGGCATCCGGGCCGCTACATGGCGACGCAGACCCCGATCCGGATCGACCCCGAGCTGGCCGCACAAGCTTCCGGTCCGCGGCGCGCGGTCGAGCTGACCTACGGCATGCTGCGCGGGTACGGACTGGCCGAGCCCGACCTGACCGACGCGGTCCGGCTGCTGCGCAGCACGTTCCACGGGTTCGTCGCCTTGGAAGCCGCGGGCGGGTTCGCACACGAGCGTTCGCCGCAGCAGTCCTGGGTCCGCGCCCTCGACGCCCTGCACACCCTCCTGGAGCACTGGCCCCCGTACCGAGAAGGAGACTCCTCGTGATCGACCCGACCATAGGCAGCCTGCGCGTGAACGGCGCGACTCTCCATTACGAGGTGCGCGGCCAGGGCCCGCTCCTGCTGCTGATCCCCGGAGGGGCGGGCGGCGCGGCCTCCTTCGACGGCATCGCCGACGGCCTGGCCGCCGAATACACCGTCGCGACCTACGACCCGCGCGGCATGTCCCGAAGCACGCTGGACGACCCCGATGCCGAGCAGCGGGTGGCCGAGCACGCCGATGACGCGTTCCGGATGCTGGAACTGCTGTCGCCCGGTGAGCCCGCCCGGGTGTTCGGCGCCAGTTCGGGTGCGATCGCCGCCCTGCACCTGCTCACCGTCCATCCCGAACGGGTCGAGCGCGTCGTGGCGCACGAGCCGCCGGTGGTGGAGGTCCTGCCGGACGCCTCCGAACATCGCGCGCTCATCGCGCGCGTGCAGGAGACGCTCCGCACAAAGGGGCTCATGCCGGCGATGGCCGTGTTCGCTGCGGGCCTGAAGAACGGTGGCGACACCACCGAGCCGAAGCCCGAGATCGAGCTTCCCCCGCTTCCACTACTTCCACCGCAGGCAGCCGCACGGGCCGAGCGGACGATGGCCAACCTGCCGTACTTCCTCGGGCGCATCGTGCCCGGCTTCATGTCCTACACCCCGGACATCCACCGGCTGGAGGCGCTGTCGGACCGGCTCGTGCTCGCCGTCGGCCAGGAGTCACGCGGCGAACTGCCCTACCGTCCGGCCGCCTTCCTGGCCGAGCGTCTCGGCACGGAACTCCTCCAGTTCCCCGGCGGGCACACCGGCCTGACCACGCATCCCGCCGAGTCCGGCGAACTCCTCCGGAAGGCCTTCCGCGCCTAGGCCGGCGGGCCTGGCAGCGGTTCCCCTTGCGCCAGGGGTGGATCGACCCTCGCTCAGGTGGAGTGAGTCACGATCTGGGAGATGACCCAGATGGCCCAGGCCAGGGGGATGAGGGCCACGTATGCCTGCGGCCGCCGAAGCACCGGCGGGCCCGTGTCCACGTGGGCGCGTCCCGGGGCGGGCGTCGACGGGGGAAGCTTGCTGTACTTCAGGTAGGCGAACAGATTCCATACGAGCGTGAACGGGTTGAGGATCACCAGGGAGAGCGGGCCCCACCAGCCCAGGCACAGCGTCCTGGTGGTCATCTGCCGGACGACGGCTATGCCGCAGGCCCGGCAGAACGGCCCGTCCAGGTGCTCGAACCTCATCAGGATGAGAATCCCCATGTGGGACCGCACCTTGAAGTTCGCGGCAGCCTGGCCGCCACACGCGCGGCACGCGGGCGCGGGCGGCGCGTAGCCCGTGGGAGCCGGGCCGGCGTAACCGCCGGGAGCGGGCGCGTAGTTCCCCGGTGCCGGGGCGTAGCCGTGTTCTCCGGACGCGCTGTAGGGATTGCCCGGCACAGGACCGTGGCTGGACGGGTGATGTGGTGTTGCCATTTTTGAACAGTTCTCCAAGATCGCTCGTACGGGCTAACACTAACCGCAGCCGGACAAGTACTCGGGCGACGGCAATGAGAACCACCCGCGGCCTCGGACGAGTTCACCACTCGAGATCGACCCCGCAGAGGGCCCGCGCGAGCCCTCCCGCTCCGCGGTGCCCTTTGGTGAAGGGAACGGTTCAGCCCGAGCTTGCCCACTGTCCCGCCCCGTCGCGAACCACCGACTGCCCTGATGGCCCTGTACGGAGCAGTGATGAATCGATCCTGCCTACCCCATGTGGTTCCTCCGGTACGAGGTGCGCGGGCCCGATTCGGTTGCGCGCAGGGCGAGGAGCTCGGGTGCGAGCACTGCGACGGTGTGGCGCGTGACCTCGACCAAACCGTCGCGGCGCACCTGGGCGAGCAGGCGCAGTACGTGCCGGCGTACTGCGGGCACGTCGTCGACCAGTTCTTCGAACCGGGATCGCGGGAGGCTGCGTACGGTGCAGTGGGTGACCGCGGTGAGAGTGGCCGTGTGCCCGCGGCCATCGATCACGGCCACCTTGTTCGGTGCACAGGGTCCGGTCCAGTCGCCGAAGCGGACGACCCGTCCGGCGGCCGTGGTGGTGGCGACGGACACCCGGCCACGCAGCAGCAGAAGGAGATACTCGGCCGGCTCGCCGGCACTGAGTATGACTTCTCCCGCGTGGTGGCGGCGCGGCAGCGAGTGGGACCAGAGCGCGCGCAGCCGATCTTCAGGCAGTGCGGCCAGCAGAGGCACAGCCGCCAGTGCCTGCCAAGGGGCTGATGTATCGGCTGATACTGAAGTCCTCATCGTCAGACCGTACCGTCGGCCGCATGATGATCCTCGAGCTGGCCTTCACCGCTGCCCCGGAACGCCTCGCCGCACGTCCGGCACACCGTTCGTTCCTTGCCCGGCTCCACGAGGAAGGGCGTCTGCTCGCGGCCGGTCCCTGGGGGGACGAATCGGGCGCGCTCCTGGTGTTCGATGTGGAGCGCGCCGAGCTGGAGGTCATCCTCGACGCCGATCCGTACTACCGCACGCCGGGAGTGACGGTCGCAGGCATTCGGGAGTGGGTACCGGTGGTCGGCCACATCTGACCTGGTCGCACCATCAGATACGACGCCCGCGCCTCTCAGTGGAACTCGTGGACCAGTTCTATCTCACCAACGATGTGGGCGTTGAAAGCGTCGACCTCCTCCGCCGGAACCCACAGCTCGAGGATCGTCTGCCCGCCCGCCTGCTGGACGGGATACCGCGTCAGGAACTCGGACTCGACCTCGAACCGGGTGACGAAACCGGCTCCGTCGTGCTTCACGTTCCAGTCCCTAGCGATCTTGATTGCGTAGTCCTCGTTGAGGACCGGGTAGAAGATCGGCTGCTCCGGCAGACGAGGCGGCCAAGCACGCCAGTTCAGCTCTCTGACCAGGTCCAGCTCCTTGGGGCCGGTCGGGCGCCACAGGGTCGTCGTTGCTTGCCGGCTGGTCATGGGAGTCGCTCTCTGGACGTCGGAGGCCGCTGAATCGGCTGGTCAGGAGACCGGACGATACCGGTACGGCATGCCCGACGGCCATGCCGTTTCCGGCTCGGCGGGTACCGGGGCGGGCCAGGAGCCTGGGTACCAAAGACGATCCCGATGGGGTCTTCCGAGGCTTTGCCGACTGAAGCCGCCTATTCCCCCTGAGGAGTTGGTTCGAATGCTTTGAAGCAGACAGCACGGCCTGTGCTGCAGATCTCAGCGTCCGGCGGGATGCTCCGGCCCTCCGGGAACTCGTACGTCAGAAATGTCATCGTCCGCCCCGAGGGGAATTTCACCGTGGCTTCCTGCACCGGAGTTGCGTGCTCCGGTGTACCGCCGGTGTACGCGAAGGGCCCGCCAGCGTTCTCGACGATGCTGACGGTCAGCCACATCTGACCCGGTTCGGCAAAGCCGTGTGGTCTGCCTCTGCCCACGTGCACGTATCCCTGCGGCTTCCGCTTCGTCGCAAGTCCGAAGCACTGCCGGTCCGACGCCCGCTCTCGGATCGACAAGAGGCAGTACGTGTTGGCGTCTGGCATCCAGGCCAAGTCACCCGTGCCGACCTGCTGGCTGCGCCGTAGAACCGCCACATCGGACGTCGCCGGGACGGCCTCAGCCGGGGGGAACAGCCCCTTTCTGAAGGCCTCGACCAGCATCCCGTCCTGCGAGGTGATCGCCGCCGCGCCCAACGGTGAGGCGGGACCGGGCTCCGGCGGCTCCGGCGCCTCGAGAGAGCCGGAAGAAGAAGTGGGAGAACTGGGAGGAGTGGGCGCCGCGGACGAGGGAGGGGAAGCGATGGGAGGGCCGGCCTCCGTGCACGCTGTCACCATCAACAGCAGTACGCCGACACTCGCAAGAAGCCCACGCTTCATCGCCCACCCCCCGGTTGCGGGGATCTTACCCACGGTGAGCGGCGTCTGCGGATCGATCCCCGCCGATACGAAACACAGTCGATGTCACGCACTGTCCTCCGGCCGGTGTCACATGGGATCTCCGAGTGGCCCGTACTGCCCTTCCAGGTTCTTGGCCCAGTGGGCGGCGAAGTCCGGTTGTGTGCCGTCGGCGTCAGTGAATCCGTACTCCTGGTACAGGCCCCAGGTGGCCAGGGCCCGTCCGGTCTTGGCCATGATGTGGGGGTCCGCGGCCAGCACGACGACTGCCCGGCCCAGGTAGGCCGGGGTCTCGGAGTGGGCGAAGTTCGGGTCCTGGGCCGCGCCGTCGCGCCAGTTGGTCTCGGTGACGCCGAAGTTCTCCAGCATGGCCTCCGAGCGCAGGAAGCCGGGCGTGAGCGCCACGGCCGCGACGCCGTGCGGCTTCAGCTCGGCCGCTTGCGCGACGGCGAGACGGATCACGGCGGATTTCGCCAGGTCGTAGAAGAACGAGCCGCGGTAGCGAGCGGTGTTGCCGTCGGTGACCTCCACGACCAGGCCGCTCTTACGGGCGACCAGCAGCGGCAGCGCGAACCGGCTGGTGATCACATGGGTCTCCACCGCCTGCCGCAGCAGACGGAGCCCGCACTCCAGATCCTGCTCCCACAGGGGATGCTCCCAGTCGGTCAGCGGGTCTCCGCCCCACACGGAGTTGACCAGGATGTCGAGCCGGCCGTCCTGTTCCGCGGCGATCCGGTCCACCAGGGCCCGGACCTCCTCGGGACGGCTGTGGTCGGTGCGGACGGGTATGCCGAGGCCACCGGCGGCGGTGACCCTCTCAGCGGTCTCCTCGATGGTCTCCGGGCGGTCCAGGCCGGAGCGCCCGGCAGCGCTGCTGCGGCCGGTCACGTACACCACCGCACCGGCGGCGCCGAGCTCGACGGCGATTCCCCGTCCGCCGCCCCGGGTGCCGCCGGCGACCAAGGCCACCTTCCCGGCCAGCGGTCGTGTGTCGAGCGTCATGATTCCTCCAGGTCGCGGCTACGGGCGGGACGGGGCATGCGGGGACAGCACGGTGCCGAGCTCCTGCCGGAGCCGCTGCTCGAGGGTGCCCTGGCGTTCGAGGGCCCAGGTCAGACCCGCACCGGCGGTGATCGCCCGTACGGTGCCGGCCAGCGCCGCGACATCCGTCCCGGCGCTCAGCTCGCCGGCGGCGGCCGCGTCCGCCAGCAGTTCCTCGACCGCGCGTTTCTGGGCATGGTGGACGGCCAGGGCGCGCTCGTAGAGCTGCGGATCGGCGAGGTCCATGCACAAGAACGCCAGATGGTTGGCGAAGCTCTCCGGCGTGCCCATCTCGCCCGCCGATTCCACGACCAGCGCCACCAGGGCCTCGAGCGCCGATCCGTGCGACTGACGCGCTCGCCCGGCCATCTCGCTCGCGTCCCGCGCGGACCGATCGGCCAGGGCCAGGAGCAGTCCGCGCTTGGACCCGAACCGCTGCACCAGCGTGCCGGGCACCAACCCCACCTCACGCGCCACGGCAGCCAGCGTGAGCCCCCCAGGACCCACCCGCCCCATGACCTCGGCCGCCGCACGCAGGATCACCGCATCCTCGATCCCTCGGGGACGTGCCACCTCCACCACTCCCTGATTAATGAATGCTTGTTCATTCATTAAAGCGCGGAACCTGCGCCTTCGGCAAGCCCGGCCCGGGGCCCGCCGACGGGCTATGCGGAGCGATGTGCGCGCCGGATCGCGTCGAGCGCGCGCGTGACATCGTCGTCGGTCGTCGACCAGTTGCTCACCGAGATGCGCATGACACGCCGGCCGTGCCAGGTGGAGCCGCTGATCCACGCCGTGCCGTCGTCGAGCAGCCGGGCGATTACCCGTTCCGTGCGTTCGTCGTCGCCGAACTCGGCGCAGACCTGGGTGAATACGACGTCGTTGAGGACGGTCGCGCCGTCGATCGCGGCGATGCCGGTGGCGAACGCGGAGGCGTGTCGGCACAGCCCTTCGACGAGGTCGGCCACGCCTGATCGCCCGAGGGATCTGAGCGCGGCCCACACGGTGAAGGCTCTGCCGCGCCGGGAGAGCTCGGGGACCTTGTCGATGGGGTCGCCTTGTTCGTCCTGGATGAGGTAGTCCCCCTGCAGGCCCATCGCCGCTCGGATCGCGAACGGATCGCGCACGATGGCGAGGCCGCAGTCGTACGGGACGTTCAGGGTCTTGTGGGCATCCGTCGCCCAGGAATCGGCGTACGAACAGCCCGCCATCAGGTGTGCGTACATCGGGGAGACGGCCGCCCACAGTCCGAAGGCGCCGTCGACATGCACCCATGCATCTGCCTCGCGAGCGGCACCGATCGCCTCGGCGAAGGGGTCGAAGGCCCCGGAGTGGATGTCTCCGGCCTGGAGGATCACGATCGTGGGGCCCTGCCCGCCGGCCGCCAGGGCGTGCCGCAGGGCCCCGGGCTCGATGCGCCCTTGCCCGTCCGCCTTCACCAGTTCGGGTTTGCCGAGTCCGAGGTAGCGCAGCGCCAGGTCAATGGCCATGTGGCGGTCCTCGCCGGCGATGACGCGTACGGCCGGCCCACCCACGAGTCCGTCGTGGGCCACGTTCCAGCCCGATCGCCGCAGCACCGCGTCGCGCCCGGCGGCGAGGCAAGTGAAGTTCGCCATCGTGGCACCTGTCGTGAAGCCGACGGCGCTGTCGCTCGGCAGGCCGAGCAGATCGAGCAACCACGCGCCGGCGATCTCTTCCGCCGCCGCGTACGCGGGCGAGACGGCGCGCATCACGCAGTTCTGGTCCCAGGCGCTGACCAGCCAGTCCGCGGCCAGCGCGGCCGGTTCGGTGCCACCGACCACGAACCCGTAGAAGCGGCCGCTGGGAAAAGCGGTGAGCCCCGGCTCACAGGCCGTGGCCAGCAGGTCGACGACATCGGCAGCCTTGCTGGGGCCGTCGGGAAGCTCGGCACCGAGCTCACGCACGATCTCCTCGACCGAAGCGCGGGCCGGAACCCGGCGGTCGGAGAGGCTCGCCAGCCAGCGGACAGCATGGCCGTATGCCTGTCGGAGCGCCATCTCGCGCGCGTCCATACCTCGGACTATGAAGCTGTCGCCGCCGCCCCGCAAGCGCGGGGAGACGCGAAGGGACGTAAGGCGCCCCGCCCGGCTTCAGACCGGACGGGGGCGCCTCTGTCGTGTGCCAACGGCAGGTCACGGAACTCGCAGGGCTGCGGCGATCACGGAGCCAGGAGGTGGCCGGCCGCAACCGCCGAGGCCACCGTCCCTCCGGCCACCACCGCCGAAGCCGCAAGGAGGGGAACCCTCGGGGTCCACGTCCGCAGTGCCCGGGAGCGGGAGACGCGATCCAGCAGCGCGTCCCGGCCGCGCAGCACGATCAGGCCGACGCCGGTGAGTGTCAGCGCCATGCCGAGGCCGAAGGCGGCGACCATCGCGAGGGCGATGGCGACCTTGCCGGTCAACAGGCCGCTGAGCAGGACGAGGAAGGCGGAGGGCGAGGGCAGCAGGCCGCCCGATGCGCCGAGCAGTACGAGGCCTCGCCAGGTGAGGAGCGACGGGGCGTCCGGGATGTGATGGTTGTGCCCGTGATCGTGGTCGTGCCCGTGCCCGTGATCGGGATCGTGGTCGGAATGGTGGTGTTGTCGGTGGCGCAGATGCCGCAGCAGCAGACTCACGCCCGCCCCGGCCACCACCAGCGCCGCGATCAGCTGAAGCCACCCCGTGAGCGCCGCGATGTCCGGGGTGCTGTTCGCCGCCAGCCACCAGCCGACCGCCAGGGTGGCGACCGACAACGTGTGCATCACGGCGACGATCCCACCCAGCCACACCGCATCGCGCGCCCGGCCCCTGCCGCCCACCAGATACCCGGCGGCCAGCGACTTACCGTGCCCCGGCGCGCAGGCGTGCAGCGCCCCCACAGCCGCGGCCAGGAGCAGCGCCAGCGGCAGGGCCGCGCCGTGGTCCAGCAGCGAAACCAAGTCGGTTGACCAGGCCCCCAGGCCCGAAGCGTCCAAAGCAGCCGATGAGCCCGCAGCCGCCCCCGCCGCCGACGGTGTCAGAGTCAGCGTCCGCGTGGGCTCCTGCGCAGTGTGCAGCCCGCCGGAGCCCGTGCCCGTCACCGACAGGGTCCGGTACGCCGGGTCCGCGTCCGTCAGCGCCGTGACCGTCAGGTCGACGCGCTCGACCGGCCGCTCGCAGACGAAGTGGAGCTTCATGCCGTCGGCCCGGTCCACACGGCACGGGTGGCCGTCCTGGCGTACGACGATGTGCGAGCTCAGATAGGCCGCCTCGTCACCACCGGACTGCTTCTCCAGTACGGCCACGTCGTCCCGCTGCGCGGACCAGAACACGTCGACGGCGGTGCCCGCCGCCTCGACCTTCACGACGGGCGGGGTTCCGAAGGGGTGCGCCTGCGCCGTCCCCGCACTGCCCAGGAGCAGCGCGGGGACGGCGGCGAGCAGGAGCAGCACCCCGGTGCGGAGTGATCGCACGCTGGTGCTCCCCCTCTACTTCCGGCGGGCGGCGAGCGCGTGGACCGTGCCGTCGTCCGTGAGGGCGAAGACCCAGTCACCGCTCACGGACAGGGCCGAGGCCACTCCCGCGCCGAGGTTGTACGAGGCGACCTGCGTTCCGCTCGTTCGGTCCAGGACGAGCAGGCGACCGTCCCACGTCCCGACGTACACGTGGGAGTCGGTCACCAGCGGGTTCATCGTCGGCGAACCGGAACCCGCCGAACAGCCCATGGCAACCCGCCACTTGTCGTCCAGCGGGCTCTCCCCCGCCAGATAGCCGGACTTCGCCTCCCACACCGGCTTCGAGGGATCGGCCGCGCTCGTGTCGTAGGCGCGTACGACTCCGTCCCGGCCCGCGACATAGGCGGTGTCGCCCCACACGGCCGGGCTGGTGAGCGGGGCGCGGCCCGGCTCGCAGGTGCTGCCGCCGCCGAGCTTGGACTCCCAGGTCACCGCGCCCGTCTTCGGGTCGTGCCCGCGGACGCCGTAGGCCGTGAACGTCACCAGCTTCGCCTCGCCGCCCGCGGCCGGGTCGGTCAGGACGGGCGAGGAGTGGCTGTCGATGTCGCCCGCGGTGTCCTTCACCCACAGCTGGGTGCAGGTCGCGAGGTCCATGGCGATGACGGTGTTGCTGGACATGGAGTGCAGGTAGGCGGTGTTGGAGCCGGGCTGACGGATCACGGTGCTGTGGGCCTGGCCCCAGGAGAACGCGGCGCCGAAGCCGCCCGGCAGCATCCCGCCGGTCTCGGAGTCCCGGCAGCGGACCGTGGAGGCGTCCTGGTAGACGGCGACCGAGCGGTGGTCCGCGCCCGCGAGGGCGAAGACGCTGACGGGTCCGCCCGCGCGGCCGTAGCGGCGCACGGTGTCCCCGTGGGTTTCCTCGCGGTCGATCGCCTGCCAGACGATGCGGCCGCTCGCCGCGTCGAGGGCATGGATCCGGCCGACGCCGGTGGTCAGATAGACCTTGCCGCCCTGGAGCGTCGGCGCCGACTCGGCATCGCCGTCCAGGTACGTACGCCACAGCTCACGGCCGGAGGCGATCTCGTACGCGAGCATCATGCTGAACGGAGAGTCGAAGGCGCGGGACGAGACGATGAGCTTGCCGTCCGCGACCACCGACCCGTTGAGGTTGAACTGCTCGCCGGTGTGGCGGGCCCACCTGAGGTCGAGCTGCGCGCCCGGCTGGTTGCCGCTCGCGGACCGCCCGGCCTCGTCGCCGCCCTGCCGCAGCCAGTCCTGTCCGGTCCTGGGCTCGCCGAGCTCGGAGTCCCGTACGACCTCGAAGGTGTTCTTCACGACGGGGAACTGCTTGCCCCGGGTGTCGTACGCGACCGACTCGGCCGTGTAGGTGCCGGGCCGCAGCCCGCGCAGCGTGCCGCTCGCCCGTGTCCAGGCGCCGCGTGCGTCGGGGCAGGGCTCCGGCGTGCCGCCGGGCGGGGTGTAGCAGTTCTCGATGCCGGGGCGGGACGCCTCCCGGCCGAAGCGCACCTCCTCACGCTTCACCAGGTCACCGCTGCCGTCGCGGACGGTGAGCACCGCCCTGGCCGGGGTGCGGCCGTCGTCCTCCGCGTACACCTCGACGGGCACTCCGGCCTTGGCGCCGTGCACGCTTCCCTGGGCGGGGCTGACCAGGGCGGCGTCGTCGTCGATGTCGAACTGCCGGTGGATTCCGGACACATGGCCGGTGTCCTCGTTGC
The DNA here is from genome assembly GCF_024611995.1 of Streptomyces sp. NBC_00162. Lineage (GTDB taxonomy): Bacteria > Actinomycetota > Actinomycetes > Streptomycetales > Streptomycetaceae > Streptomyces. Next base: position 7,958,566 of record NZ_CP102509.1, on the reverse strand, counting down.
CCGGTGTGTTCGGATCGTCCGTGATGGCACTGAAGTCGAGGACCTTGTAGTCGGGGTGGGCGCCGTCGATCCCGTACGTGCCCTGGTTGTTGACCTCGACGGACCGCTTGAAGGCTCCGCGCCGGAATTCCGCCTGCTGGTTGTGACCCGCGGCGACCATCCGCACGTCGTACTTCGCGAGCTCGTCGATCGTCGGCTGCATGCCGGCGCCCGGGCCCCACTGGGTGAACAGCGAGCGGTGGGCGAAGACGAAGACCTGCTTGCCGACGGCGTGCCGGGCGAGGTCCTGGCGCAGCCACTCCAGCTGCGGCTTCAGCCCACTGGCGTCGTAGTTGTCCTCGAGGACCACGATGTGGCGGCCGCCCCGGTCGAAGCTGTACCACTCGGGGGCGAGGTTGCGGCGGTAGTACTCCATGCTGCCCGCGTAGCCCTGGGAGGTCGCCGTACCGCCGAAGTCGTGGTTGCCGATCACCGGGTAGAAGGGGTGACCGAGCCGGCCCTCCTCCAGGCCCTTGCTGAACAGATCGTACGCGCCCTGGCGGCGCGGCTCGGCGGCGTAGTCCGTCACGGTGAGGTCGCCGGTCGCGATCTGCATCGTCGCGCCGTCGACCTCGGACATCGCCTGGACCTGGCCGGTCCACTGGGGCAGCGCGCGGCGGGCCTCGTCGTCGGTGCGGTTGCCGACCTCGGGGTCGGAGTTCATGACCCACTTCTCGTGGGGGTTCGAGGCGTTGCGGTCGGGCACGAGCGCGAAGTCGACGCCCGTGCCGCCGGTCTCGGGGACCTTGTGGAAGAACTGCGGGATGTAGTCCTTGCGCAACGCCGGCGTGTATCCGTCGGGTGAGACGATGCCGACGAGGTCGGTCTCGCGCCGCTTGGGGTCGATCTGCAGGCTGTACGAGCCGTCCGGGCCGGTCGTGGTCCACACGGCGCCGTCGTTGACGTCGATGCCGGGCATGGGCGGCTCGCCCTTGTCCCGCCGGCCGTTGCCGTTGCGGTCCTTGAAGACGGTGCCCTTGACGGTGACAGTCGCGGTGGCGGTGCCGGTGGCGGTCCCGGCCGCGTCCGTGGCGTCGTCGGCGAAGGCGGCCTGCGGCGCGAGGAAGGACAGCGCGACGGCTCCGGCGGTCGCCAGCTGCCAGCGCCGTCGGGTACGGCGCAGCCCGCCGCGGACGAGGGACGGCAGGCCCCGGGCGGCCAGCAGCACGGCGACACCCGCGGCCGTGACCAGCCCGACGGAGAGCCAGGGGAAGGCCGGCAGGGCGTGCGCGCCGTGGACGTCGACGAGCGGGGTCGCGGCAGAGGCGTCGACCGCCGTGCCGTCGAACTCGACGACGACCTGGGTCAGGTCGCCCTCGTCCATGAGGGGGCTCAGGTCGAGCGCGTCGACGCGGCAGCTCCACGCCAGCTCGATGACGACGCCGCCGGGCACGCCGCCGTTGTCGCCGGGCACCCCCGAGCCGGTGGCCGGGCACGGGGCCGAGAGCAGCCCGGCCGCCCACGCACCGGCCTGCTCGGGAGCGACGACGGCGTTGTGCACGATGAGGCGGCCGCTGGTGACATCGGCACCGGGTGCGACCACTAGTTCGGCGTGCTCGCGCGTGACATGCGCGAACGCGGTCTGGGCGCCTGTGCCCAGCACGAGGAACAGCAGCGCGAGGGCGAGCCCGGCTGCTCTGCGTATGTGCTTCATACAGCAGACGCTAATGATCCGGTGTCCGTCTACCGGTCAGTCCTGAACGACTTTCACAGAGCCGCCCGCAAGTGTTCAGCGTCCCGATTGTGGCCGTTGGGTCGTGCGGGGTGCCTGAGACGTGCCATCAGGCCCTCACCCGGCCAACTCGGGCCTCTCGGCAGCCCGGACGCAGGCCGCGGAGAGCCTGCCCTGACGACCGGCCATACATGGCCGGTGCCTTGGCCTATCCCCTGAGCTCGGCGTACACCACGATCAGTGGTGTCCGGTCGGCCGGTCTGCCGGTTCAGGGCGGGGAACGACACACGGCTCGTGGGAGGGACGACGGCGGATGTCGGGAATTGGAATCACGCGTCTCGGTGACGGCGATCCACAACGGCTCGGTGGCTATCACCTGCTGTGGCGGCTCGCCTCCGGCGGCATGGGCCGGATCTATCTGGCACGTCCGGCAGCGGGCGGTCCGATCGTCGCGGTGAAGACGCTGCTCGCCGAGGGCGCGGTCAGCTCGGTCGACCGTCAGCGGTTCACCCGCGAGGTGGAGCTGGCCCAGCGGATCGACAGCGCCTACACGGCCCGGGTGCTCGAGGCCGATGCCGACGCGGAACGGCCCTGGATGGCCATCCAGTACGTGCCGGCGCCCTCGCTCGCCGACCTGGTACGCGACGCGGGGCCGCTCGCCGAGTGGGGAGTGCCCTCCATCGCCGGGGGCGCCGTGCAGGTGTTGATGTCGCTGCACAGCAAGGGAGTGGTCCATCGGGACGTCAAACCGCAGAACATCCTGCTGCCCCTGACCGGCCCCCTCCTCATCGACTTCGGCATCTCGCACGCCTTCGACCGCACGCGTACCTCGGTCACCCTGGGCACCATCGCCTTCACCTCGCCGGAGCAGGCGCGCGGCGAGCCGTCGACCGAGGCGTCGGACGTCTTCTCGCTGGGCGCGACGCTTTTCCACCTGGCCGTCGGGCGCCCGCCGTACCCTGAGGTGGAGAGCCCCATGGTCCTGCTGGCCCTCGTACAGGCCGGCAGGCTGGACCTGGCGCGACTGCCCCGGGAACTGGTCCCGCTGATCGAACCGTGCCTGGCCGTCGACCCGAAGAAGAGGCCCGCCCTGTCCGGCCTCCTGGAGACCGCCTTGGAGACGGACCGCCGAGCCTCCGCGCGCCGCCGGGGGCGGCGCTGGCTGCCGGTGGAGTGGACGGCCGTCATCAACGCGTACGAGGCGTACGGGCGCGCGCTCGACATGGACCGCACCGTGACCGGCGACGGGCCGACCCGCCCGCTCCCGCCGCCGGCGCCCACGCTCGTCGAGCCCCGGGAGCGGGCCGCGCGCCTGGAGCGGGAACGGCGGGCCGAGGAGGCCCGTCGGCGCAGGGAAGGGGAAGTACGCAGGCTGGCGGAGGCCGCCGCACGCGAACGGGCCCGCCGGGAACGGAATGCCGCCGGGGGCAGCCAGAGCGTCCCGCAGCCCCCGGGACCGCGGTCCCGTACCGGAGGGTGGGCCGTCGCCGCGGTCGTCGTCGCCATCGCCGTTCTCCTCTGGCAGCCCTGGACGGCGATGAAGGGGGCCTCGGACTCGTCGGACCGTCCGTACTCCAGCGCGCAGACCACCTCGGGCGGCGGGGGTGCCACGGACACCCGGACCCAGGGCGGAGGCACCATCCGCACCTCCGAACCCACGCCGAGCAACACGGAGGACGACGACCAGCGCGAGACCACCCAGCCACCCCCCTCGCCATCACCCACTCCCTCGCCCACTCCCTCGCCCACCCGGGATCGCGTGGAAGAGGCGTTCAAGGCCGTGCGGACGGGTTCCTGCCTCACGCTCTACGACACCGGCTACGGCGATGGCCACATCAAATGGAACGTGGACGAACCACCCGGCGCCGTGTCGTGTTCGAGTGATCAGGCGCACGTCCAGGTCACCGATGTCACCTCCGGCAGCTGCCCCACCGGCACCGGCAAGTCGTACTGGAGCTACGGGTCCACCAGCCTCTGCCTCAAACGCGTCTTCCGCGTGGGCTTCTGCCTGCTCGGCGAGAAGTCGGGCGAAAAGGTCCTGCTGGGCGCGATGACGCTGGTGGACTGCCGGGCAACGCGGATACCGGTCAAGTACGACTACGTCCTGCACGTCACGGGCGTCTACCGGGCGCCCTCGAATGCCAGTCCTGACCACTGCAAGCGCGTCCAGGGCGACACGACGAAATACATGGCATGGCTGGTGGACGACAACTCGGTCCTGCTGTGCACGATGTTCTACCGGAGCGGCTGAGGTCCGCCCCGCTCGGTTCGGCCGCCGGGTCAGCCGGCCGTGCCGTCCGTGCCGTCCGGGCCAGCGACGATGAAGACGTCGGACAGCGGGGCGGTGTCGGCGCTGGCGCTGATCAGCAGGTCGTACGTGCCGGGGGGCAGCACGCCAATGTCGAAGCGCTGCCGCTCCCGGGGGACCGTGATCGCGCGGTCCACCACCGTCTGGCCGGTGGTCCGGCCGGTCACCGAGAGACGGGCGGCGACCTCGGGCAGGTCGCCCTCGCCGAGGGCGCTGTTGGCTCCGATCTCGCAGACGACGGGTTCGTCGAGGAGGTAGAGGTCGTCACCGAGGTAGCTGAACCAGGAGGTCACGGCGGCGCGCAGGTCGTCGATGCGGACATCGTGCAGGGACTGGAGGATGCCCTTCAGGTGGCTCAGCATCGCCTCCTGGTTCTGCAGGCTCCCGTGCTTCTGCGGGACGAAGGTGCGGGCGTCCTCGGTGCCGGAGAGGGCGGCGGAGAGCTTGGGCACGGTGCCGTCGCCGCCTTCGTCCAGGTCCCCTCGGGTCATCAGGGACTCGACCGTGTGGTCGGTGATCCGGGCCGACTGCCGGGTGGGCTGGTCCATGCCGACGATGGGGTGGTAGATCACCTGGTTGGACTCCCAGGCGGGGTTCTTCCGGTTGTCGGTGGCGGCCTTCTCCATCTCGTCGAAGAAATCGGTGAGATGGCTGCTCCACTGCGGCTGCCAGCCGGGCAGCCCGGCCTTGGCGGGGACGGCGGCCAGGCCGTCCGGCCCGTACACGCACTTGTACACCGGCACGAGCTGGTGCAGGCCGGTGAGGGAGCGCAGCAGGCGCGTGAGGTCGTGCTCGAAGGGGCCGATCCGCTTGTGGAAGCCGTTGCACAGGAAGTCGACGGCGTTGAGCGAGCCGTAATAGGGGGTGCCGAAGGTCACGATCGCCCGGGTGTCCTTCCAGCCTCCCAGTGCCTCGACGAAGTAGCGGGAGACGAGCCCGCCCATCGAGTGCCCGATCAGGACGAGTTGGGCCGTGGAATTGCCGCTCGCCTCACGCCAGTCGCGAAGCCAGGTGGTGCTCTGTTCGGCGAGTCTGCGGGCGGCCGCCCGGTTGTCGCGCCGCCAGTCGTACGGGAACGGGAAGTAGTTCTGGCCCTTCTTCAGGTCGAACTGCTCCAGCAGGAACCTCTCGATCGCCGTGTAACCGTCGATCTTCCACAGGCCGGGCAGGGTGTGGAGGTCGGGCACCAGCCGGTCGGCCACGACGCCGTCGCCGAGGTCGTCCACGCGCCAGTCGTCCTCGCCGAGTTCGAGGGAGTCCAGTGAGCCGCCCAGGCTCGCCAGCGCGCCCAGTACCGCCGAGGGCGAGGGCGCCCACACGTCCTTGCCGTTCCGGGTCAGCACGCTCCCGGTGATTCCGGGGAGCAGTACGACGACGTCGGCCATCGGGATCCTGGCCATGAGCGGACCTCCTAACTGCCCCCTGGTCGGTCGGACGCTTCGGGTCGCACGAACGGGTCGGCCGCGTCCCCGTAGTGCTGGTACGCGGCCCACGCGCTCCACCGCTGCCCGTTCGACGCGGCGTCCGCATCCTGCTGTCCCCCGGCGCGCTGCTCGTAGAGCTTCCTGCGGGCCGTGCGGACGGCACTGCCCACCGTCGGCGCCGCCTCGCTCGACCCGCCCGTGAACAGGTGCGTGTAGAACTGTTGGGCGAAGGTGACCCCTTGTTCGTCGGGGATCCGCCAGGCAGCCCCGATGTAGTGCCCGACACCCATGCGGAGGAACTCGTCGGCGAGGCTCGGCACGAGCGCGGCCTGCGGGTTCCCCCACGGGCTCTGGTCCGCCACGCCGGGTGGTCCGGCCTGGGAGCCCGCGCCGGTACCCGTGCCGGGGCCGGTACCGGTTCCGGTTCCGGCACCCGTGCCGGGGCCGGTGGAGCCGCCTAGCCGGGCCGTGTAGCAGGCGTTGGCCACGACGATGAGGGGCGGCCGTTCGAGCAGTGCCAGTTCCTGGGCGGTCAGCAGGCCGTCCGCGAAGACCCAGCCCGAGCGCCGTCCCGTACCGGAGAAGTCGAAGTCGCTGTGGCCGCAGTAGTGGACGATGTGGTTGCCCCCGCACAGCAGGACCCGCAGGACGTCCAGGCGCCTCGCGGGGTCGACGCCGGGCTGCCGGACGGAGTTCGCCGCGCCGACGAAGAGGGTGACCTTGACTCCCAGGTCCTTGAGCCGGGTGGCGACGGCAAGGGCCTCGGCGCGGGCTCCCGGCAGCTGGAAGCCCTTCTCCGGGTCTCCCGGGTCGCCGATCACCAGGGCGCGCAGCGGTCCGTCCGACAGCCCCTCGCTCATCACGCGCGAGTAGGGCGTGCGCAGTTGCCGGGACAGCTGGGTGCGGATCGCCAGGGGATCGCGTCTCTCACCGCCGGCCTGCTGGATCTCGGCGAGGAACTCCCAGGGCACGGAGGCCGTGTCGCGGTCCAGTTCCAGCAGCACCGTCGCGTCGTCGGTGAGCAGCCGCTGGAAGTCCGGCGGCACCACGAACCGGGACAGCAGGTCGGGCAGTTCGCGCGCGTCCTCGACACTCGGCTCCGTCAGCCGGTCGACGAGCTCCCGCAGCAGGCCCATCTCCACGGGGACGAGCCGTTCCGGTACGGTGGCCCGCCCGGTCAGCGCCGCCCAGCGCAGGCCGCCGACGCCCGACTGGACGGACATCCGCACGGGTACGGAGCCCTCCGGGCCCTCCACGGACCGCCCCACCGTCAAGGACAGGTCGGTGCGCTGCACTTCGGCCAGAAGTGCCAGTTGTTCGCGGATCTTTCCCCGGATATCGGGGTCGAAGCCGGCCAGTACCGTGCGCAGGGCTTCCTCCTCGGCCGGTGGCGGGTCCGGGCCGTCCGGCGGGCCTTCGGAGGCGCCTTCCGGAGCGCCTTCCGGAGCGGGAACTCCGGCGCCCGCGCCCGCCGGCCCGGCGAGCCTGGTCAGCGCCGCCAGCGCGTACACGGCCGCAGAGGGTGCGAACAGCCGGCCGCCGCTCTCCTCGCGCAGTTCCGGGCCGATCCGCAGCTGCGGCAGCTTCGCGGCGGCTTTGGCCAGGGCGAGGTGGAGCTGCTCGGCGCGCAGCCGGTCGACCTCCACGACGTACACCTCGGTGAGGCGGGGCGGCGGTGTCGGCGGGCCCAGCGGGGCCAGGGCTCCGGCGAATCCCCTGACGAGGGCGCGGGTCGCCTGATTGACGCTCAGATTGCCCGTGCCCGATCCGATGAGCACGGTCGCCATGGTCGCGACGTGTCCGAGCGCCACCGCTTCGCCCAGCAGTGACGAATACATCTGGACGGCGCGGCGCTCCGTCAGGGTGCCCATCGGGCCCATGCCGACTACGGCGGCGGACCGCACCGCTCCCCCTTTGCAGGGGAAGTACGTGACCTCCCCCAACTGGGCGTCGACCCAGCCGAGCTTGGTGTGCTCCGTGATGAGCTGACGGGGGCCGACGGATATGGCGCGGTCCAGTGCGAGCTCTGCGGCGGCGGGCACGACCGACTGGTAGTGCCCGGTGACGTGCAGATCGGCGGCGACCTCCGCGAGGTCACCCCAGATCACGATGATGTTGACGGTCGGGCCGTCGGTGCGCGGTGATTCCTCCGGGACCGGAGGCGGAGGACGTGCGGGAGGGTTGGAAGCCGTCGTCGCGCCCTCCAGCAGGTCAGCGATGCGCGCTGCGGGGGTGCCCATCACGCTCCTCCTTGGAGCCGCCCGAGCTTCTCGTTCACGTACGCCACAGCTGTCTCCCCAAACAGAATTATCCCACTGTTTCCGCATCCGGCCATGAGGATGCCCGGGGGCAGCAAAAAAGACTTCATGCGGTGATGTCGAGAACGCGTGACTGGCTCCGTCCCTGCAGTGAACGCGACCACAATGGATCGCACCAGCACCGAGGAGAAACACCATGGCCAAGTACCTGCTGCTCAAGCACTACCGCGGCGCTCCGACCCCGGTCAACGACGTGCCCATGGACAAGTGGGCGCCGGAGGAGATCTCGGCGCACGTCCAGTACATGCGGGACTTCGCGGACCGGCTCGAGGGGACCGGCGAGTTCGTCGACGGGCAGGCGCTCGCCCCCGAGGGGGCGTGGGTCCGGTACGACGGCGAGGGGCGGCCGCCGGTCACCGACGGCCCGTTCGCCGAGACCAAGGACCTCATCGCCGGCTGGATGGTGATCGACGTCGACAGCTACGAGCGCGCCGTCGAGCTGGCCGGGGAGCTGTCGGCCGCCCCCGGGGCGGGCGGGCAGCCGATCCACGAGTGGCTGGAGGTGCGCCCGTTCCTGGCCGCGCCGCCCACCATCTCCGACTGCCACTGAGATGAACGAGGCCCTCCTGCGGAGCCTCACGCCGAGCGTGCTCGGGATCCTCGTCCGCCGCGGAGCAGACTTCGCGGCGGCCGAGGACGCCGTGCAGGACGCGCTGGTCGAGGCGGTCCGCGTCTGGCCGGCCGACCAGCCGCGGGACCCGAAGGGCTGGCTGGTCACCGTGGCCTGGCGCAAGTTCCTCGACGCGACCCGGTCGGACACCGCCCGCCGCCGGCGTGAGGACCTCGTCGACGAGGAGCCGGCGCCCGGGCCCGCCCCCGCGGCGGACGACACGCTCCAGCTCTACTTCCTGTGCGCCCACCCGTCCCTGACGCCGTCGTCCGCGGTCGCGCTCACGCTGCGCGCCGTCGGCGGGCTGACCACCCGCCAGATCGCCCAGGCCTACCTGGTGCCCGAGGCGACCATGGCACAGCGCATCAGCCGGGCCAAACGCACCGTCTCCGGCGTGCGGTTCGACCAGCCCGGCGACGTCGCCACCGTGCTGCGCGTCCTCTACCTGGTCTTCAACGAGGGCTACTCCGGCGACGTCGACCTCGCCGCCGAGGCCATCCGGCTCACCCGGCAGCTCGCGGCGGCGATCGACCACCCCGAGGTGGCGGGGCTGCTCGCCCTCATGCTGCTCCACCATGCCCGGCGCGCGGCCCGGACCGCGCCCGACGGCAGCCTGGTGCCGCTCGCCGAGCAGGACCGCGGCCGGTGGGACACCGGGTCGATCGCCGAGGGCGTCGGGATCCTGCAGGCGGCCCTCGCCCGCGACCGGCTGGGCGAGTTCCAGGCCCAGGCCGCCATCGCGGCACTCCACGCGGACGCGCCCACCGCAGAGGAGACCGACTGGGTGCAGATCGTCGAGTGGTACGACGAGCTCGCGCGGCTGACGGACAGCCCGGTCGTCCGGCTCAACCGTGCGGTGGCCGTCGGCGAGGCGGACGGACCGCGGGCCGGCCTGACGGCGCTCGCGGCGCTGGACGAGTCGCTGCCCCGCCATGCCGCGGTGGCGGCGTACCTCCACGAGCGCGACGGCGACCTGGCGACGGCGGCGCGACTGTACGCCGAGGCGGCCCGAAAGGCACCCAACCTCGCCGAGCGCGACCACCTGACGCGCCAGGCCGCCCGGCTCAACGCCCGCGGGGGTCGCTGAAAGGGCGGCTCACCCGGGCTCAGCTGCGAAGAGCCGCTTCGGGCGAGCGGTCACTGCGCCGCCGTCGCGGCGGGAATGTCGACGCGGGCGGCCCTGCGGGCCGGCCAGAGCGAGGCGACCAGGGCGCCTGCCAGGGCGATGAGCACGCCGAGAGCGAGGCGCCCCCAGGGAACCACCAGCGTGTAGCCCACGACGCTTTCCTGGAGGGTGCGTCCGAGCGCCCAGCCCAGGAAGACGCCCAGGACCGTGCCGAGGGTCGCGCCGAGCCCGCCGAGGAGCAGGGCCTCCAGGCGGATCATCCGGGTCACGCCGGCGCGATCCACACCGAGGGCGCGCAGGGTGCCGATCTCCTTGCGGCGTTCGAGGACGGACATCGCGAGGGTGTTGGCGATACCCAGCGCGGCGATCGCCAGGGCCATGCTCAGCAGGGCGTAGAAGACGTTGAGCTGGTCTCCGATGCCGCTGCTGTCCTGGGCGCGGAGGTCCGCCTCGTCGAGGACGGCCAGTGCGGGGTTGTCGCCGAGGGCGTGGGTGAGATTGCCGAGCGCGGCCGGGCCGGGTCCGCCGTCCGTGGCGACGAGGATCCCGGCGTTGTTCGGGTTGGAGTCGTAGCGGGCGACGAGGGAGTCGGGTGCGGTGATGCTGGGCAGCAGGTTGCTCTGTTCGTCGGCCCGGTAGATGGCGCCGATGGTGACGCTGCCGCTCTGGTCGTCCTGACGCTTCAGGGGGAGGGTCTGACCGAGGTGCCAGCCGGCCGCCCTTGCCTTGAAGTCGGCCACGGCGATCTGGCCCTTGGCGAGGCAGTCGAGAGAGCCCTCGACCACGTCGTACCGCAGCAGTCGGCCGATGGCGGCGGGGTCGACGCCGGTCAGGACGGAGGAGGTACCGGCCAGGTGGTACTCGGTGGACTGGTTGAGCGGGCTGAATGCGACGCCGGGCAGCTTCCTGAGGGGCTCCGCGGTGGCGGGGGTCATCCGCAGGGCGCCGTCGGCGGGCTTCACCAGGTAGTCGGCGGTGAAGTCGTGGGTGGTCGCGCGGTCGAGGTACTGGGAGGCGGAGGCCCCGAGGACGGACAGGCCCGAGGCGAGGGTCAGGGCGATGGCGAGCGCGGCGGCGGTGGCGCCGGTGCGGCGCGGGTCGCGCACGGTGTTGCGGGCGGCGAGGTTGCCGTACACCGGGTGGAGGCGGGTCAGCAGCGGCTGGAGCAGGGCGACGAACGGCCGGGACAGCAGCGGTATGAAGCCGATCGCCCCGGTCAGGGTGAGGGCCGCGCCGAGGCCGATGACGGTCCGGGCGTCCTTCCCCGTGGTGAGGGCCCCGTACACGGTGGCGGCGGTGCCGGTGAGCACCAGCGCGGCGCTGAGGCCGCTGCGCAGCGAGCCGGCGCGCGCGGGGGCCGTGGGCTCGGCGGCGCTGAGCGCGGCGACGGGCGGGATGGCCATGGCCCGGCGGATCGGAAGCCATGCGGCGACCATGGGCAGGGCCGTGCCGACCAGCATGGACGTGATCACGGTGCCAGGGGTGACCACCAGCGGGCCGGCCGGGGTATCGGCGGGGGCGAAGAGTGTCTGGAGCAGGGCGGCGACCCCGGTGCCGACGGCGAGGCCGGCCGCGGAGGCGACCGCGCCGACGAGGAGGGACTCGGTCAGCAGGGTGCGGCGCACCTGCTTGCGCGAGGCGCCGACGGCCCGCATCAGGGCCAGTTCCCTGGTGCGTCGGGCGACGAGCATGGTGAAGGTGTTGGAGATGAGGAAGGTGGCGACGAACAGGGCGACCGCGGCGAAACCCAGCAGGATCTGGCTCATGGTGTCGCTGTCGTTGGTGGCGAGGTTCGCCTGGATCCGGGCGAGCTGGGCTCCGGTGGCTGCGCCGGTGCCCTGGGGCAGCACCGCTTCGACGCGGGTGAGGAGCTGCTGCACGTCAGCGTCGGGGGCGGCCGTGAGTTCGATGTTCTGGTAGCGGCCGGGCTGGAGGAAGAGGCGCTGGGCGGTGTCGTCGGTGAACAGCGTCAGGCTGCCCCCGGCGGGCAGCGTGGTCCCGTCGGTGCGGAAGACCCCGCTGAGGGTGTAGGAGGCGGCGCCCTGGTTGGTGCCGACGCGCACGGTGTCGCCGACGCGGTAGCCGCCGTTCGCGGCGGTGGTCTCGTCGAGGGCGATCGTGCCGTTGCCGGTCGGGCCGGAACCCTGGGTGAAGCGGTAGGCGGGGTCCTTGCCATCCGCTCCCGGGGCGAAGTTGCCACCCCGGTGGGCCGGGCCGTGCCCGATCAGCCGTCCGTCGCGGCCGGCGACGGCGGCGAATCCGTCGACCCGTCCCGCGGCGACTGCGACGCCGGGGACCTTGGCGAGGGCGCTCACGGTGCCGGCGTCGATGCCGGCCGGTCCGCCGCTGCCGCCGCGGGAGTCCTCGGGAAAGACGCTGACGGCGATGCGCTCGTAGCCGGCGGTCGCGCGGGCGGTGGCGGCACGGTTCAGGCTGTCGCCGAAGACGAGGCTGCCGGAGATGAAGGTGACGCCGAGCATGACCGCGAAGGCGGTCATCAGCAGGCGGGCCTTGTGCGCGAGAACGTTGCGCAGGGCGGTACGGAACATGGGGGTGCGGATCCTGGGAGACGGGCTCGGCGGATGCGAGCGGGTGGCTGGTTCGGTCCGGGGTGAGGGCGCGGGCGCGGGCGCGGGCGCGGGCGGGTCAGCTTGTGCGTGAGCGGGCGTCGAACGCCTTCATCCGGTCCAGCACCCGGTCCGGGGTGGGACGCGTCATCTCGTCGACCAGGCGGCCGTCGGAGAGGAAGACCACACGGTCGGCGTAGGCGGCGGCGACGGGGTCGTGGGTGACCATGACCACGGTCTGGCCCAGCTCGCGCACCGAGTCGCGCAGGAAGCCGAGGACTTCGGCGCCGGAGCGGGAGTCGAGGTTTCCGGTGGGCTCGTCGCCGAAGATGATCGCGGGACGGGAAACCAGGGCGCGGGCCACCGCGACGCGCTGCTGCTGCCCGCCGGACAGCTGTCCGGGCCGGTGGCCGAGGCGCTGGGAGAGGCCCACCATGGCGACCACGCGGTCCAGCCACTGCCGGTCGGGCCGGCGTCCGGCGATGGTCAACGGCAGCGTGATGTTCTCCAGCGCGGTCAGCGTCGGCAGCAGGTTGAAGGCCTGGAAGATGAAGCCGATGCGGTCGCGGCGCAGCTGGGTGAGCTGCCGGTCGTCGAGCGCGCTCAGTTCGGTGGTACCGATGCGCACGGAGCCGGAGCTGAACGAGTCGAGCCCGGCCGTGCAGTGCATCAGGGTGGACTTGCCACAGCCGGACGGACCCATGATCGCGGTGAACTCGCCCTCCCGGAAGGAGATGCTGACACGGTCCAGGGCGACGACACGGGTGTCGCCGCTGCCGTAGACCTTCGACAGGTCGGTGGCGGCGGCCGCGATCCCGGCCGTCGCGTACGGCGTGAGCGTGTCGAGCGTGTCAATGCGATCGGCGGTCACGGGGACTCCTCTTCGGGCGCGGAAGGTGCACTTCGAAGGGTGTCCGGGGAACGTATCGGGGCCTGGGCCGGCGTGTACGGGCTTCCGCTCCGCTTCGTATCGGTTCTGTAGCGGCCGGGCGCTCGGGTCAGGCCGGCAGGCGCAGGGTGGCGACGGCGCCGCCGTCCGGGGCGTTGTCCAGGCGCAGCTCGGCGCCCAGGAGCCGGGCCTGGCCCAGGGCGATGGTCAGGCCCAGGCCGTGGCCCGAGCCGCGCTCCGTCGCGCCCGTGTGAAAGCGGCGGGGGCCGGCGAGCAGCAGGTCCGCGGGGAAGCCGGGGCCGTGGTCGCGCACGACGACCGTACGGCCCTCGACGGTGACCTGCACCGGGGTGTCTCCGTGCCGGTGGGCGTTGACGACGAGGTTGCTGACGATCCGTTCGAGGCGGCGCGGGTCGGTCTCCACCGTCTGCGCGGTCTCCGCACCCTGCGCGTCGGCGACGACGGCGACGCTGACCTGCGTGTCGAGGCCGGTGCGCGCCACGGCCTCGGAGACGACCGCGCCGAGCGGGACACGGTCGCGGACCGGCTGTTCGGCGCCGGCGTCCAGCCGGGAGATCTCCAGCAGGTCCTCGACCAGGCCGCGCAGGTCGCGCACCCGGGCCCGGAGCAGATCCTCCGTCTCACCGGGCGGCAGCAGGTCGGTGGCGGCCAGCAGGCCCCCGACTGGGGTGCGCAGCTCGTGGGCCACGTCCGCGGTGAACTGGCGCTCGATGCGCAGCCGTCGGCTGAGGCTGTCGGCCATGAGGTCGACGGTGGCGGCGATGTCGGCCACCTCGTCGCGGCCCTTGGCGGGCCCGGTCCGGGCATCCAGGTCCCCGGCGGAGATCCGGCCCGCGGTCTCGGAGACCTGCCGCAGCCGCCGTCCCAGCAACCCGGCCCCGTAGACCGCCAGGGGCGTGGCCGCCGCGAGTGCGACCAGCGAGGCCACCGCCATGACCGCGTCGAGGCGCCGCAGGTCGTAGAGCTGCGGGCTCATGTTGACCCGGACGGCGAGCACCGCACTGTCCGGGCCGCCGACGCGCTGGGCGGCCCATACGACCGGCCCCAGATTTCCGTCGACGCGTCCGTCATAGGCCGTGCGCCGGTTGCCGTCGGCCGGATGCCGCAGCGCGGCGGGCAGCTCGGCCGGATCGAGCTCGGCACCGTCCGCCAGCGTTCCGGTGCGCCGGTAGGTGTCCATGGCCGAGTACACGGTGTTGAACGCCTGTGCTTCGGCCCGGTTCCGGATGTCGTCCGCGGTCCACACGTGCACCAGCACGCCCACCGCCGCCGCGACCAGGCAAGCCGTGGCCGCGGCCAGGGCGGCGATCTTCCAGCGCAGGGACACGCGGGCCGGCCGCAGCCGGTGGAACGGGTGCACCGGCTCAGCGCCTGAGCTTGTAGCCGAAGCCGCGGACCGTTTCGATCCGGTCCCGGCCCAGCTTGCTGCGCAGCCGTTGCACGCACAGGTCCACGACCCGGCTGTCGCCGTCCCAGCCGTAGTCCCAGACGTCGCGCAGGAGGGTGTGCCGCTCCAGCACGATGCCCGGGTGGGCGGCGAACGCCAGCAGCAGCTTCAGTTCGGTCGGGGTCAGCGCCACCGGGCTTCCGGAGACGAACACCTCCAGGCCACCGGTGTCGATGGTCAGGTCCCCGAAGACCAGCACCTGCCCCTCGGACGGTGCCGGCCCGTCGCCGGTGGCCGGCCCGGGTCCCGGAACGGGCGCGTACGTCGCCCGCCGCAGCAGCGAACGGATGCGTGCCACGAGTACGTAGGTGTCCACGGGCTTGACCACGTAGTCGTCCGCCCCGGCCTCCAGACCGGCGACGACGTCGAGCCCGTCTCCGCGAGCGGACATCATCAGGACCGGCACCAGGCTGGTCTCCCGGACTCTGCGGCACAGGCCGATACCGTCCAGACCGGGCAGCATCACATCCAGAATCAGCAGGTCGAAGCTTTCGTCGCGGAAGAGGTCCAGCCCCTCCAGCCCGTCGGCCGCGGTCTTCATCCGGTAGCCGTAGCGCTCGAGGGCGACGGTGAAGGACCGCCGCATCAGGTCGTCGTCCTCCACCAGCAGCACGCGAACAGGTCGCGGAGAGGCCGGAGCAGCCGGGGTGGACGGGGACACGGGCAGATGACTCCTGTTCGGACGGTCGTGTGGCACGGGTCCCGTGTCCACGCACGCGCGGACGGCGACCCGAAAGAAACGATATGGCAGACATCGGGCGCGGCAGCCCGGCCCACTGATCCGATGGACAACCAAGCGCTCGCTGATACCCGGCCGATACAAAACTCTCGACGACCGTCCCGCGCCTCCCGCATGGCGATCACCAGCGGAGGACCGGAGAATGGGAGCAGAGAGTGATGGGCGAAGTCGTGCCACCCCCCGATCCGGGGCCGAATGACACAAGCGGGATTCCGGCGGGTCCGGATGCTTTCCAGCCGGTCGGACCGAGCTGCTCGAGCGCCGCGGATTCGCGCGGCAGAACGAAGAACTCAGGTGAGCGCCAATGTGCCGATGGCTCGCGTATTCAGGAACGCCTATGCTGCTCGACACCATTCTGTACAAACCTGCCCACTCGCTGATCGACCAGAGCCTGCACTCCAAGCTGGGTGTGGAGACGACGAACGGCGACGGGTTCGGTGTCGGATGGTACGCACACGAGAACAGCGACACCCCGGCGCTCCTCAGGGACGTCGGCCCCGCCTGGAACAACCGCAACCTGCGGGAGCTCGCGGATCACGTCCGCTCCCCGTTGTTCTTCGCCCACATCCGTGCGTCAACGGGTACCGCGGTGCAGCAGACGAACTGTCATCCCTTCCGGCACGGTCGTTGGATGTGGATGCACAACGGCTCCGTCGCCGGCTTCCACGCCATGCGGCGGGACCTCACCCTGCTCGTGGACCCCGCGCTGTACTCCGAGATCGAGGGGACGACGGACTCGGAGACGATGTTCTACCTCGCGCTCACCTTCGGCTTGGAGGAGGACCCGCCGGGCGCCGTCGCCAGGATGGTGGGGGTGATCGAGCGCGTCGGCCACGAGCACGGCGTGGAGTTCCCGATGCAGATGACGGTCGCCGTCAGTGACGGAACGACCGTGTGGGCCTTCCGCTACTCCAGCCAGGGCGCCTCTCGGTCGCTCTTCTACAGCAGCCGGGTGGACTCGCTGCGCAAGCTGCACCCCGACATGCAGTTCCTCCAGGAAGTGTCCGACGAGACCCGCCTTGTGGTGTCCGAACCCCTCGGCGATCTGCCCGGCGCGTGGAACGAGGTACCGGAGAGCAGCTTCGGCGTCGTACAGCCCGGGGCGGACGCGATCCACCCCTTCACGCCGGTGGCTGCGTAACCTGCGTAGCCCTGGCCACGGCATTCGCCATCCGGGTCGGCTACGGCTCGATCAGGCCGACCCGGATCGCGTAGCGGGTCAGTTCCAGGCGATCGCGCATCCCCAGCTTCTGGAGCAGGTTCGCGCGGTGGCGCTCCACCGTTTTCGCGCTGATGACGAGGAGGTCCCCGATCTCCTTCGAGGAGTGTCCTTCGGCGACGAGCTTGAGGATCTCCTCCTCGCGCTCGGTGATCGCCCGCGCGGGCAGCGGGTCCCCTTGGCGGGCGCGGTCAAGATAGTTGCGGATGAGGGTGGTCTCGGCACCGGGGTAGATGAACGGCTCGTCCCGGATCGCCGCACGGCACGCCTCGACGAGGTCCCGGTCGGCGACCGACTTGGGGACGTAGCCCGCGGCCCCGGCTTTCAGGGCCTCGAAGAAGTACTGCTCGTTGTCGTACATGGTCAGGATGAGGATGCGCAGGTCCGGCCGCAGCCGCGAGAGTTCCCGTGCGGCCTGCAGTCCGGTCATGCGGGGCATCGCGACGTCCAGGACGGCGAGGTCCACCTCTTCGGTACGGGCCAGGGCGACGGCCTCCGCTCCGTCCCCGGCCTCGGCGACCACCGTCAGGTCCGGCTCGGCATCGAGGATGAGCTTGACCCCGCGCCGTACGAGGGCGTGGTCGTCGGCCAGCAGGACCCGGGTCGGCGCCCGTTCCGGTGCGGTCATCGGTTCCCCCTCCCAAGGCCGTCGGTGGTGGCGTCGCTGACGGGGACGTCCAGCCGTACATCGGTTCCGCCGTGCGGTGCGTCTGCGACGGCGAGGTCGGCGCCGATCAGCAGGGCCCGTTCCCGCATGCCCTGGATCCCCGCGCCCTCGGCGGCGCGGCGGATGCCCTTGCCGTTGTCCCGCACCAGCAGCCGGACCGCCCCGCCCGGGCCGCCCTGCCCGCCCGGCCCGCTGGAGAGGTGCACCTCGACATCGCTCGCGCCCGCGTGGCGTACCGCGTTGGTCAGGGCCTCCTGGGCGACCCGGTAGACGACGAGTTCGGCCGCGTCGTCCAGTGAGGGCAGGCCTGGGGCGATGACGTGGCGCACCCTCAGCGATCCGGTGGTGAACTCCGCCGTCAGAGCCCGCAGGGCGCTGTGCAGGCCGAGTTCCTCCAGGACGCCGGGGCGCAGCCGGCGGGCGATGCGGCGGATCTCGTCCAGGCTGGTGCGGGTGGTCTCCTGTACCTGGTGGAGGTCCTCGCGCAAGGGGGCCGGGGCGCGGTCGGCGACGTGCTTGAGCTGGAGGAGCACCGCGGTGAGGGTCTGGCCGACCTCGTCGTGGAGTTCCTGGGCGATGCGCCGTCGTTCGGCTTCCTGCGCGGAGAGGGCGCGGGCACTGCTGGTGGCGCGCTCGGCTTCGAGCCTGCCGAGCATGGCGTTGAAGGAGGTGGTCAGTTCGGCGACTTCGCCGGGGCCCTCCACTCTGGCCCGGCTGCCGGGGCGCAGCAGGTCGACCGCGGTCATCGCGCGGGTCAGCCGGCCGAGGGGGGCCAGGCCGATGCGGAGCAGGACGGCGTTGGCGATCAGCATGGCCACCAGTCCGGCGAGCAGCACGACGGCCTCTCCGAAGAGGACCGGGGTGGAGACGGTGACCGGGCCGAGCAGCAGCAGGACGGCCGCGACGAGGACGGCCGCGTTGAGCAGGAAGATCCGCCAGTACAGCGACATGATCGTCTCTCCCCTCACTCCCGCATCCGAGCCGTGTCCCCGCCCCAGCCTGTCGTCCGCCGGGGGGCTTGTCCATCCGTGCCAACACCCATATCCCACCCCCTCCGCGAGGTGGCACCATGAGCCCCCGCGGCACCGGGCTCCTGCCTCCCGCCAGGCCTGCGCCGCGTGCGCCGCCTGCGCCGCCGCGCCGCTCCACAGCCGAACACGAACAAGGGGGGACAGAGCTGTGCCTGCTCCACGGATGAGCACCACGCCACTGCCCGGCATCGGGGTCCAGTACGACCTCACCACCCGCGAACACCGCCACCTGTCGGTGATCGCCCACCGGGACGGCACCCGGACGGTGAACGTCTACCGCGCCGACGACCCCGACGCCTGCGCGCAGTCCCTGCACCTGACCGGGGCGGAGACCACCTCGCTGATCGACGCCCTGATGCCCTCCCACCACAGTCCCAACCTCCTGCACACCACGGACCTGGGCCTGGTCGCCGAGCGCATCGAGCTGTCCGCGCACTCGTACTGGAACGGCCGACTGCTGGGAGAGACCCGTATGCGGACCGAGACGGGCGCGTCGATCGTGGCCGTCCTGCGGCGTGCGGAAGCCCGCCCCTCCCCCACGCCCGACTTCCGCCTCGCAGGCGGGGACACCCTCATCGTGATCGGCACCCGCGAAGGCGTCGACGCGGCGGCCTCCATACTCGGACGGGAGTGACCGCGCGTGCACTCCGCAGTCTTCCTGATCGAGTTCGGTGCGATCATTCTGGGCCTGGGCCTGCTGGGCCGGGTCGCCGGACGCTTCCACTTCTCGCCGATACCCCTCTATCTGCTGGCCGGACTCGCCTTCGGCACCGGCGGACTGCTGCCCATGGGCGCGAGCGAGGAGTTCGTGGCCATCGGCGCCGAGATCGGCGTCATCCTGTTGCTCCTGATGCTGGGCCTGGAGTACACCGCCAGTGACCTGGTCTCCAACCTCAAGACCCAGTACCCCGCCGGCCTGGTCGACTTCACCCTGAACGCCGTGCCCGGCGCGGTGGCCGCGCTGCTGATGGGCTGGGGCCCCGTCGCCGCGGTGGTCCTGGCGGGCGTCACCTGGATCTCCTCCTCCGGTGTCATCGCCAAGGTCATGGGAGACCTGGGCCGGCTCGGCAACCGCGAGACCCCGGTCGTCCTCAGCATCCTGGTCCTCGAGGACCTGGCCATGGCCGTCTACCTGCCCATCGTCACCGCGCTCCTCGCCGGGGTGAGTCTGGCCGCCGGCAGCGTGACCCTGGCCATCGCCCTCGGCGTCGCGGGCGCGGTCCTATTCGTCGCCGTCCGCTACGGGCGGCTCATCTCCCGCTTCGTCTCCAGCGACGACCCGGAGAAGCTCCTCCTCGTGGTGCTGGGTCTGACCCTGCTGGTGGCCGGCATCGCCCAGCAGCTCCAGGTGTCCGCCGCGGTCGGCGCGTTCCTGGTCGGCATCGCCCTCTCGGGCGAGGTGGCCGAGGGCACGCACACCCTGCTCAGTCCGCTGCGGGACCTGTTCGCCGCGGTGTTCTTCGTCTTCTTCGGCCTGCACACCGACCCCGCCAGCATCCCGCCCGTCCTGCTGCCCGCTCTCGCGCTCGCCCTGGTCACCGCCGGCACGAAGATCGCCACCGGGTACTGGGCCGCGCGGCGCGCCGGAATCGGGGTCAAGGGCCGCTGGCGAGCCGGGGGCACCCTCGTGGCCCGCGGCGAGTTCTCCATCGTCATCGCCGGTCTCGCCGTCACCGCCGGCATCGAACCGGCCCTCGGGCCGCTGGCCACCGCCTACGTCCTCATCCTCGTCGTGATCGGCCCGCTGACCGCCCGTTACACCGAACCCGCGGCTGCCTGGATCGGACGTCGCCGCACCCCCGGCACGCCCGTACTGGCCGCGGGGCCGTTCCCCGCCAAGTCCCCGGAGACGGCCCCGGACCAGGACCCGGCCGCCCGAAGGTGAGCGGAACCGCCCGGGCCCGCAGGCGTCAGGCGCCGAGCGTACGGAAGAAGGCGCGGACCTCGGTGACGAACGCCTCCGGCTGCTCCAGCGCGAGGAAATTGCCGCCCTGCTCCAGCTCGGTCCAGTGGGTGATGTTGTGGTCCCGCTCGGCGAAGCGGCGGATGGCGATGTCCGTGCGCAGGGCGACGGCCACTCCGGTCGGGACGGTGCCGCGCGGCTTCGGGGCCCAGGCGCTCGGGTCGTGGCCCGACTCGTAGTAGAGGTTCGCGGAGGAGCCGGCCGTGCCGCTGAACCAGTAGACGCTGACGTTGGTCAGCAGTCGGTCGCGGCCCACGGCGTCCTCGGGGAGTTCGGCAGCGGGATCCGTCCACTCCTTGAACTTCTCGGCGATCCAGGCGAGTTGGCCGACAGGCGAGTCGTGCAGACCGTAGGCGAGGGTCTGCGGGCGGGTGGACTGGATGGCGTTGAAGCCCATCTTGTCCTGCTGGAAGTCCTCCAGCCGGGCCAGCCGTTCCTGCTCGGGCGCGGTCAGTCCGTCGAATTCGGCAGGGTCTCCGGAAGGGAAGGTGACCAGGCCGTTGACGTGGATGCCGGTGACCCGCTCGGGTGCCTGACGCCCCATCTCGGCGGCGATCCAGGCGCCGCCGCCCGTTCCCTGGACGCCGTAGGAGGTGTACCCGAGCCGATCCATCAGCTCGACGAACGCGCCCGCGATGCGGCGGGTGTTCCAGCCGGCCTCGCCGAGCGGACCGGAGAATCCGGTGCCGGGCGTGGAGGTCACGATGACGTGGAAGTCCTCCGTCAGCGGCCGGATGACCTCGACGAACTGCACGAACGAGCAGGGCCAGTCATGCAGCAGAAGCAGCGGGAGCGCCGCCGGGTTCTGCGAACGGACGTGGAGGAAGTGGATGTTCTGGCCGTCGATCTCGGTGGTGAACTGGGGGAACTCGTTGAGTTCCGCCTCCGCCTTGCGCCAGTCGAAACCGTCGGCCCAGTACGCGGCCAGGGCCTTGAGGTAGTCGGTGGGCACGCCCCGGCTCCAGCCGGATCCGGGGATCTCGCTGCCCCAGCGGGTACGTGCCAGCCGGTCGCGCAGGTCGTCGAGCTCGTCCTGCGGGACGTCGATGCGGAACGGGTGGATCCGGGCGTCTGTGTTGCTGCTGGTCTCCATGGGTAAGACAGTATTCTCAATATAGGCACGATACGTTCCTAATGACACACCAGGCTGGTCCTCATGCTCGATACCTCCGCACGCTTGCTGCGTCTGCTCTCCCTGCTGCAGACCTCCCGGGCCTGGCCGGGATCCGAACTGGCCGAGCGCCTCGGGGTGAGCGGCCGCACCGTCCGCAACGACATGGAACGGCTGCGCGAGCTCGGCTATCCCGTGGACGCCACGCGCGGAACCACCGGCGGCTACCGGCTGGGCGCCGGGGCGGCGATGCCCCCGCTGCTGCTCGACGACGAGGAGGCCGTCGCGGTGACGATCGCGCTGCGTACCGCCGCACAGGGCGCCGTCCCCGGCACCGAGGAGACCTCACTGCGGGCGCTGGCCAAGCTGGAACAGGTACTGCCCTCGCGGCTGCGCCGACGGGTACGGACCCTCACGGCGTACACCGTGGCCGTGCCGGCCGACCGTCCGGCCCCGACCGTGTCCGCGGACGTGCTGACGATCCTGGTGTCCGCCTGCCGCGACCGGGAACGGCTGCGCTTCGACTACCTGGACCACGCGGGCTCGCCCACCCGCCGCATCGTGGAGCCATATCGGGCGGTGAACTGGGGGCGCCGCTGGTACCTGGTGGCGTGGGACGTCGAGCGCGAGGACTGGCGGACCTTCAGGGTCGACCGGATCCAGCCCCGCACCCCGACCGGACCGCGCTTCGCCCCGCGCGAACTGCCCGGCGGCGACGCCGCGGCGTACGTCTCCCAACGGGTGTCGGGCGCGGCCTGGCGCCACCACGCGCGGGTGACCGTCCATGCCCCGGCGACGGCGGTGATCGAGCAGATCAACCCCGCGGTCGGCACCGTCGAGGCCATCGACGCCGACAGCTGCGTCCTGATCACCGGCGCCGACACGGTCCAGACCCTCGCCGTCCACCTCGGCATGCTCGATTTCGACTTCGACGTCACCGAGCCCGCGGAACTGGTCACTCACCTCCGTCGCCTCGCCGGCCGCTACGCCCGCTCCACACCGTCTGCCCCCTGAGGTGAAGAGGCCCTCTGGCTACGTTCGGTTGGCGGACCCCAGCGCGGCGAGGAAGCGGTTCGGCGCGTCGGGAACGGCAAGGCCCCGCACGCTCAGCTGGCTGAGGCAGTGGTAGGCCAGGTCGGTGGAGTCGTAGACGTGGTGGGCGACCAGGGCCAGCTGCTTGAGCTGCTCGTCGGTCATGGACTCGGGGTGTCCGAAGTCGCGCACGTACACGACGTCGGCTTCCAGGAGCTGGTGCCGGGCCTGCCGGAAGTCGCCCCCGAAGACCACGGGGGCGATCGGCCAGCGCTTGACCGCCGCGAAGGCGTGCGGGATGAAGCCCTGACCGCGCAGCTCCTGGTCCACATCGCCGAACACGGGCTGGTTCTCGTACAGCGGGACGAAGGAGACCTCGGTGTGCACGGCCACGGCCTCGGCCAGCTTCCGGCGGCCGCCCTCGAAGACCATCAGCTCGGCCCCCTGGATGTCGATCTTCAACAGGTCGAAGGCGTCGACCTCTTCGACGTCGTCCAGTCGCCGGGTGGAGATCTGGACCTCCTCGCGGACACGCCCCCACTCGCTGAAGCCGTTGAACAGCCCGAGCCTGTTCGTGTCCGGGCGGAAGAGGCTGGTCATCCCTGACGTGGCGGCGACGTGGAGGGTGTGCGTTCCGCCGTCACCGAGGGCGTCGGGCAGGTAGGTCTCGTGCGGGCCCTTGCGGCGTTTCAGCTCGTCCAGGGCATCGGGCTGGGGCTCGAACCCCGTCACTCTGCACAGGCCGGCCGCCAGCATGTCGCGGTACGGCGGGTCTCCGTCGATCGGGTTCGCACCGACATCGACGACATGGGTCGGCCGGGCCGGCCGGACCAGGTCGAGCAGGGGTGAAGCGGCACGGGCTGAGGCGGTAACGGTCATGGACCCTCTCCGTGTGTCCGGGGACTGGTCCCCCTCGACGCAGTTTTCCGCAACGGGAGCCGATCGACGCTCAGGCGCCCCGGAGGAGAGCACCTGGTACCGGGTTGACCGGGGTCAGGACTCCGAGTCGGTCCTCGATCGCCTGGGCCGCGTACAGGCACAGGTCCTCGCGGAAAGCGCGTCCGACGATCTGCACTCCGCAGGGGAGCCCGTCGGTCAGCCCCGTCGGTACCGCCACCGCCGGCAGGCCCACGAAGCTGGTCACCGTGCACAGCCGCATTCCCGAGGCCACCCGGTCGTGACCCGTCCTGTCCCGCGACTCCAGCCCCGGCTCCACCGGCGGCTCGGTGAAGGACGGGCCGAGCAGCAGCGGGTACGCGTCGAGGAATCCGGCCCACGAGCGGCGGATGTTCATCCACGTGCCCATCAGCTTCACGAGCTCGTCCGCGCTCGCCGGCGGGGTCCGCTCCATGGCCATCGCGATGTAGCGGTCGCCGCCCTTGCCGAGCAGGGTGCGCACCACCGGCCAGCTCGGGGCGAACTCGGTGACGGTGATGCGGCCGTACGCCTCGAGGGCCTCGTCCAGCCTCGGTACGTCCGGCACCTCGCACACCTCGTATCCGGCGTCGCGCAGGGCGTCGGCCGCGGCCTCGACGGCGCGCCGGACGGTCGGGTGGACGCCGTGCCCACCGGGGTCCGCCACCATCGCGACCTTCACGGGTCCGGGTAGCGGCTCGCCGTAGGCGGGTACCGGGACGGCCCTCGGGTCGCGCGGATCGGTGCCGGCCAGCACCTCGTACGCCAGCCTCAGGTCGCCCACGCTCCGGGCCAGCGGGCCGTCGGTGACCAGCATCTGGGATGCCGGGCCGGGGTCGTCCGGGCCGAGGACGCGGTGGTCGGCCGGGAAGCGCCCGGTGGTCGGTTTCAGCCCTGCCACGCCGCAGAACTGGGCCGGGACCCGGATGGAGCCGCCGGAGTCGTTGCCGAGTCCGAGCGCGGCCATACCCGTGGCGACGGCCACCGCGTCGCCGCCGCTGCTGCCGCCCGGAGTGCGCGCGCTGTCCCACGGGTTGACCGTGTCGCCGAACAGTTCGCTGCGCGTGTGCATGCCCGCCAGCACGAGGGTGGGAATGTTGGCGTGCCCGATGGGGATGGCACCCGCTGCCCGCAGGCGCGCCACCGGCGGCGCGTCGGCGGGCGCCACCAGAGCGCGGAAGCGTTCCGAGCCGAACGTGGTCGCCGCGCCTTCGACCGGGGTGGTCTCCTTCACCGTGAACGGCACGCCCGCGAGCGGCCCGAGGGTTCCGCCGGCCGTCCGCCGCCGGTCGGTCCGTGCCGCGGCCTCCCGTGCGCGCTCCGCCATCAGCTGCGTGACCGCGTTCACCTGCGGGTTGACCTCTGCGATGCGTTCCAGGTGGCTGTCGATCAGCTCGACGGCCGAGATCTCCGCGCTTCGTACCGCCTGCGCCTGCGCGGCGGCCGACAGCCTCCAGAGGTCGTCCTGCATGCCCTCGCCCCCTTCACGTTCCTGTTCCTGCTGCTGTGCCATGTGCGGTTCCCACTCCGTTCCGATGCAGTTGCATCGGAACTGTAACCTGGGAATCGATACGAGCGCATCGCATAAAGGCGCTGCGGGAGCGCGGACCGTGCGACAGGGAGGCACCGGGTATGCCCAGGCAGGTGGATCACGAGGGCCGACGCCGTCTCATCGCGGAGGCCGTCTGCCGACTCGCGGACGAACGCGGACTGGAGGGCGTGACCCTTCGTGATGTCGCCGCCCGGGCGAATGTGTCCATGGGCGCCGTTCAGCGGTGCTTCCGCACCAAGGAAGAGATGCTCGTGTTCGCCGTCGGACACATCGGTGAGCGCATCGGCGAGCGCGTGCGGGCGCGCCTCGTCAGGAGCCCGGCGCAGTCGGCCGCCACGGCCCTGGGCCATGCGGCCACCGAGATCTCACTGCTGCGCGAGGAACACCGGGCCGAGGCCAGGGTCTGGCTCGCGTTCGTCGCGCAGGCCGCGGTCAGCGAGGCGCTCGCCAAGACCCTGAAGGAGAACTACGCGACTCTGGAGGATGCGTTCACCCGTCTCGTCTCCGAAGCCGGAGCGGACGCAGACGGGGCCGTGCCGCTCGACCCGCGCTTGGAGGCCCGTACCCTGCTGGCGCTTGCCGACGGACTCACGGCCCACGTCCTGATCGGCCACCTCACCCCGCGAGCGGCACGGGATGTCCTCCACGCCCATCTCGCCCACCTCTGGGAGCGGTAACGAGCGCGCCGGCCAAGGGGGATTCTGCCTGCGGTGGACGAGTCGGAGCCTCGACGGCCACTCGGCGAGTTGCCCACGGCCCTTCGGCGCCGGCCTTCAGTATGGCTTGATCTCTGCTTCATCTCTGAAAGGGGTGTATCCGGGTGACCCTGAACGAGGCCGGCCAACTGCGGGAAGAAGCCCACCGGCTTCGACGCGCTCTCGACGAGGCACTCGCCGCAGGCGAGTTCGCCGACCACCCTGTCCTGGTGAGTTTCCCGTCAGGCACGTGTGGGCTGATCTCGGAATTCGTGTGCCAGTACCTGCGCGATCGTGGACTGGGCAGCTGGGAGTACGTCCCGGGCGAGCGCCACTCCCCCAGCACCGGGGAGTGGCAAGGCACCCATGGGTGGGCACGGCAGGGTCAGGTCGTCATCGACCTGACCGCCGACCAATTCGATGGTGAGGGACGGCCGCCCATGTGGGCCGGCGAGAGCGACGACTGGTACCGCTCCTGGGAGGAGGGCGACAGCTGGGTGCCCGAGGACGTGGAGGCGGACGGCATGGACCGCGCGGCGTACGAGGTGATGCTCAGGTACGCGCGAAAGGCGTAGGGCCGGGCCCTGTCTGGCGTGGCGCGTCCCCGGCCGCCGGTCCACCGCCCTACCCTCAGCGCATGGCAGACACGTTCGAACACGCGCCCCACGTCTGGACCGCGGGGCGCCTGCGCTCCGTCCTGGCCGACCTGCCGGACGACACCCCGATCCACGTCGGTGTCGCCGACGGGCCGGGGGACTTCGAGGGGTACGGCGAGTTCGTACTCGTCGACGCCGAGCCCGTGGAGATGGAGAGCCACGGCGACGACGGCCCCGCCACGCCGCAGGTTCAGTTCACCCTCTTCGCCGACGCCAAGGCCGGCGTGTACTACCTCGACATGGACTGAGCCCGCCCGACAGGACCTAGTTCAGGCCGATCGCTTCGCACGCGGCCTTGAGCTTGTCGGTGCAGATTTCGGCGACCGTGTAGACGCCGTCATCGACCACCGTGGCCTTGACGTTGGCCTTGGTCAGCGAGATGCCCGGCACGAGCACCGATGGCACGCGCTTGGTGGTCGGGCTGTCGACGAGCTGGTTGATGATTCCGTCGATCTTCTCGCCCTTGGCGAGGGCGACGGCCATCTCGGCGGCGGCCGCGGCCTCGGGGGCGTACCGCTTGTAGACGGTCATGAACTGGTCGCCCGCGACGATGCGCTGCACGCCGGCGAGTTCGGCGTCCTGGCCGGTGACCGGGGGCAGGGTGGACAATCCGGCCGCCTTGAGGGCGGTGATGATGCCGCCCGCCATGCCGTCGTTGGCGGAGTAGACGCCGACGATCTTGCCCTTGCCGAGGGCCGAGAGCGCGGCCGCCATGTTGGTGTTGGCGTTCTCCGGCTTCCAGTCGACGGTGTCGTACTCCTTGCCGACGTTCACCTTACCGTCGAGCTCGGCGTGCGCGCCGGACTTGAAGAGCTTGGCGTTCGGGTCGGTGACCGAGCCGTTCATCATGACGATCTGGCCGTCCTTGGCCTTGTCGCCCAGCGCCTCGAGCAGCGCCTTGCCCTGCACCTTGCCGACGTCCTCGTTGTCGAAGGAGGTGTAGGCGTCGACCGGGCCTTCGGCAAGGCGGTCGTAGGCGACGACCGGGATCCCGGCGTCCTTGGCCTTCTGCACCGATCCGGCGATGGCCTTGGAGTCCACCGCGTCGATGATGAGGACGTGCACCTTGTTGGTGATCATCATGTCGACCTGGGAGCTCTGGGTGGCCGCGTCCTGCTTGGCGTTGGCGTAGACGACCTTGCCCTTGCCGCGCGTGAGTTTGGCGACTTCCTTCTCGATGAGCGGCTTGTCGAACTTCTCGTAGCGCGCGGTCTGGTTCTCCGGGAGCAGGAGACCGACCGTGACCGCGTCACTGTTGGCCCCCGGTCTCCCGTCGGCTTCCTCCGCGCCGCAGGCGGTGAGCGAGACGGCGATCGCGGAAGCAGCAACGGCAACGGCGGCGCGACCCAGATGTGTGTTCACGATGTAAACCTCCCTGACGAGGCCGTGTCGTTGCGGCCGAGGTAGGGGCAGTCAACTCGGCACCGGCACCATCGTCAAGAAGTGAACTATTAACGAGATGGCAACGTTGCCATCACCCTCCGCATCCAGGCAATCCGGTGGTTTGTGGGCCTTTTCCGCATTATTCACTCTGCGGCAACACTTCAACTTATGAAGCGAAAAGGGGCCGGCGCCCTCGGCCTGGAAGGGGCGGAAAGCACAACAACGCTCCCCATGGATTCACTGTGCGTCACCTGTACAGTTCCCCAGATCTGACAGCGGTCACCGGACCGCCGAGTGCTGGAGGGGCGGTATCGAACGATGAGTGCAGGCAGTTCCGTGAGCGGGCCGCACCCGCGTTTGGCAGCGCTCGACGGTGTACGGATCCTGGCCGCTCTCTCCGTGGTCTTCTACCACTACGTCGTCCTCGAGAGCGGGTGGGGTGAGCCCACCGAGACGGTCTTCCCGGGCGCCCGCCCGTTCGCCGTCTACGGCTGGCTGGGTGTCGAGGTCTTCTTCCTGGTCAGCGGGTTCGTCATCTGCATGAGCGGCTGGGGCCGGACCGTGGGGGATTTCGCGGTCTCGCGGATATCCCGGCTCTTCCCCGCCTACTGGGCGGGCATCGCCTTCACCACTCTCGTGCTTTTCGCGTGGCCTGAGGTGAGACCGGTGGAGGCACTCAGAGATGTCGTGGTGAATCTCTCGATGCTCCAGGGCGGCGTCGGCGTCCCGCACGTCGACGACGCGTACTGGACCCTGTTCGTCGAGCTCAAGTTCTACGTCCTCTTCGCAGTCGTCGTCATACGCGGCGTGACCTACCGCAATTGCGTGCTCTTCTGCGGACTCTGGACTCTGGCCGGGGTGGTGGCCCCCGCGGTGGACAACCTCGCGCTGTCCTTCTTCGCGGTCCCGCCCTACTCCCCGTACTTCATTGCCGGCATCGCCTTCTATCTCATGCGGCGTTTCCGCCCGAATGCCGTTCTGTGGGCCGTCGTCGGCCTCCAGTTCCTCCTCGCACAGCACTACGTGCACAACCGGATGGTCTCCAGCCTGGGCCGTGCCGTCACCGAGCGGACGCCCGCCTGGCCCGCCCACGTGATCATCACGATCGGCTTCCTCGTCATGGCAGCCATCGCCCTGGGCGCTTTCGACCGGATCCAGTGGCGCTGGCTCCCGCACGCGGGCGCGCTCACCTATCCCTTCTATCTGATCCACATGATGGCCGGGCTGACCGTCATCCATCATTTCCGGAACGACGTGAGGCCCGTCCCGCTCGTCCTCGGCGTCACCTCGCTCATGCTGGTACTCGCCTGGGGCATCCACCGACTCGTCGAGCGCCCGCTGGGCCGCGTACTGCGCGACCAACTGCGCCGCGGCGTACAGGACATCCGGGCGGGTACGCCCCGCCGGCCGGCGGCCCTCAGCCAGATCCCCGCCCAACCCGGTGCTCCCGATACGGAGCGCATCGCGGTTGGCCCAGTCGGGGACGGTTTCGGCGCGGCCGCCGCGATGTCCGAAACGGCGAGTCGGCGGCGGGCCAGTCTCTGACGGACGCAATCCACGGCTCGGCGGAGGTCTGTGCATGCCCGGTGCTTCCCGTGACCGGCCGGCCGTGTACCTCGTCGCGGCGGTCGCGGGCTGCCTCGTCGGGCTGGTCGGGGGGAGCTTCCGCTGGTGCCTCGTGCGGGCTGTGGAGCTGTACGGCTCGCTGCTGAGCGCATCGGAGCGGCTGGGCGGCCTCGCCTGGCTGCTTCCGGTGGGTGTCACGGCGGCGGGTGCCGCTGTCGCGTGCGCGATCGCCCGGCGGGTCCCCTTGGCCGCCGGGAGCGGCATCCAGGACGTCGAGGCCGTGTGGCGCACCGAAGCGACGCCGCGGGCGCTGTGGCTCGTGCCGGCCAAGTTCGTGGGCGGTGTGATCGCCCTGGGCTCGGGCCTGCTGCTCGGGCGGGAGGGTCCGACGGTGCACATGGGTGCGGTGATCGGGGCGGAGGCAGGGCGCCGTACGCGGATGACCGCACAGGACATCAGGCTGCTGCACACCTCGCTCGCCGGGGCCGGCCTCGCGGTGGCCTTCACCGCGCCCCTCGGGGGAGTGGTGTTCGTCTGCGAGGAAGTGACCAAGGTGTTCAGGCCGCGCCTGGTACTCCTCACCCTGGTCGGCACCGCGACGGCCGTCGGCTGCTCCCAGCTCATGCTCGGCGGCCGGCCCGTCTTCCCGGTCCCGGACATGGCCGCCCCGTCGATCGCGCTCCTGCCCGTCTTCCTCCTGTTCGGCGCGGCCACGGGCGCCCTGGGGGTGGGCTACAGCCGTCTCGTCGTAGGGATGCTGGCCTTCTGCGATCACGTGAGACGGGTCGGACCGGTCGCTCGGGCGGCCGTGATCGGTGCCGTCGTGGGCCTGCTGCTCGCCATCGATCCGCTGCTGGGCGGCGACGGGGACCAGCTGAGCGGGCGCCTGCTGGGCGGCGACATGCCCGTGGTCACCGTGCTCGCGGGGTATCTCGTGGTGCGGTTCCTGGCGGGTCCGCTCAGCTACGCGGCCGGTACGCCGGGCGGGCTCTTCGCTCCCCTGCTGGCCCTGGGAGCCGTGTGGGGGGCTCTCGTGCACGGCCTTGCGCTGCCCCTCCTGCCGGACGCGGGCTCCGCCGCCGTGCCCTTCGCGGTCACGGGCATGGCCGCGCTGTTCTCCGCGGTCGTCCGCGCGCCCGTCACCGGCATCGTGCTCACCGTCGAGATGACGGGTTCCACCTCGCTGATCGTTCCGCTGCTCACCGTCTGCTTCGCCGCGACGCTGACCGCCGACCGGATGGGGAGTACGCCGCCGATCTACGACAGCCTGCGCCTGCGGATGACGGGATCCTCCTGAGGCCCATGCCCCGGCCCACGCCCGCGACGCCCATGGGCCCCGCGTGACTCCAGTCACTTCGAGTGCCGGATGGGACATGAGTTCCGGGGCAGGGGGCATGCGCGGAGATTGCCAGGTCACCGCGGGTCCGCCGCGCTGACGGAACCGGAGGTACAGAGCGTCGTGTCGGAGCAGAAGACCATCTACACAGCCGGAGCATGGCGGTCCGCGGCATCGGGAGCTTCCAGGGAGATCCTGGACCCGGCGGACGCCTCCGTCCTCGCCGTGGTCGCCGAGGGCGGCACCGCCGACACCGACGCGGCCGTGAGCGCCGCACGGGCCGCTTTCGACGGCGGACCGTGGCCGGGCACCCCGGTAGCCGAACGTGCGGCGCTGCTGCGCCGCACGGCCGACCTGCTCCACCGTGACCGCGAGCGCATCGGCCTCCTGGAGAGCCTGGACGCGGGCAAGACACTCGAAGAGGGCCGCGTGGACGTGGACTGCGTCGTCGACGCCTTCCGCTACTTCGCCGACCTCGTCATCGGTGAGGGCGCGGGCCGGGTCGTGGACGCCGGATCCCCCGACATCCACAGCGTCGTCGTCCACGAGCCGGTAGGCGTGTGCGCCCTGATCACCCCGTGGAACTACCCGTTGCTCCAGGCCAGCTGGAAGATCGCCCCGGCGCTGGCCGCGGGCAACACCTTCGTGATCAAGCCCAGCGAGATCACCCCGCTGACCACCGTCGCCCTGATCGAGCTGCTGGCGGAGGCGGGTCTGCCCGCCGGAGTCGCCAACCTGGTCACCGGAGCCGGTGATCCGGTCGGCGCCCGCCTCGCCGCCCATCCCGATGTCGACCTGGTGTCGTTCACCGGCGGACTCACCAGCGGTACGAAGGTCATGCGCGCGGCCGCCGACACGGTCAAGAAGGTCGCCCTCGAACTCGGCGGCAAGAACCCCAACGTCGTCTTCGCCGACGCCTGCGCCACCGAGGACGGCTTCGACACCGCCGTCGACCAGGCCCTCAACGCCGCGTTCATCCACAGCGGCCAGGTGTGCTCGGCCGGCTCGCGCCTGATCATCGAGGAGTCGCTGCGCGAGCGCTTCGTCGCCGAACTCGCCCGCCGCGCCGAGAAGATCCGCATCGGCCGCGGCACCGACGCGGGTGTCGAATGCGGCCCGCTGGTCTCCGCCGCCCAGCGGGAGCGCACCGAGTCGTACGTCGCCTCCGCACTCGCCGAGGGAGCCGTACTGCGCGCCGGCGGCGAACGGCCCGAAGGCCCGGGCTTCTTCTACCGCCCCACCGTCCTCGACCGCTGCCACCGCGGCATGCGCGTCGTGCGCGAGGAAGTCTTCGGACCGGTCCTGACGGTCGAGACCTTCCGCACCGAGGACGAGGCCGTGGCGCTGGCCAACGACACGGAGTACGGGCTCGCCGGCGGCGTCTGGACCGCGGACCAGGGCCGCGCGCGCCGGGTGGCGGGCCGGCTGCGCCACGGCACCGTCTGGATCAACGACTTCCACCCGTACCTGCCGCAGGCCGAATGGGGCGGCTTCGGGAAGTCCGGCATCGGACGCGAGCTCGGCCCGTCCGGCCTGGCCGAGTACCGCGAGACCAAGCACGTGTACCAGAACCTCGCCCCGCGCCCCGTGCGCTGGTTCGCGGGTTGAGGAGGTAGGAGAGACGTGACCAACGACACGAACCAGAACGCGTCCGAGTACGAGTACGACTACGTCGTCGTCGGCGGCGGCACCGCCGGCTCGGTGATCGCTGCCCGCCTGACCGAGGACCCGGACGTCACCGTCGCGGTCATCGAGGGCGGACCGAGCGACGTCGACCGGCCCGACGTGCTCACGCTGCGCCGCTGGATGGGCCTGCTCGGCGGCGACCTCGACTACGACTACCCCACCACCGAGCAGCCGCGCGGCAACTCGCACATCCGGCACAGCCGGGCCCGCGTCCTGGGCGGCTGCTCCTCGCACAACACCCTCATCGCCTTCAAGCCGCTCCCGTCCGACTGGGACGAGTGGGCGGACGCGGGCGCCGAGGGGTGGCACGCGGCCGCCATGGACCCGTACTTCGACCGGCTCCTCAACAACATCGTCCCGGTCGGCGAGGCGGACCGTAACGCCATCGCCCGTGACTTCGTGGACGCGGCCCAGACCGCGCTGGGAGTGCCGCGTGTCGAGGGCTTCAACCAGAAGCCGTTCCACGAGGGCGCCGGATTCTTCGACCTCGCCTATCACCCGGAGACCAACAAGCGCTCGTCGGCCTCGGTGGCGTACCTCCACCCGGTGATGGACGACCGGCCCAACCTGCGGATCCTGCTGGAGACCTGGGCGTACCGCCTCGAGATGGACGGCACCCGGGCGCGCGGCGTCCACGTCCGCGCCGCGGACGGCACGAAGTCGCTGATCACCGCCCGCCGCGAAGTGGTGGTGTGCGCGGGCGCCGTGGACACCCCGCGCCTGCTGCTGCACTCCGGCATAGGCCCCCGCGAGGACCTGGCGGCCCTGGGCATACCCCCGGTCCACGATCTGCCCGGCGTCGGGGAGAACCTCCTCGACCATCCGGAGTCCGTGATCGTCTGGGAGACGAACGGCCCGATCCCCGAGAACTCGGCGATGGACAGCGACGCGGGACTGTTCGTCCGGCGAGACCCGGACTCCCCGGGGCCCGACCTGATGTTCCACTTCTACCAGATCCCGTTCACCGACAACCCGGAGCGGCTGGGGTACGAACGACCCGCGCACGGCGTCTCGTTGACCCCCAACATCCCCAAGCCGCGCAGCCGCGGCCGCCTCTACCTCACGAGCGCGGACCCCGAGGTCAAACCCGCCCTCGACTTCCGCTACTTCACGGACGAGGACGACTACGACGGCCGGACGCTGGTGGACGGCATCAAGCTGGCCCGCGAGATCGCCGCGACCGAGCCGCTGGCCGGATGGCTCAAGCGCGAGGTGTGCCCCGGCCCGGAGGTCACCGGCGACGAGGCGCTGAGCGCGTACGCCCGCTCGGTGGCGCACACCGTCTACCACCCGGCCGGCACCTGCAAGATGGGCGCCGTCGATGACGAAGGAGCTGTTGTGGGACCGGACTTGAAGGTGCGTGGCCTCGACGGCATTCGCATCGCGGACGCCTCTGTCTTCCCGACGATGCCCGCGGTCAACCCGATGATCGGAGTACTCATGGTCGGCGAGAAGGCCGCCGAGCTGCTGGGCGGTGAGGTCCGGTGACCGCGGCCCATACCGGGTCCGCCGTGCCCGAGGCCGGCGCCGCGCCCGTGTTCTCCGTACAGGGCCTGTGGAAGGTCTTCGGCCCCCGGCGCAAGGCCGCCCTGGTGCCGGGCTCCGAGCAGGCCGCGCTGCCCGCCGCCGAACTGCGCGAGCGCACCGGCTGCACCGCCGCCGTCCGCGACGTCACCTTCGACGTCCGCAAGGGCGAGGTCTTCGTCGTCATGGGCCTGTCCGGTTCGGGCAAGTCCACCCTGGTGCGCTGCCTGACCCGGCTGATCGAGCCCACGGCCGGATCCCTCGCCATCGACGGCGAGGACGTCCTCGCCATGGACCCGGCCCGGCTGCGCGAACTGCGCCGCCACCGCGCCTCCATGGTCTTCCAGCATTTCGGCCTGCTGCCGCACCGTAGCGTCCTGGACAACGTTGCCTACGGCCTGGAGATCCAGGGCATGGGCCGTACCGACCGGCGTGCCAAGGCTGCCGAGATGGTCGGCAAGGTCGGCCTCGAAGGCCTTGAGGACCGCCGGCCCGGTCAGCTGTCCGGCGGCCAGCAGCAGCGGGTCGGCCTCGCGCGCGCCCTTGCCGCCGACCCGGAAGTGCTGTTGTTCGACGAGCCGTTCAGCGCGCTCGACCCGCTGATCCGCCGGGAGATGCAGGGCGAGGTGGCCCGGCTCCACCACGAGGAGGGCCGCACGATGGTCTTCATCACCCACGACCTGTCCGAGGCGCTGCGCCTGGGCGACCGGATCGCGCTGATGCGCGACGGCCGGATCGTGCAGCTCGGCACCCCGGAGGAGATCGTGGGCTCGCCCGCCGACGACTACGTACGGGACTTCGTCCGCGACGTGCCGCGCGAGCAGGTGCTCACCGTGCGCAGCGCGATGCGCCCCGCCACGGACGGCGAGGCCGGTCAGGGCCCTGCGCTGACCCCCGCGACCACGGTGGTGGAAGCCATCGAGGCCGTCGCCCGCAGCGGTGGCCCGGCGCGGGTCGTCGACGAGGGCCGGTGCCTGGGCGTCGTCGACGACGCGGGACTGCTCGCGGTGGTGGCCGGTCTGCCGGCCGCGGCGGGGCGGGGGGTGGCGGCATGACGCGCCGAATCCGCTGCGCTGCCCCCGTCTCCGGCACTTGGAGGTGGCGCGGGTGACCACGACCACCACACCCGTACGGGACCCCGGACAGCGGGGCCGGTCCGAACAGCCGGAGCGGTCGCCCTCGGGCGGGCGGCCCGATCGCCCGCGATCCGCCGCCGTCAGGACTCCGGTCCGACGCCTGAAGGCCCTGCTCCTCGACCACCGCGCCGGCCGCAGGGTCCTGCCCCTCGCCGTCGCCGCGGTGGTGCTGCTCCCGCTCGCGATGGCCTTCCCCGGTGCCGGGAGCTGGCCCGCAGCGCTGACCGTCGACCTCTCCGGGCCACTCGGCCGGGCCGGTGACTGGATCATCGACAACCGGGACGGCCACCCGCTGTTCCTCTACTTCTTCGGGCACGTCAGCAACGCCGTGGTGGTGTCCGTCCGCGCGGTGTACGTCGTCCTGCTCGCCGCGGGCTGGACCGGCGTCACCGCCCTGGCCGGCCTCATCGCCCTGCGCCTGGCGGGCCTGCGGCTCGCCGTCACGTGCGTGGCCGCCTTCGCCGCGTGCGGGCTGCTCGGCATGTGGGTGCCGACGATGCAGACCCTCGCCCTGATGGTCGTGGCCGTCGCCGCTTCCGTCGTGGTCGGCGCCCTTCTCGGCCTCGCCGCCGGGCTGTCGCCGCGGGCCGGCCGGGCGCTGCGCCCGGTGCTCGACACCATGCAGGTGCTGCCCGCCTTCGCGTATCTGCTGCCGATGGTGCTGGTCTTCGGGATCGGCGTACCCGCCGCCGTCCTGGCCACCGTGGTGTACGCGGCGCCGCCGATGGCCCGGCTCACGGCACTGGGCCTGCGCGAGGCCGACGCCGGGGTGCTGGAAGCCGCGGCCTCGCTCGGCGCGACCGGGCGGCAGCGCCTGCTGACCGCGCGGCTCCCGCTGGCCCGCCGGCAGATCCTGCTCGGCGTCAACCAGGCCATCATGATGGCGCTGTCGATGGCCGTCATCGCCTCCGTGATCGGTGCGGGCGGCCTCGGCGACCGGGTCTACCAGGCCCTCGCCTCGGTTGACGTCGGTGCGGCGCTCGCCGCCGGCATCCCCATCGTGCTGCTCGCGGTGGTCCTGGACCGCACCGCCGACGCGGCGGGCAGCCGGCTGGGCATCGGCCCGCCGCACTCGTCCCGGCAGCATCTGCTGCGGCGGGTGTTCGCGGGCTGGTACGGGCGGCTGCTCACCGTCCTCACGGCCGTCGCCGCCGCCGTCGCGGGCCGTATGGCGGGCACGTCCCTGTGGCCCGAGTCCTGGACCGTGCCGATCGCCGAGCCGGTCAACCGGGCGGTCGGCTGGATGACCGATCACCTGTACTCCGGAGTGCCCGTGGTCGGCGGCACCGCCGACTGGGCGGCCCGCTTCACCGGCTGGATCCTCGACCCCCTGCGCTCCGGGCTGCAGGCCACCCCCTGGTGGCTGCTCCTGCTGGTGGTCGGCGCGCTCGGCCTCCTCGCCGGTACCTGGCGCACCGCGATGACCGCCGTCCTCGCCCTGGCCGCCATCGGTGTGCTCGGCGTGTGGGAACCCTCCCTCGACACGCTCTCGCAGGTGCTGGCCGCCGTCGCCGTCACCCTCGTCCTCGGCTTCGCGATCGGCGTGGGAGCCGCCCGCAGCGCCCGAGCCCAGCGTCTGCTGCGTCCGGTGCTCGACGTGTGCCAGACGATGCCGCAGTTCGTCTACCTCATCCCGGTGGTCGCGCTGTTCGGCGTCGGCCGTGCGCCGGCCGCGGCCGCCGCCGTCGTGTACGCGCTGCCCGCCGTCGTACGCATCACCGCCGAGGGGCTGCGCGAGGTGAACCCGGCGGCCCTGGAGTCGGCCCGTTCCCTCGGCGCCACCGGGTCGCAGCAGCTGCGCCAGGTCCAGCTCCCGCTGGCCCGCCCCGCGTTGCTTCTGGCCCTGAACCAGGCAGTGGTGCTGGTGCTCGCCGTCGTCATCATCGGCGGCCTGGTCGGAGGTGGCGCGCTCGGTTACGACGTCGTGCTCGGCCTCGCCCAGGGCGACCTGGCCACCGGTTTGGTGGCCGGCGCCGCGATCGTCTGCCTCGGTCTGATGCTCGACCGGGTCACCCAGCCCGCGAAGGAGGCCTGACATGCCTGACATCACCGAGATCACCGACATGAACGGGCACCGTCCGCGGCGCGGCCGTCGCCGCCTCGGCGCGTTCGCCGCCGTGACCGCTCTCGCCGTGCTCACCGGCTGCGGCGCGGCCGACATGACCCGCCAGGCCTCCCCGTACGCCGCCGCGCAGGGCGCGAAGACCGTCACCCTCTCCGTGCAGTCCTGGGTCGGCGCCCAGGCGAACACCGCCGTCGCCGCCTACCTGCTCGAACACGAGCTGGGCTACCGGGTCGACACCGTCCAGGTGGACGAGGTCCCCGCGTGGGACGCGCTCAGCCAGGGCCGGGTCGACGCGATCCTGGAGGACTGGGGCCACCCGGAGCAGGAGAAGCGGTACGTCCAGGACAAGAAGACCATCACCGCGGGCGGCGACCTGGGCGTGACCGGCCACATCGGCTGGTTCGTCCCGACGTACTTCGCCGAGGCCCATCCGGACGTCACCGACTGGAAGAACCTCGACAAGTACGCCGACCAGCTGGGCACCGCCGAGAGCCGCGGCAAGGGCCAGCTGATGG
The DNA here is from genome assembly GCF_024611995.1 of Streptomyces sp. NBC_00162. Lineage (GTDB taxonomy): Bacteria > Actinomycetota > Actinomycetes > Streptomycetales > Streptomycetaceae > Streptomyces. The sequence goes on along the minus strand of NZ_CP102509.1, from coordinate 7,921,354 downwards.
ACGGCTCCCCGTCGTACGTCACGAACGACAAGGCGCTGGTGAAGAACCTGGGCCTGGACTTCGAGGTCGTCTTCGCCGGTTCCGAGGCCGCGCAGATCACGCAGATCAGGCAGTTCGCGAAGGAGCGCAAGCCGTTCCTCACGTACTGGTACAAGCCGCAGTGGCTGTTCGAGCGGGTCCCGATGACGGAGGTGAAGCTGCCCGAGTACCAGGAGGGCTGCGACGCCGATCCGGAGAAGGTGGCCTGCGCCTATCCCCACACGCCGCTGCAGAAGTACCTGAACACGCGGTTCGCGGACGCGGGCGGGAAGGCCGCCGAGTTCCTGAAGAAGTTCCGCTGGAACGTCGAGGAGCAGAACGAGGTGGCTCTGATGATCGCCGAGGAAAAGCTGCCGCCCGAGCAGGCGGCGAAGAAGTGGGTGGAGCGCAACGAGCAGGTGTGGAAGCCGTGGGTGCGCTGATCCACCCGCTCCCCCGCCGCCTCCCCCGGGCCGGCACGTACCGCTCGTCGCCGCCCGCGAGTTGAGAAACGCCGAGGCCGCCGCACTCCCCCAAGGTGCGACGGCCTCGGCGCGTTCACGCGCGGATTGCGGCTACTTCTCGGAGACCTTCAGCAGCTTGTTCGGGGTTCCGCTGCTCGGGTTGCTGATCTTCCCCGGGGTCGCCCCCGTGGTCAGGGCCTGAGCGACCTGCGAGGGCGAGGCGTCCTTGTGCCCGGCCAGGTAGAGGGCCGCGGCACCGACCACGTGCGGGGTGGCCATCGAGGTGCCGGAGATGGTCTTCGTACCGCTGTCGCTGTCGTTCCAGGCGGAGGTGATGTCCGAGCCCGGTGCGTAGAGGTCCACGACCGAACCGAAGTTGGAGAACGACGACTGGGAGTCGTCGGCCGTGCTGGAGGCCACCGTGATGGCCTCCGGGACCCGCGAGGGAGAGCCCTGCCCGGCGTCGGAGGACTCGTTGCCCGCCGCGACGCCGAAGGTGACACCGGCGGCTATCGACCGGCGCACGGCCTCGTCCAGCGCCTCGTCGGCGCCGCCGCCGAGGCTCATGTTGGCCACCGAGGGCCCGCTGTGATTCTTCGTCACCCAGTCGATGCCCGCCACGACCTGCTCGGTGGTGCCCGACCCGTTGTCGTCGAGCACCCGGACCGCGACGACCTTGGCCTTCTTGGCCACCCCGTGGGAGGTGCCCGCGATGGTCCCGGCGACGTGCGTGCCGTGTCCGTTGCCGTCGTCGGCGGTCTGGTCGTTGTCCACGGCGTCGAAGCCGTGCGTGGCCCGGCCGCCGAAGTCCTTGTGGCTGATGCGTACGCCGGTGTCGATGACGTACGCCGTGACGCCCTCGCCGCCCGCGTCGGGGTACGTGTACTTCTTGTCCCCGGCGGTCGCCGTCTGGTCGATGCGGTCGAGGCCCCAGGACGGGGGGTTGTCCTGGGTGCTGCTGATGGAGAACTTCTTGTTCTGGACGACCTTGCCCACGGCCGGGTCGGCGGCGAGGCGCTTGGCTCCGGTCTCCGAAAGCCCGGATGCGGAGAAGCCGTTGACCGCGGACGTGTAGGTGCGCTTCAGCTCGCCGCCGTACTTCTTGACGAGTGCCTGCTGGTCCGCGTTCTTGTCGAGTATGACGATGTAGCTGCCGCTGAGCGCACCGGGTGCGCCGAGCCCGTAGACCGTTCCCTCTGCCGGGGTGTTCGCGCCGGCGAGGGGGGACAGCAGCATGCAGACACCGGTTGCAGTGGCGACTCCCGTGGCCACTGCAAGGACCCGGAAGCCGCGTGAACGGGTGCGTGCGTGCTTGTGAGTTGACATGGAGAGAGTGCTCCTCGTGTTGACGTGTGGGGCGTCAAGGCGTGTTGCGTGAGCCCGCCGGAGCCGGAAAATCTCCGGGGGTACAGCTCGAAACCCTGACCGATTAACGGAGTTGATTCAAGGCCGCCCCGCCCGTCAGCGTTATCCAACAAGCTTTCTTAAAGAGACCTCCTCGCCAGCACCTCGGAATGACCACACTCTTCGAACCACCCACACATTCGCGTCACTTGCCGATGCATTCGCGAACACACGCCTGTAACAAAACGCGTCCGCCGTACCAGTGCCCCGGTCGGCAAGGTCGAGCCGCCGACCTGACGACCAGCCACGGACATGCCGGCAGACCCCCCATGCCCACCCATGCCTACAATGGTCGAATGATCTTCATTGTGGTGAAATTCCCCGTCAAGCCCGAATACGTCGACCAGTGGCCCGAGAAGGTCGCGGAGTTCACCCGCGCCACCCGTGCCGAGCCCGGCAACCTGTGGTTCGAGTGGTCCCGCAGCCTGGAGGAGCCGGACACCTACGTCCTGACCGAGGCGTTCCAGGACGACGCGGCGGAGGCACACGTGACCTCCGATCACTTCCGCACCGCCCTGGAGACCATGCGCCCCCTGATCACCCGGACGCCCGACATCGTCAGCACCACCATCGCGGGTGCGACCGGCTGGAGCCGGATGGGCGAGCTGCAGGTCGACTGACGACCGCTGCCCCTCCCTTGGGGGCGGTGTTAGCGTGCGGGCATGCGTGCTCCCATCGGCCCGTTCGACAACGCCGTCCCCGCCCCCGACTGTCTCGCCGAGCTCACCGCGCCCGTGGCGCGAGCGGTCGGCGCCTGGCGGGGAGACGTACCCGCCGGGCAGATCCTCTACGTGGACACCGACCCGGCCATCGCCGACACCGCCGCGTTCGTCGCGCACTACGGGCAGGAGCTGCTGGACCAGTCGGCGAACTGCGTGGTGGTGGCCGCCAAGCGCGGTGGCCAGACCACCCTCGCGGCCTGCTTGGTGCCCTCCGCCGGCCGGGTCGACGTCAACGGGGCCGTCCGGCGTCACCTGGGGGCGCGCAAGGTGTCCTTCGCCCCGATGGAGACGGCCGTGGAGCTGACGGGCATGGAGTACGGCGGCCTCACGCCGCTGGGGCTGCCGGACGACTGGCCGCTGCTGGTGGACGCGGCCGTCCGCGACATGCCGTACGTCCTGATCGGCAGCGGGCGCCGCCGCGGGAAGCTCATCGCGCCCGGCAAGCTGCTCTCGGAGCTCCCCGGCGCCGAACTGATCGAAGGTCTTGCCGTCTGACGTGCGGGGCGGGGCTCAGGCGATGCCCACGGTGTACGCGGCCCGGTAACCGTCGCCGTCGGGTGCGGGAGCCAGGGTCATCGCGGCGCCGGATTCCCGGTAGCGGCTGTCGCGGGTGTTGGGGTGCTCCGGCACGGAGCGGCGGGCGTAGGGCTGGAGCGCGTACACCCTCAGCAGGAGTTCCTCGGGGAAGAAGAACTGCGAGGTCGTCTCGGTGCGGCGGTCGGGGCGCACCTTGAAGTGGATGTGCGGCGCGAGCCCCGCGTACCAGCCGGGCACGATCGTGCGAAACGCGCACCGCCCGGCCGCGTCCGTGACCTGCGTGCCGCGCAGGAAGGTGTCCCCGCCGGTGGAGTAGACGCCCGAGACGTCGGCGTGCCACACGTCGACGGCGGCGCCCTCGACCGGGCGGCAGCCGTCCGACACCCGCACCACGGTCAGGTCCAGCCGGAACGGCACACCGTCCCGGCCCTCCGTGACGTCCGACCGGACCCGGTCCAGGTCGAGGTAGTACGGGCCCGCGCCCGACTCCACCGAGAGCACGCAGCCCGGGGTGCTCCTGCCCGACGGCGAAGGTGACTGCGCCTTGGGCGGCGGCTGCGTGGCGGCCTGGGGCGCGGGCGCCGAGGCCTGTCCGGCTGCCCCCCGGGGGCCCGCCGGGCCCGAACAGGCCGCCG